>CALXYD010000042.1 GCA_944392865.1 uncultured Alphaproteobacteria bacterium
ACTCGAACCTACGACCAGACCGTTATGAGCGGCCGGCTCTAACCAACTGAGCTAAGGACCCGTCGCCGTCCTTTTTAAGATAAATGTTTCGGCTAGTCAAGAAGAATTTTCGCCGCCGGGGGATTTTTTTGAAAATTATTTATTTCTGCCCCTGAAAGCCTTTTGCGAAGATTACACCGCCGCTATACCGTCGCTATACCGTCGCCACACTGCCGCTATGCCGCCGGTAAACAGCCGGAAACCGACGGCCGCCGCCAGCACCATCGCCCCGAATTTCACAAAATACCAGCCGTCCGCCGGATTAACCGGGTAGTGGTATAAAATAAACGAATGGAACATAAAAATCTCCAGGCTGTAACCGGCCAGCCACACCGCCGGTTTGGCGGAAATCAGGCGGGAAACATAACCGCGCCCGCCGGCGAAAATATAGATAACCGGCAATCCGAGCAATACAAAAAACAATCGGTAGGCAACACCTGCCAGCGCATAGCACGCCGCGAGATATACCCCCGTAAACAGAATTTCCGGCAGCGTCGCCCAGGCCGCCGAAAGCCTTTTTTGTAAAACGTCGTTTAATGTCATTTCTCTTAAAAAAGCCGCTCCCGCCAAAAAGCCGAGGCTGTAGTTCAGGCTCTGCACCAGCGGATTGGTGTGCAGATTAAGCCAGATTTCCCGCGGAAAGGCATTGCACATATATTCAATATAAAGGCGTACCGCCGTAAGCAGAAGAAACATCAGCCCGAGTCGCCGCCGCTCTTCCGCCCGCTTAACCGCCGCTGCCAGCGCCGGTGTAACGAAGTAGCAAAAAACAAGCGCGCTCAAAAACCACGCCACATTGTTAAACATAAACTGCGTCTTGGGGAACCACGCCTGTAACAGCGCCAGATTAAGCGCACCGAAAGAAAGGGTAAAGCTGAGCGGTTTCGCCGCCCATTTCGCCACAAAAAATACCTGCAACAAAAATGTCGCCAGATGAGCCGGATAAAACCGCGGCAGCTTCCGCCGGACGATATGCCACCCTTCGCCGAAACTCCCGCAAAACCCGTCGCCGTAATGGTTGTAAGCCATGCAAAAGCCGGAGAGCAAAAACAATATCTCCACCATCCGCGCGCATAAATCCCATTGCGGCAAAACGCCGGTATGGCAGGCAATAATGCCGATAACCGCCAGAATTTTCACGCCGGACAGCGCTTTGAGCCGCGGCTTTTCGGAAAGAGGGCAGGGAGAACCCCCGGCCGCATCTGTCTTTTTCATTAAAGATTCACGCCTCAAGGTTGCGCCTCCTCAGTTTGCCCGCCGGACAGCGCCGCCGGAAATTCCGCTACGGCAAAATCATACACCGCCGGCGCATATTTTTTCAAAAGTTTAAGCAATTTGCCGCGGTCTTCCGCAATCGGCAGTTTGTCGGTAAACGTGCGCCGCTTTAAAAACTGGTTTTTGTATTTTCCGATAAGGGTAACCGGATAAGAATTCGGGTCGGTCGAAACTTCCCCGTCGCCAAACGCCGGCGGCGTCAGTTTAGGAATATAGCTTCCCCATTTGTAGCCGAGGCTTTCAAGATACGGCGTCAGTTTGATTTCATATTCGGTAATATAAAGCGAATGGTGCGGCTGCGCCTTAACGCCGTTTAGAAAAGCCTCAAAGCTTTTGGAACGGAGCACTGGCCGCCGAAAAACCAGAAAATAGCTCTGCAAATGCGGGTTGAATTTTGTATTTTGCGTATTGCCCCAAAAATCCAGTTCGCCGCGTCTGCCCATCGCGCGAAACATCGGCTTGAAGCTTTTGAGCGGCGCATACGTTGAATCATTGGCAAAAATAACTTCGTCCGCCTGCCGGAGCAGCCCGCTTTCTTTAAGCCAGTTAAAACCGCGTTTGTAAGACCCCCAGTCATATTCGCCGTGCCGCGCAAATTCGCCGTGCATAATGTAGGGTGCGACTTTTTTCTGCGCCTCTTCCGAGAGCGGCGAGTCGGTAATATACACCACCCCTTTGCTGACCGCCTTTAAGCCTTTGAGATAGCGGATAGTATAAGGCGCGACATCACCGTCGGCGCTGTATCCGGCAAAAACGGCGTAGCGTTGCGGCCGTGCGGCAAGATAAAAACACGAAACAACCGTCAGCGCCGCCAGCACGCATATCGCGGCAATACTGCGATAACCAACGTTTTGTTTACGCCGGATTAAAAAGGCGGTGACGGCGGAAAGGCGGTTTTTCGGTGCGTCGGGGATAATTTTCATCAGCGAGCCTCCTTCAGATAAGGCGATTTTATTTTTTCCAGATGTGCGAGCAACAGGCGGTAAGCCTCGGGCGCGTTCTTTTTAAGCCAGTTAAAGACCAGCCGCCGCGGCTCCTGCACGTTAAGCCGTTCGGTAAACGTGCGCATTTTCAAAAGCGGCGTATGGTATTTGCTGAGCATCGTCAGCGGGTAGCAGTTTTTATCGTTAAGCGGCAGATAAGAGAGTTCTTTGTAGGGGATGAGCGAAGCGTGGCTGAAGCCGAGTTGTTCCAGATAACCGGTAAACGGAACTTCATAGCGGTAGGCAACCATCAGCCCGTCTTTCTCCGGCTTGACCGCATTGAGATAGGCGCCAAATTCGGGCGCGGTATAAACGCGCGGCGTAAATATCAGAAAGTAGCTCTGCAAGTGGTAAAATCCGTCTTGGTTTGCGGTAATGCCGAAAACGTCCGCCCCGGATTCTTCCGCCGCTTTAAGTATTGGCAACAGTGACGGCGCCACCGCGAGCGCAGAGTCATTGGCAAAAATAAGCCGCCCGCCGTCTGCCGCCATAAGCCCTTTTTCTTTAAGCCAGTTATAGCCGCGTTTGTAAGACCCCCAGTCATATTCGCCGTGCCGCCTGGCCTCAATCCGAACAACGTATGGACGCAGTTTTTCCGCTTCTGCCGCCGGCATCGGGTTATCGGTAATAAAGATAATATTCGGTGCGATTTCTTTAAGTTTCTTCAGATAGTCAATAACATAGCCGGAAATTATGCCATCTGCCGAATAGGCGGCAAAGATTGCCGTGTTTTTCCCTTTTGCCGGTTGCACAAAATCAATCGCCATCTCTTGTGGTGTCGCCCGGTGTTGCACATAAAGCCAACCGCCGCCCACGGCTGCCAAAATGATAAGAAACAATATCAAATACCGGCTTTTATTCATCGTTCCTCCGCGCATTGCCGCCGGAAGGCGCAAACTTCGCCGCCGGCGTGTAAAGTAGCATAAAATAAAAAAAATCCCGCAAGCCCGGCAAAGGCTTACGGGACAGATTATAAAGCCGCAAAGGTTTATTCTGCAACTAAAACCTGGCGCCGGCTGTGCATAGATTCTTCAATAAAGGCGATTTGCTCCTGCACCATCGGGTTGTCGGCAAATTTTGTTTTGGCTTCTTGCACGCGTTGTTCAAATGTCCCTTCATTGGATTTGAAAATAAACATATAAGCGCGCGTTGCCGATTTAACCAGATGTTCGTCGCAGCCGCTGCGTTTCAGCCCGACCAGATTAAGCCCGCGCAATTTGCCGCGGTCGCCGGTTACCATTGCGAACGGAATGACGTCGCGCCCGATTCCTGTCAACCCGCCGATCATCGCTTTGCGCCCGATACGGCAGAATTGGTGCACCGCCGCTTGTCCGCCGAGAATAACCCCGTCTTCCAGCCGGACGTGTCCGCCGATAACCGCGTTGTTGGTCATAATCACGTTGTCGCCGACCACGCAGTCGTGCGCGATGTGCGAATTAACCATAAACATACCGTTGCTGCCGACCCGTGTCGTCAGAACTTCGGCTTCACGCCCACCGTAAGAAGTCTGTCCTTTCGGCGTTCCGGCGTGCATGGTAACGTTTTCGCGGATAACGTTATTGGAACCGATAAACAGCCGCGCGTCGGGCTGAAATTCATTGCCGTGGTCTTGCGGGCCGCCGCCGAGGCACGCGCCGGGGAAAATGACGTTTCCTTCGCCGATGGTTGTGTTGCCCAAAACCGTAACCCGCGCAATCAGCCGGTTGTTGGCGCCGATTTTCGCGTGTCCCGATATATAGCAAAACGGGCCGATTTCCGCCGATGGATCAATTTGTGCGCCGTCTTCAATAACTGCAGAAGGATGTATCATAATTTTTCTCTCCGTAAAATAAATTGCAACTGTCCGAAAGCATAGCAAATTTTCCGTTTCTTGTAAAGGGGAAATTTCTCGTTCGCCCGCCGCCGTTTTATCACAAAATATGACGTATTGTTGCAACCGGACAGAGATAAAGCCGCCCGCCGCGCGCTAGGAATTTTTAATTTTGTGCAACAGCACGAACACCGCCACCACTTCAAGCCTGCCGAGCAGCATAACCACGACCAGAAGATATTTGACAAACGGCGTGAAACCGGCGAAATTGCCCGACGGCCCCGTCGCTTCGGTCAGCCCCAGCCCCGCATTGGCGATATTGCCGGTAACTGCGCCGAGCGAAGTGGTAAAATCCACGCCCGTCATCGTGATAATCAGTGTAAACAGGATAATCGCCAGCACAAAGCCGATAACCATCACGAATACCGACGATACGATTTTATCGTCAATCACCTTGCCGCCGGTCTTCATCGCCGTAACCTGATTGGGCGACAGGGCTGTGATGGCGCTTTTCTTGAAAAAAGCCAGAACAACCTGCCAGCGGAAAATCTTAATGGAGCCGGAAGTTGAGCCGGTGCAGCCGCCGGCCATAAACAGAATAAGGAAAACCGTAACCGCCCATGGCCCCCACTGGATAAAGTCGTATGATGAAAAGCCGGTGGTGGAAATTGCTGAAATCATATTAAACGACGCGCGCCGGAATGCCGTTAAAAACGGTATATTCGCCGTAACCGCGTAAAAAATGCTGATAATAAGCACAAAACCGAATATGAATTTCAAAAAGGCGTTGACTTGCTGATTGCCGAAAACCGAAGCGAAATTGCGCCGCTTGGCAATCAGGATGAAATAGGTCATCGGTAGCGAGCCGAGCAGCATAAACGCGCCGATAATCGTTTCAATCGTAGCGCTGTTAAAATAGGCGATGGAATTGTTTTTGGTGGAAAGCCCGCCGGTGCTGAGCGTCGCCAGCGCGTGGCACACCGCGTCAAACCAGTTCATGCCCGCCCATTTGAGCAAAAACATACAGATAATGTTGAGCAGAATGTAGGTTAGGATAATGTCTTTGGCGATGTAGCGCATCTTGGGCAGAAATTTCTCTTCGGTGTCGGAATTTTCCTTATTAAAAATATGCGTTCCCCCGATACCGAGAAAAGGCATCAGCGCCACCGCAAAAATCACGATTCCGACGCCGCTGACCCCGTGTAACAGCGCCCGCCACAGCAAAACCGACTTCGGCTGCCCTTCAATATTGCTCAAAATCGTTGACCCGGTGGTCGTCAGTCCGGATGTCGCCTCAAACAGCGCGTCGGAAAAAGTGTTAATATCGCCGTTGCCAAGAAAGGGCAGGGCGCAGAACAGCGGCGCCGTGAACCAACAGCAAACCGTAATCAGATAGCCTTGCAAAACGGAAATATTTTTAATCCGTCCGTAGTTGGCCAGAAACAGCGAGCCGCCGACAAACATGGCAAAAAAACCGCTCTGGATAAAATAGGCGTCAAAAGAGCCGGTATAATATTTGAGCGCCGCCGCCGGCACCAGCATCAGCGCCCCGAGGATAAAGACAATAAACCCGTTAATCATCAAAACCGGCTGCCACATAATATTTCTTCTGCCTTGCAATCTGTTAAACCAGCCCCATCATAGCCGCCGCCGCAAAAATTTGCAATCGCCGCGGCGATTTATCCACCTTCTGCCGGTTTATTTTAATCGCCGCAAAAACTCCACCCATAAAAAATTCCGCCTGCAAAAACTTTGCCCATAAAAAAACTCCCGCCCCGCGAAGGGGTGGAAGTCCTAAACCATACAAAACTTATTTGAAATAACGCTCGTCCGGCGTATCCAGCAAATAAGTCTTAAAGTCCTTGTTCACGGTGTAATACGCGCCGCCGACAAACTTCAGATAGCCGCTGATAAGCGCTTCCATGCCGCGGTCGTATTCTTCCGGCGTGTAAGAGGCACGGGCGAACAAATCCGACAGGATAATGTTGGCAACTGCTTCCTCGTGGCCGATGCCGTAGAGGATTTCCTGGTAATTTGGCCACCCCATATTGGAGTAGTTGACAATAATGTCTCTGACCTTTTCCCAGTCTGCACCAAAGACGCCCGGCATTTCATAGCGTTCCGGCTTTTCGGAAGCCGTTACGCCGTCAAAACGGATAGTGTCCTTTGCCAACGGACCAATGCTTGCCGCAATATAGCCGAGGTAAATCTCGGAAATCTTCGCTTCCGGCACCACGGTCGGCAAATCCGGCAGATAAATCGGGCAGTGCGCCAATACCAGATTGACTTTAACCTCCGCGAATTTCTCCTGACGGAGCTGCCACATCCATTCAGCCAACAGCCGCTTGTCATAGAACGGATTGCCCGAGCAGATAACGAACGTAACCTCTTTGAGGCCTTGCTCTTTGGCAAAGGCATAAATCTCAATCAGGTTGCCCTCGCTGTCGTCGTCTTCGCACGGCGTGTAGTTCTGATACGCATATTCGCCGCCCGTTATCAGGCTCATCAGGTTGTAATACGTATCATACTCCGTCTTGCGGATAAGCCCCTCGTTACGGTAGAAGAGCTTTTTGAACAGCCCTTTGTTGCCTTCCTTGCCCGAAGACAAAAACGGCAAAATCTGCCCCGTTTGCTTGGCATAATGGCGCAGAATCTCAAAGGCGAACAACGGCGCCGTCATCATACCGCTGAAGCAGTATAAGAAAGGGTTGGCCATATCCTTCGGCAAATCGTATAAAGAACATACGGCCGCCTTGGACATTCCGCCCTGTGCGTTCGGATATTCAAACACCGAACCGGGTTTCAGTCCGCCGATTTCCTCTGCATACCGCAGCGTGTCCTTATCAAGCGCAACTTCGCGCGGTTTCAACACGTTAACGCGTTCAGCCATATACTGGCGGCCGGCAGCGTTGCACTTCAATCCATTCTCTCTCAGCATAGACATAAACTCTTCCCGAGTTACGTCTAAATTTTCAAAAAATTTTTTCATAATTTAAAAAATATATAAGTTTTACGCTCATAAACATACCACAATCCGGCCGCCCTGTCAAGGTCTATTATGTAAAAAAAATAGTCAAAAAATGAAAAAAAGGAAAATTAAAACGAAATCCGCCACCAAACCATTGCCGCCGCCACCCCGAACGCCGCCATAAGCCCTGTCAGCGTCCGCTTAAGCCCCGCCGGCAACGCCGCTGCAAGCTGCGCTGTAAGCAGCGCTATGGGCAGCGCTATCAGCGCCACATAACGGAAATCCTGATTGCACATAAAAGGATGCCGCAGTCCGAACAGAATTTGCCCCGCCAGCAGCCCGCCGAGCAAAACGAGCATCAGTCCCGTTTCCGCCGTCATCTTTTTGCCGAAAATAAAGCCGCCGGCAAAGTAAGCCGCCGCGCCCCACGCTGCCGCCAACAATAGTTTATAGAACAGCTCAAAAGCGGCAATCAGCGGCAGAATATCCGCCCCGCGCATGGAAAAATCCCATTGCCCGAACAGCGCGGTTTTGGTCATCGTTTCCCACAGGTTAATGCCGAAATCGTTGTAATAGCGGTTTTCGTAGAAAAATGCGCCGAACGGGTTAAACCTCTCCCATAGTCCGTAGCCTGCCAGTGATAAATGCGTTTGCGGCGGCACAAAGTCCGCTCCGACTCCGAGTCGGAAGTGCTGGTATAAAGGCCAAATCGCCAAACCTCCCGCCAGTAAACCTGCAAACACCGCCAATTCCGTCCATATCCGCCGCCCGTAGCCCGCTTTGCGCCAGCGGAGAAACAGCGCCGTTGCAACCATCGGCAGCACCAAGACGCCCGAAAGTTTGGTCAGCGCCGCTGCGGTGGCGAAAATTCCGCACCAAAGCAGGTTCTTCCGTCCGCCGTTGTGGTAATAGAGCAGGACGTAATAAACCGTCCCCGCCTGCAACGGCAACAACAGGCAGTCATTGTTAAAAAAGCCGGCAATCGCGTTATACGCCGGAAAAAAGCAGACAAACGCGAGTGCCGCCTGCCGCACGCTGCCCGTCAGCCCGCACAGCCGCAAAATCCGCCCCGCCAGAAAATAATACCATAGCATATAAAAGCAAAAACACACCTGCGCCGCTTCCGCCGCCGTCCGCATATCGGCGCCCGCGGCTTGCGCCAGCCGTATCTCCCCCGCCGCCAGCAGAAAATGCAAAATCGGATGATAAGCGGAATAGCTCGGCCGGTTCAATAGCGGATTTTCGTTCCAAAACAGAAAGTTATTTTCCAAAATGTATTCAATGTAGTTAAAACATGATGCAAAGTCGTATTGTATGTCGGTATGTGCGGTATTGGTGATTAAGGAAAGGTTGAAGAAACCCGCCGCCAGAATAATCAGGGTGTCGCCGCCGCTTTCGTCTGCGCCGTTATCCGCCGCTGTTTTGGCAAAAATCGCGCCCGTCAGCAAAAAAGCCGCAAACAGCCATACCCCCGCAATATGTGCCGGCAGAATAAGACCTGCCAAAGCGCCGACTAAGCCGCATAGTCCCCACGCCGCCAGTGCTTTCCCGCGCAATTTAAGCGGATTAAGCGCAAAAGCAAGCCCCAGCGCCAGCCACAGGTTGAACCGCGCCGCGCCGAAACTGTCCGCGCCGCTTGCTACGGAAGCCGCGAAAAACAGCCCGGCCGCCGCTAAAAAAGTCAAAATCGGAAATCTCGCCGTCATTTGCTACACTTTAAAATAACATCTAAAACCAGCTAACCGCTTTTTGCCACTGAAGTCAAGCGTTAAGATAAAAAGCTCCACGCCCATTTGCCGCCAAAGTAATGTAAATTTTAGTTCCGCCCGAAGAATTTATTTTGCAAAATAGTTGCCCAAGTGTCAACATGCTGCTGCACCGGAGATTCGGCAAGGGCTTCTTTGCTTTCCAGCTCCATCCGGAGTTCTTCGCGCTTTTGCAATTCTCGGGTGATGCGCCGTTCAGCTTCATCGTTAATCCACGCCGTTACGTCTATAAACCAGCCGCTTTTGCCGTAATGGGCGCGGCGCCGGTCGCCGATGACTCTGGAAAACGTATTTTCATTGCCCCAGTGGTTGTTGTTGTAGGCGCAGTAGGTATAAGCGTCGCCGGACATCTCGTTAAAAGCCGGAAAAATCGTGTTGTAGTGTTGGTTGCCTGCGGCGTTTCTTCTGAAACCGGCGTGAATAATGGCGTGCGGATTCTGCTCCATATATTCCTCAACATCAGCCGTCAGGTTTTTAGTAGAAACAATACGCGAGGAATGTTTTTTGAAAACATCGCGCATTCCCGTGCTGCTGTGCGCGTTCATACTGCACTTGTCAATAATTCCTTTGATGGCTTCGCCGACCACGCTGTTCGGATTTTGCGCTTTGAAAATCTCATACGCCTCGCAGAAACTTGCCATGCTCATACCGGCGCAATAAAGGCGGCGGTTGATGTTATAGCGGACTCCCTGTCTGGCCAAAACGCGGTTGGCGTCGTTAAAAGCCTCGCGTTTCTGCCCGTAGGATAATTTGACCACGTTTTCAAAGCTGCACTGCGCATAAATTTTGCTGAAAGTTTCAAGGTCTTTTTGTTTCTGTTCTTCCATAAGCTTTGCTTCGCGTTCTTTGTCCGTCAGCGGTGCGGCTGTAAAGAAATCGGATAGCACGTCCTTATCGGCAAATCCCCAAACCGCGGAAGGCGCCGGTGTTTCCGCCGGCAGATCAAACGTTGGTTCATAGGTATAGCGGGAATTGGCAACAATTTGTTGCATATATCCTTGTTGGTCGGCTTTGAGGTCAAGATAAGGAATACCAATGGTAAACTGACTCTTCTGCAGAGCGGCAAAGAGCTTGCTTTCCTCGCCTTGCGAAGAAGTTGTCGCGTTGATTGCGGCAATAAGTTGATTCCAGTCTTTTGCATCGGGTTCGGCGCTCACGACAAGATTTTCCAGCGCGTTACGCTGTTTTTCGGGCAAAGCTCTGCCGTCCGTATCATAAAAGTCCAGCACGGCGCCGGCCAGCGAAGAAACGGCGCTGCCGTTATCGCAATCGTTTTTAACCAGCGTATAATAGAGATAAGAAGCCATGCTGGCATTTTGGATATATCCGATGCCGTATTTGTCAAAATAACTGGCTTTGGCGATAATCCGCGCCTCGTCGTATGACATATTTTTGTAGCTGCCGATTTTGTAGAGATTAACCAACGCCCGGTTTTCGCGGACAAAGTCTTTGTAAACGGATTCGGTAATGCCGTATTTTCCGCCGAATGCTTCATTGGTTTGGGTAAAACAGTAATTGAAAAAGTCGGCATTCGGGACATTGTGCAGTTTGTCGTTTTGAATAAACGGAATGCGCTGTTTGTAATCGGATTCATCAATCGGGATGGTATCGTTGGCACTCCACCAGGAAAAATCGGCGTCAAAAGAAGCCAAATCATAATCAAGCAGCCCCTGGCGCGCCTCATTATAATATTCGCCGGCTTTCGCCATCACATCGTTCGGCAGGTCATACTTTCCGAAAGTGGCGGTAATCTTGTCAAAATCAAAAGCCGGTTTTACTTCTTGCAATTTGCTGAACCCGAAATAAGTCATTCCGGCAAGCGGCAGAGCTACCGCGGCGTATTTCATCGTCTTCCGCCCTTTTTCGCGGACTTTCTGCTTAAAAGCGATGATTTTGGCCTTCTTCTCGGCAATTTCCCGCTGTCTTTCCGGATTGTCAATGCTTAATTCAATGTTATCGCCGGCGATACGTTCATCTTGCCGTCTGTTTTTGCGTCCGAACAGGCGTTGGAACAGGCTGCGTTTTTTATACCGCGGCTTCAGGGCGATAATTTTCGGATTTTTTTCTTTTTTGCGGAAAACAAAGGCGCCGGCAATCGCTTTTTTAATCTTGTCCAGCCTTGCTTTCCTTTTCATCTGCTGTTGTTCTTTTTTAAGCCGTTTCGCTTCGGCCTTTTGTTGGAGCTTAGCCTGTTTTTCGGCGGCTTTTGCGGCTTTCTCTTGTGCCGCCGCGGCCTTTTTCTTTTCCTTGGCGAGTTTCCGGCGTGCCTTTTCTTCTTCTTTTATCCGTTTAAGTTCCGCCTTGTGCGCCTGCTTTTCGGCAATTTTCTTCTCTTTTTCCTTTTTTGCCAGCGCTTTTTTCTTTTCTTTGGCCGCTTGCTTGGCTTTTTGTGCGTCTTGCTTATCCCTTTGCCGCTGTTCCGCTTTTGCCTTCTGCTCAGCAGCGGCTTTCTTCACCAATTCTTCTTTTGCCTGTTTCTCGGCGGCGGCTTTCTTCGCCAATTCTTCTTTTGCCTGTTTCTCGGCGGCGGCTTTCTTCGCCAATTCTTCTTTTGCCTGTTTCTCGGCGGCGGCT
>CALXYD010000043.1 GCA_944392865.1 uncultured Alphaproteobacteria bacterium
GACGAACTTCGCGCCCGCCTATCCATTGCCGATGTCGTCGGCGCCAAAGTAAAATTAACCAAAAAAGGACGCGAATATCAGGGGCTTTGCCCGTTTCATAACGAAAAGACCCCCTCGTTTACCGTGAACGAAAGCAAAGGTTTCTACCACTGCTTTGGTTGCGGCGCGCATGGCGATATCGTCAAATTTGAGATGGAAGCCAACGGATTGCCGTTTATGGACGCGGTGCAGAAGCTGGCGCACCAGGCGGGGCTGCAAATGCCGCATTTCTCCGCCAAAGACAAACAGGAAGAAGAGGCACGCAAGTCGCTTTATGACATAATGGAAAGCGCCTGTGCTTTTTTTGAGCGGGAATTATATATGCCAAACGGCGCCGCCGGATTGAAATACTTTGCCGAAAAGCGCGGGCTTGATAAAAACACCCTCAAAAAATTCCGTTTGGGCTATGCGCCGAACAACAACGCGCTGATGGCGCACCTCAAGTCGCAGGGCGTTTCCGAAAAAGAGCTGAAAGAATTAGGACTGATAGCCATTCCCGAAGATACGTCGCGCCGCCCGCACGATTTTTTCCGCAACCGGGTCATGATACCGATAACCAACAAACAGGGGCGAATTATCGCTTTCGGCGGCCGGGTGATGGAAAAAATAGAACCGAAATACCTGAACTCGCCCGACACCCCGATTTTCAACAAGCGCCGCAATTTATACAATCTGGACAAGGCGCGCGAAGCCGCTTACAAAGAAAAAAAGCTGATAATCTGCGAAGGCTATATGGACGTGATTGCGCTTGACCGTTACGGTTTCGGCTACGCCGTGGCGCCGCTCGGCACCGCGCTGACCGAAGAGCAGATAGCCGAAGCCTGGCGCGTCTGCCCTGAGCCGACTTTGTGTCTGGATGGCGATTCGCCGGGCGTAAAAGCGGCCATGCGCGCCGTTGACCGGGTTTTGCCGATGCTCAAAGCCGGCTATTCGCTGAAATTCCTGTTTTTGCCGGATAATCAGGATCCCGACGAGTATTTGCAGGCGCACGGGCGCGACAGTTTCGCCGCGTTGATGAACAAGACTTCGCCGCTGATAGATATTTTGTGGCGCAAATACACCGAGAACGAAGACAGCTCCACCCCGGAAAAGAAAGCTCTGATAGAAAAGACCCTGCTCTCCGAGGTGGCAAAAATCGGCGATCCGACCGTGCGCAGTTATTACGCGCAGGAAATCCGCAGCCGGATATACAAGGCGTTCAAACAGGCGCCGTGGCCGGAAGCGCCCCGCCGTCCCGCTTATAACGGCAACAACGCCCGCCCGCACCCATACGCGCCGCGCCCTGCCGCACCGGAAATGCCGCCTGTGCCCGCGCCGCGTTCGGATATGGCGCCCCCCGCTTATCTTGATGAAATTCCCCTGCCCGACGCCGCGCCGGTTGAAGTTTCGCCGCACGATATGCCGACGCCCCCGCCGCCGCAAGCGCCCGGAACCGCTGCCGCGCCGCAACCGCAAACGCCTTACCGCCGCCCGGACAACGCCGGTAACGGCTACACCAATTATCGCAACGGCAATTATAAATACGCCAACGCCTACCGCCGCAATAACAACAACCGTTACGACAGCCGCCGCCCCGAGATAGGGCATACTTTCGCCCCCGCCGCGCCGGAAGCCTTGCGCCGCAGCGCCGACGGAGAAAGCGATAAGAATTTGCGTTTTATCCTCGCCGCGATGTTGATATATCCCGAACTCATCGGCGACTATGAGGAACAGCTCGCCAATTTTGCAACGCAAAACAAAGACTTGCCGCAGCTTTTTGCCGCGATGGCGGACATTTACGGCAACGCCGCAACCGCATTGTCGGCGGAAGATTTGCGCCGGGAACTCACCACCCGCCCCGAAGGGGCAACTTTAAAGAACCTCTGGGAATTGGCGATGTTGCAAAAAAATCCGCCGTTTATCAACGAGTTACGCCGCAATATTGACAAATTGCTCCAGGAATCCCGCCTCCGCGCCCTTGAAGAGGAAATAAAAGCCTTGAGCGACGAGCTGTGCCGCAATTTTACCGAAGAGGCCTACCAGCGCCAGACGGCGTTAAAAAAGGAACGCGACCAAATCCTTGCCAGCGCCGGCGCCGCCGAGGAATAAGCCGCCGCCCACCACCCCTCACCTCCCCGCCGCTGAACACCGCCCCCGCGCCCCGCACATTTCACACCGCTCTATCATCACATTCCAACCATTCAGCCGACAAGCAACGCTTGCCGTTGCTTGCCCCGCCAGGGCTTACCTATCTTCCACCCCGCCTATTCTTCATCGCCATACCGTCCCCGCACCTCTCCCCGCTTACCTATCTTCCGCCCCGCCGCCTTTTCTTCATCATCGGCAAAAAAATTAACCGGGTATAAACTTTTCCGCCTTAAATAACACTTGTGAAAACAAAAACAACGGAGGAAATATGCAAAACTTCACCCTGCACACCCACAACGGCGAACAACACTTTGACGGACGCGCCTCAGCGGAAACGATGATTGCCGCCGCCGCAGCCAAAGGCTTCGCCACCATCGGCGTCACCAATCACCTGATTGTCCACCCGAACATCAAACAAAATCTGGAAAAAGAACCGATGTTCTTCAACAATTTCGCCGATATGGAAAAGACCTGCCGTCGCCATATTGAAATTTTGCAAAACCTCAAAGGAAAATATAACATTGACATCAAAATCGGCTTTGAAACCGACTTTTTCACCCACAAAGAATGGCGCAACGGATTTGAAAAAATGCTGTCCCGCCTTGAAGTGGACTATCTCATCGGTGCCAGCCATTTCCTGAAAAACGAAGATGAAAGCTTTTTGTGCAACATCTATTATCTGAAAGACCTGAACCCGCGCCCGGACGATGCCGCCCTGCGCCGCCTCGTGCATAACCACTACCGCAACATTGAGGCCGCCATCCGGAGCGGCTATTTCCGCTTTATCGCCCATCTGGATTATTGCGCGATTTTTGACCTGGGCGAAGAAGAAGAGTTTAACGAAGACAAATACCGGCTGATTGCCGCTTTAAAAGAAACCAAAACCGCGTTTGAAATCAACACCAGCGGCTATGACCGGATTAACCGTCCGCACCCGGCGCCGTGGATAATCAAAGAACTGGCCGATAGCGGCGTTAAAACCTTGTTGAGCGACGATTCGCATCACCCCGACCACCTCGGCCGCCATTTTGCCGAAGCGGAAACGCTGCTTGAAGAATTGGGCTGGAATCCCGCCGACCGACTGCAACTGGCGGATTTATAACGGCTTGCCCTTCATCTCGCAAAACATTCTGGCCGCCCGCGACCGGCTCCTCTGCCGTGCCGCTGCTGCTTTCCGCGCCCGCGGGCTTTTCCGGCTGCCTATCCCGCTTTCTTCGCCAGACACGCCTGAATTTTGCCTCTCAGATAAGCAATGCCGCTTCCGTTTACGGCCGACACCGCCGCCGCATTGCTACTCCACCGCGCCGTTGCAACCTTGCCCGCTACCGGCGTTTCCGCCGCGCCGCAGCCCAGCCGCGCCAGCAGATTTTCGCGTGCCGCCTCGTCCAAGAGGTCAATTTTGTTAAACACTTCAATATAATTCGGCTCATATTCAATTTTTTGCAGTCCCAATTCATGCAACACGTTAAGCACGTCTTCGCGTTGCGCTTTATAATTGGGGTTGGACGCGTCAATCACATGGATAATGAGATTAGCCTCCAAAACTTCCTCCAGCGTCGCCCGAAACGCCATAATCAGCTCATGCGGCAGATTGGAGATAAAACCGACCGTGTCCGACAGAACCATCTCCGTCCCGTCATCCAGCCGGATTTTGCGCACCGTCGGGTCAAGCGTGGCAAACAGCATATCCTGCGCCGTCACGCTGGCGCCGGACAAACGGTTAAACAGCGTTGACTTGCCCGCGTTGGTATAGCCGACCAGCGCCGCCGACGGATACGGCACCCGCACCCGCGCCGCCCGTTGAATGGAACGCGTCCGCCGCACTTTTTCCAGTTCTTTCTTGATTTTGACAATCCGCTCGTCAATATGCCGCCGGTCAAGTTCAATCTGCGTTTCGCCCGGCCCGCCGAGAAAGCCCCCGCCGCCGCGTTGCCGCTCCAGATGCGTCCAACTGCGCACCAGCCGCCCGCGCTGATAAGTCAAATGCGCCAGCTCAACTTGCAGCTTGCCTTCTTTGGTCTGCGCCCGCCGCCCGAAAATCTCCAGAATAACCGCCGTCCGGTCAATTACTTTCAGCTCTAAAGCCTTTTCCAGATTGCGCTGTTGCACCGGTGTCAGCGTCCCGTCAACCACCAAAAGCCCGGCGTTTTCATCAGCACATTTCTGCTTCAGCCGTTCCAGCGTCCCTTTGCCGAAAAAGCTCCCCGGCGCAACCGCCGTAAGCTTGACGCTCTCGCACAAAACAACCGCCTGCCCCATCGCCAAAACCAGCCCGGCAGCCTCATCTTCGCGCGCCTTGATGTCCGCCTCGCCCCAAAACACGCCCGCCGTCCGGACAATCGGACACACGACCGCAGTTTTCGTCTTCCTGTCTTTTTCTATTTCTATCAAACGTCGCCTTTCCGTGGCATAAAAAATGCGGCAACCGCTACATAGCGCCGGTTTGCGGTTTTATCCGCTCCCGCACGGCCTCTTTTTAATAAAAAGCCCGCCCGGTATTCCGCCGTTATGCGGCCGCTGCCGCTCTCCTTGTTTTATCAAGCCTCTACAACATCAATCGGCGTCGCCGGCATAATTGTTGAAACGGCGTGTGCATAAACAAGCTGGGTATGTCCGTCGCGTCTTAACAGCAAAGACGTTTCGTCAAACCAGGTAATAACCCCCTGCAGTTTCACCCCGTTAATCAGAAACACGGTAACCGAAACTTTTTTGTCTTTAATGTCGTTCAAAAAATCAATTTGTGCATTTGTAGTCATGTTTAATTTCCTTATTATATTTTCCTCGTTTATGCCGCCCGGCCGCAACTGCTGAAACGCCGTGTTGTCCGCCGGCACAAGGGAATATTACGCCGAATATGGTTAACAGTTTCTAAACCGCCGGCAAAAAATGTATAAATTTTGCTCGCCCGGTTGTTTTTTTATCCGCCGCGCCGCCTTAATGCGCTTTCAACCGCTCAAAGAACGGCAATTTCAGCGCCTCGGTCATCTTGCGCAAAATCTGCCGCGCCTCGCCCGCCTGCCGCTCGCGGACATCATCGGCAACGCCGAGCGCCCCGACTGTCGCCGCCTTCATCTCTTCAAGCCCGTCAAACTGCCGGATTAACCCGCCGAATTTTTCCGTCAGCGGCGTTTTGCGATTCGTTAAAAGCGGCCGCCCGTAGCTGATAATATCGTATGCGGCATACGGCACATAATCCTCGTCGTCACGCCCCGGAGCGATCATTTCATACACCACAAGTCTGGCCTTCCGCAACTCCGCCTCGCGCGTTTCATCGTCAATCTTGGCAAAGTGTTGCCCGCTGTAAACTTTCGGCTGATGAAAACGCTGGATAAAAGCGTCATAGTCAGGCGAATATTCCTCATAAATATACAGAACGTCATATTCATATCCGCCCTCCGGTTTCAAATGCGGATGCGGCACCGCGCCGCTCGGCAGATAATCCGCCGCCGGTTCGCCTTTCGCTTTTGCCTCTTCAATGCTTTTTTTCTGCGAAGACAAACACCCGTCATAGTTGCGCAGCTCTTCCACATAAAATTCCGAAAACCGGTGCATATAAAAGACATTCCGGCTTTGGGGATTCATCCGCAAATCAAAAAACTGCACAAACCCGCGGATAAAAACGTTAACCCCCGCCTTGTCCGCCCATTTCGGATATAAATCGCCGATGTAAACATAATCGCCGACCTCATAGCCCGCCTCACGAAACATATAATCCAAAAAGCGGATGGCCGCCCATAAATCATAATCAATATGCTTCGGTTCCACCCCGATTCGGAAAACCGCCAAATCGCCGTCAACCGGCGTTTTCCGCCCGTTGCCGAGAACAAAGCCGGTTATAAGCCCCGCCGCCAGAATAAGCGCCGCCAGCCATAATTTCAACCGCCGCTGACGCACTGCGCCGCCTTGCGCTTTGCCGCCGGTTCCGCCGTTCGCCGTGCCTTGCGCTTTGCCGCCGTTATTTTTCGCCATTGTCCCGCCCTTTCAGATTATCCGCATACTGTTTCATAATCTGCGCCATCTGCCCGATGATTTTATCTGCCGTAAAACGCGCCATCGTAATCTGATAAGCCCGTTCCGCCTTTTCGCGCCGTTCTTCCGGGTGCGCCAGATAATAGTCAATCAGCGCCTTAAACTCCCGTTCATTTCTATACATCGGCACACTGTCGCCGTAAATTTCTTCAATCTCCGGCATATAATCGGAAATAACAAACGCCTTGCACGCCGTCGCGTCAAAAATCCGATTGCTGACAAATCCGGCCTCAATCATGTCCGGCCTCGTGTCGTTGAGCACAATATCCGCCGAGGAATAGTAATATTTAAGCTGGTCGCCGGCAATTTGCCGCATTTTCCACCACATGGCGGACGCCCCCGTCAGGATATTCTCCCAGTTATCGCCGAAAACCGCCAGGCGCACGCCGGTCTTTTGCGCATAGGCAACGGTTTTGCGCACGCCGAAATCCGGCCATTGGTTAGCGACATACAAAATCCGCGTGCGATAATCATCATTCGGCGCCGGATAAAACTTTTCCGTCCGCGTAAATTGCGGCAGAAAATGGGAATTAATACCCTGCGCACGATATTCGCGGTCTTTCTTCAGCGAACCGGTAAAAACAATATCGGCGTTTTTTACCTCTCTAAGCTCATAGGGGATGGTTTCAAACAGCACCGCCACCCGGTCTTTATCGGCGTAATCATGATAATCCGACATCAGAAGCTCCGGCCCCGAGCGCAAATAAATCTCAAACCCTTCGTAAAAATTACGGTTGGAAAAAGTATCTTCAAATGTATAAAGCCGCGCTTCTATGCCGTATTCGGCCAGCGCCGCCGCCAAATCTTCCGCCAGATATTTCTCGCCCAGCGCGTATAAGTCGTCTTCAAGATAATGGCTGTATGTAATCGGCAGGTTGATAACCGCCCGCCCGTAGTCAAGCCGATACGGCGAAACCGGCTCACGGCAGAAATACCCCGCCGCCGCCCCGATAAGAAAAAGCGCTGCTCCGATTAGCTTATACATACAATGCCCTCATTGGTTACCCGCAACGCTTCAAGCCTAAGCGCTAAACCGCCGCGAGGCAAGCGAAAAGTTATTTACCCCCAGCGGCAGCAAATATTTTTTTTGCATTTATCGCTTGACACATAGACAAAACACGTCTATACTGTTGCCGTTAAAAATAAGCTTATGTTAAATAATTTAATAAAACAATTATGAAAAGAAGTATTTATGCCGATTTGTCCCACCATGCGGCAGAAGTTATCTACAACAATTTGTGTATCAAAAGCACCTGTTTTGCCGACGAAGCGCAAAAACCGGTTCCCGCCGACTGTATTGTCGCGCTGGACGACGACCCCACCTCCGCTCTCTGGGCAGTATGGCTGTATTACAGGATTTACGCCGCTTACGGCTATTATCCCGGTATAATCTGCGCCGGCGGATTTGGTCCATTAAGCAGGATTGTCAACGGCAACCGTAGCGAAGCCGAAGTCTTGCGCCGCGTCTGCCTCAATCTCGGCGTTACCCGCGAGCGGTTAATGTTGGCGCCGTTAGGCACAAACACCGGCGCCAACGTGCAGGCGGTTCGCAAAATGCTGTTGCCGGGGCAAAACGTGATTTGGAGCGTAACCAAGCGCCAGTCGCTGCGCACCGAACGCACGGTTGCCAAACAGGCGCCGGAGCTGATATCCTATTACTTCGTGATAGAGGAAACGCTGGACGAAGCCGCTAAACTGATGAACGGCAAAATTCTCTGTCAAAAAGAAGTAATGTATCAGGAGCTGGCCGGGCTTTTGGAACGCTGCGAAAAATACGCCGGAACGTTTCAACAGCCCCTGGACAATGTCGTGGAAATCACGCCGGAAATCCGTTGGGCGGACAAATTTTTGCGCCGCCACTACCGTTTGAAACGCCTGAACGTAACTTTTTCCCTGTTTAGCCAGCGGTTTCAGATTCCCAACTGGAATATCCGTTCGGTTGGCCAGTATTTCCGCCTCTTGCGGGAAATAAAGCACAACCGGCAGAAAATGCTGGACGAACTGAACCTCGCGGAATGGAAAATGGCGGAAAATCTGCGCTATCAGGGGCTTATTACCCCCGAACAACGGCGGAATATGGCGGTGCCGGAACAGATAACCTGTCCCAAACACCTCGTTTATCCGGAAAAAGGATAAGCGGGACGCTTTTTTAGCCTCCGTGTGTAACCGCGCCCGGTGTCGGACTTTTTGTCCCGGCACCGGGTTGCGCCCGGGCAAACGATTGAGCATTGAAGTTATTTTTATGTTAAACTCAAAAAAATATCCGTATGAAAAAATTTTTAATAGAATTTACGGTCTTATACATTGCCGCTCTCATCATCGGCGCCATCATTTCAGGCATAGCCGGCATGACTGGCTGCGACATAACCGCCGGCGACGTCTTTTTGTATTCGTTGATAATGCCGGTACTGGTATGCGGCAGTTTCGCTCTGGAAGGCGCGTATAACGATGACGCGGAAGACGATTCGAGCATTTTGTTCTGATTGTCATAAGGAAGAGATTGAAAAAACATCCCTTGCCCACCGGGCAAACAACAAAAAACAGTTGACGCACCCACGCCAACTGTTTTTTTATGCCATAAAGGAGCGTACTAAAAGCGTATGTAACCCGACCGAAGTGGAGCCCCTTTCGGCTTTATGCAGGTGGCGCGGCCACTGTTGCCCGTGCGGCGCGCACTGCTTTAGCACGCCCCCGTTTAAACTTGTGCCGTCAGGCACGCAATGGGTGGGATAAAGTGCCGTGCTGGAAGCAAATTTCCGACCGCGGTGTACACTGCGCAAGAAAAACAATTTGGGGAATTGTTTTTCTGCGATAAGCAATGAGGCTTGCTTTTGCCAACAAGGCGACAGCCGAAGACAGGCAAAAGCTTTAGCCGGAATTGAGGTACATAAGGGGCTCGCAGAGCAAAAAACGTCCGGCGGACGCTTTTTGCCGAGAGCTATAGCAGTTGTTAGGCTGTGACTTGCCGTAAGGCAACTAAAACAGCCGTTACAACTGGCTTGACCGGGTTTATCACAAAAAACAATCCTGTGAATTGTTTTTTGGATGAACCTGTAGTTGCCGTTAGTTTGTCCGCCCCTGTAAAGGGAAGCAGGACAAACGTTACGGCAATTTGACCGAAACGAAGTTAGCGTTGCGAACTAACGCAACGCTTACGAAGTAAGACAAATTTGCAATCATGACGGCACTTTAGCACGCCCCCAAAAGATGCTCAAATTTTACCCTTTAAACTAGCGGAGGGTGGGAAACAATATCACATCCCTCAACGTCGCCGCCCCGGTCAACAACTTCGCCAACCTATCCATCCCCATACCCATACCGGTCGTCGGCGCGAAGCCGTAGGACAGCGCGTCAATAAAGCTTTCATCAAGCATTTGCGCCTCATCGTCGCCGTTCTCACGCTCGGCCATCTGCGCTTTGAAACGTTCCAACTGCTCAAGCGGATTGGAAAGCTCGGAATAGGCGCAACCGAGTTCCACCCCGAGGAGATATGTGTCAAAATGCTCCACCAGGCGCGGATTGTCGCGGTGCGTCTTGGCAAGCGGCGAAACGTCTTTCGGCATATCGGAAACGTGTATCGGCTCAATCAGGGTATGCTCAACTTTCTCGTCAAACACTTCCTGCACCACTTTGCCCCAGTTGGAACAGTGGTCGGCATCCACCCCGATGGATTTCGCCAGCGCCCGCGCATCTTCAACGGTTTCAACGCTCAAAAAGTCCGCCCCGGTTTCGCGCTTGATAAGGTCAATAATGGAAACTTTCGGGAAAGGCTTGGAAAAATCAATTTCATGCCCGTCCAACACCAGCTTGTCGGTACCGAAAATCTTGTTGACGACAAACCGCACCAGTCGGTAGATTAAATCCGCCATATCGTTGTAATCGCCGTAAGCCATATAAGCCTCAAGCCCGGTAAATTCCGGCACATGGTTCTTGTCAATACCTTCGTTGCGGTAGTTTCTGCCGATTTCAAACACCCGGTCAATCCCGCCGACAACAAGTTTTTTCAGATAAAGCTCGGTCGCCACGCGCAAGTAAAAATCACGGTCAAGCGCGTTATAGCGGGTAATAAACGGCTTGGCGTTCGCCCCGCCCATAATCGGATGCAGCGTCGGCGTTTCCACTTCAAGAAAATCCTCTTTCATAAAGAATTCGCGCACCGCGGAAACGATTCGGCACCGCGTCAGCAAAATTTCTTTTGCCTCGTCATTGATAATCAGGTCAACATAGCGCTTGCGATAGCGGGTTTCAATATCTGTCAGCCCGTGGAATTTTTCCGGCAGCGGCTCCAGCGATTTGGCGATGATGTCAAATTTCTCCGCCGCAACGGAAAGTTCGCCCCGAGGCGTCCGGCGGATAAAGCCGGTTACGCCGATTATATCGCCGATGTCCAGGCATTTCAGGAGTTTGAGGCCTTCTTCGGGCAAGTGCGATTTGTGGCAGAAAATCTGAATATTGCCGGACTTGTCTTTTAAGTCAATAAACATACCATCATTGCGAACCGCCATCGCCCGCCCGGCAACGGTAACCCGGTCTTCGGTATTTTCGCCGTTCGGCAGGTCTTTATATTTTTCCTGCAACGATTTCGCCAGACTGTCCGGCTTAAACCGATACGGATACGGATTATACCCCATCGCCTCAAGCTTCGCCAGCTTATTGAGGCGGCTCTGTCTTTGCTCGCTTACTTCTTCTGTCATTTTGCCTCGTTACCTGTAAAAAAAAAATAAAAGGATTACGCCCAAACGCGCCGACGCACGCGAAAAAAACGCCTGCCGACACCAAACTGCGCTAAGTTATAGCATAAACGTAAAATTTTGCAAGCAAAAAAAACAGCGGAAAATAAGCAATGGAATTGGATAGTGTCCATTCGTGGCACATCGCCCTCGTTGCCCGTGCGGCGCGCACTGCCCGTCTGGCACATTACCTCTTTCCTTTACGCAGGTGGCGCGGCCACAAAATTTTGCGCAGATAGAAACGGATGTTTCCTCTGTTAGTTCGTGGAATTAAAGGGAGAAAATTTTGAGCTAATAGAGATGGGCTTGGATAGTGCCAATTCTAAGTCATTAAAGGCGGGAAATTTTGGACAGATAGAAGCGGATGTCCGGTGGCAAAAATCCTAGCGTACAAAAAAAGGTACGTGGATTTTTGCCAATCCGGCTTCCATCCGCGATTAGATGCCAAAATTTTCCCCTTTAA
>CALXYD010000044.1 GCA_944392865.1 uncultured Alphaproteobacteria bacterium
CCGTGGGGTTCGAATCCCGGCATAACAAAAAAAGCCTCGGAAAAACCGAAGCTCTTCAAAATGGTAGGCGCGCAGGGATTCGAACCCTGGACCCACTGATTAAGAGTCAGTTGCTCTAGCCAACTGAGCTACGCACCCATCTCATAAACTTCCCCAACTATAACCAAAAGATTTTTTTTTGCAACATATTTTTTTCATTTTTTTGATAAAAAGGATAAAATACTTGCAATGCACTGATTTAGCGGCTATATTTTCATAAAATTACGGAGAATAAAATGCGATTTTATCAGGTCGGCGGCGCCGTGCGGGATAAATTGTTGCACCAAACCGTCCAGGACAGGGACTTTGTCGTCATCGGCGGCACGGAAGAGGAAATGCTTGCGCTCGGCTTTAAGAAAGTCGGCAAAAGCTTTCCCGTCTTTTTGCACCCGAAAACCGGCGAGGAATACGCTCTGGCGCGCAAAGAGATAAAAACCGGCACCGGCCACGGCGATTTTGCCTTTGTCTTCACGCCTGACATCACGCTGGAAGAAGATTCTCTCCGCCGCGATTTTACCTGTAATGCGCTGTATCAGGAAGAAGAAACCGGCCGGATTATTGATTTCCATAATGGTGCGGAAGATATAAAAAAACGCGTTTTGCGCCATATCTCTCCCCATTTTGCCGAAGATCCTTTGCGGGTGTTGCGAATGTGCCGCTTTGCCGCCCGGTTGGATTTTTCGGTTGCGCCGGAAACGATGGCCTTGTGCCGAAAAATGGTCAAAGCCGGCGAATTGCGGCATTTGAGCCGCCAACGGATATGGGGCGAAATTGAAAAAGCCCTGTCTTGTAAAAGATTCTCCCGCTTTATCCGCACCGCGCGTGAATGCGGCGCTTTGGCAGAATTATTGCCCGAGGTGGAAAGTTTATGGCAGATTCCCGAACGTTTGGACTATCACCCGGAAGGCAACGCCGGCGAACATACGATATTGTCGCTGGAAGCGGCGGCGACGGACGACCCGTTGGTTAATTTTGCCGTTTTGCTGCATGACATCGGCAAAACCGCCACCCCGCCGGAAAAATGGCCATGCCACGCCGGACACGCCGCTCTGGCGGATGAAATTATCGCCCGCATCGCCACCCGCTTGCAAGTGCCGCGCCGTTTTGCGGATTTTGCCCGCTTCAGCGCCAAAAATCACATGGTTGCGCATTGGCCTTGTGCGGAAAGCAAAGAGGATTTGTTGGATATTGTGGTCTGGCTGCAACGTGCGCCGCAACCGGACGATTTGGAGCGTTTTATCAGCGTGTTGGCGGCGGATATGCGGGGCAGGGCGTGTCCGTTGCGTTCCGAAACCGCGCAAAATCTGGCTCTGACATCTGAGGCGCTCCGCCGGATGTATCAAAAGGCGTCCGCCGTCAATATGCGTGAAAATCCGCGTTTTACGGCTGCTCTGGCCGCATTTAAAGCCGGTAAAATAACCTCTGAAGAGCTTAAAGGCGTCCGCTGCCGGATAATCAAAGACGCCGCCGAGGATATTTAGTGCCGCGCGTTTTGCCCGTGTGCAAATTTAATTTAGCGCTTTAAAAAAGAAAAAAACTGTGTTTAAATTTTACCGAGGGATTATTTATTTTTAACATTGGAAATTATGGGGCAGTTATGGGGAAATCGTCTGAATTAGTTTTGTTGTTGGCACTTTCTATGTCGGCCGCCGGTTTGGCTGTCGCCGCCGATTCGCTGAAAAATAATGCCGCCGCCGGCGGGGAATACGCATTGGATGAAGCCAAAGCCGCCGCCGTTGCCGAAGCAAAGGAAGTAAATTCCGCGGCTGCCGCTCTGGCGGAAGATATGGCCGCTGCCGGAGAAAAAGCCGCTGAACAGGCACAAAAGAAAACCCCGCAGGCGCAGATTGTGCGTGAGGAAATTGAAGGCGGCTTTGTTGAAAAATTACTTTCGCCGGAAGGGCGTGTGATTGCCGAAAAAACGGTTAAAGACGATGAAGTTGTCAAAAAAATCTTGAACTATTACCACCCTGACGGTTCGTTGTCGCGCCGCGTAACCGCAATGGAAGACGATAAGGGCTTTTATGCGGAAGACTATTACCCGAACGGCAAGTTGGCCGCGCAGGCGACTTATCTGAATGAGAGCAACAAAATCGGCATTGAAAAGAAATATGACAACAACGGCGTTTTGCGCCAGGAAGTTCCGTGGGTTCTGCCCAAAGAAGACAAAGATAAGCCGCTTGCCGAGCAAAGGACGATTCGTCGCGGCAACATTGTTACTTATTATCCGAACGGGCGCAAAGCC
The DNA here is from genome assembly GCA_944392865.1 of uncultured Alphaproteobacteria bacterium. Classification (GTDB taxonomy): domain Bacteria; phylum Pseudomonadota; class Alphaproteobacteria; order RF32; family CAG-239; genus CAG-267. The sequence goes on from CALXYD010000044.1 coordinate 2,285, forward strand.
GCGTCTTTCCCGGTCGGCAAAGAGGGCAAAACGGTTTTTTATGACCGCCTGGGCAAAGTCATAAGGGAAGTCCGCGGTGCCAGGGTGCTGAATTTCTCGCCCGAGCTGAATGAGGCCGGCTGTCCGGATAAAGTAAGTTTAAGCCTGCAGGATTTGGTGGAACTGTATGAGGACGAAGGCGATATATCTTATAACAAATGCGGTCTGCCGTATCGTGAAAATTTTGTTTATGAGATAACCGACGCCCGCGGCAATATCGCCACCAAAATCAGTTATGACGATACCGGTATGATACGGAAGATGACGCCGTATCAGGGCGGCCTGCGCAACGGTGTTGAGCAGAAGTTTGATGCTTCCGGCAACGTAACCGCCGAGATAAATTACAAACAGGGAGTAAAAGACGGCGAAGCCACCGGCTATTTTCCGAGCAAAAGCGTTGCTTTCCGCAAGACTTACGATAACGGCGCGGTGGAAGGAAAACTGTCCTGCTATTTCCCGACCGGGGAAGTTGCCGCCGAGTTTAATTACCAAAACGGCAAAAAAGAAGGAACCGCCAGAATATACGGCCCGCAGGCGCGCACGATTGAATTTGCCGATGGCGAGATTGTCGGCGCCGGTGTCGAAAAGCCCGCCCGTCCGCCGGTCGTTTCCAAACTTGCCGGGTTGAAAAATCCCGATGCCAAATGTCTTGACATAAAAGAAAAAATTGCGGAATTGACGCTTGATGTTGACGCCAATGCCAACACCATAGCCAAAAACTTTACGATTAACCGCCCGGTGTCGTGTCGTGATTTCTCATCTTTTAAACCCGAGAACAGCAAATACGCCTGCTACGATACGTTAGGGCATCTGCGCGCCGTCTTGCCGACCGGCTATAATCGCGGCGAATACGCGGTGGAAACGGTTTATTCCGCCAAAGGAAAACAGCTGTATGATATTCCGTATTATCAAAAACAGCGCCAGGGTTTTGCCAGACAGTATGATGACAAGGGCAAAGTCGTCGCCGAGATGTATTTTGACCGGGATGAGCTTGCGGAAAGTTCGCGCAGTTACCACGCTAACGGTGCGGTAAAAGAAATGTTGACCATTGCCGACGGTTCGCCGCGTCGGTTGTTTGTCCGTTATGAAAAAGACGGCAGCCTGGCTTTCAGCGCCAATTACAGAGACGGCGAAAAAACGGACGCTTTCCTGTCGCAGCCGGATAAAAACAAAGACATTTATTTGCGCTATTACGACGGCGCGTTGGATAACATCCGCGAGGTAAATGCCGGCAATCCGCGCAATTACATAGAGTATAATCTGGCGGCGGGCGAATATACCGTCTACCGCAACAATGAATTGATAAAAGGCGGCAAACTTTGCGGCTATGAAAACGTCGCTGCAACACCGTTGGCAACATCGGCAAGCGGCGCTCAACCTGCCGCGACAGCGCCCGCCGCAGCGTCGCCGGTAGCGGCGCCGACACGCGACACCACGGAAACGATGGCCGCCATAACCTCAATGATTAAAGCTGCGGAAAATCCTGCCGACGCCACGGATAAAAAGCCCGCTCAGCCCGCGCCGATAGCGGAAAAAGCGCCCGCGCCGCAAACGGAAGACAAGCCTGTTCTGCCGGAGCAGAACGCCGCCGCTGTTGCGCCGGAAGAAAACGAGCCAATAACGGAAAAAACACCCGTGCCGGCAAAAGAGCCTGTCGCGGCTGTTTCTTCGGAACTGAAAGCTGAACCGACAGCGCCGGCACCTGCGCTGCAAGCTAGAACTTCGCCCGCGCCCGTAGCGCCGGCTCAAATCAAAGCCCAAACTGCACCGGCAACTCCGGCTCAAATAGAAACACCGGAAGCGGCGCCTCAGATACAGCCCGAACCCAAACCCGTCCCGGTCGCGCCGGTTTTGCCGGCGGAAGCCGCGCCGCTTGTGGAAGATCTGGAACCCATATCGTTTGACGATATTAAGGTGAAAAATGCGATTATCCCGACGGCGGAAGACAAAAAAGAGGAAGAGCTGGCCGCGCGCAACATCGGTCCCGTTGCCCGTCCGGATATCGGTGAACTGGCGGATGTGGTTGATAAGGAACACCTCGGCGCCGGTCTGAAAAAGGCCGAAGGTTCGCTTGAAAAGACTGAAAAATTTTATTATCCGAACAAAAAGTTGCGTAAGACCGTCCGCACCAAAGGCAGCCGCACCGTGGAAATAAAGGAATATTCCAAAACCGGCCTGCTTTTGACCGATACGATGTATCGCGACGACGATATTCTGACAGAAAAATATTTCGGTTCGGGCGAAATTCGCCGCAAAACGCTGAAAGCCTATACCGACAATCCGGTTATGGCCTTCCTGTCACGGGAAGATTTTTACGACAGCGGCAAAACCCGTTACGAAATCAGACGCACGCCGGATACATTGCTGTTCGCCGACAAGTCTTTTGCTCCGGACGGTAGCTTGCAGCAGGAAACGGCGCAAATCTCGCCGCTGGCCTTTACGGTTAAAGAATACGATAAAGGCGGCAAACTGGCAAAAGTAACCAGACAGCTTGGCGCGAACGTCTTGGCGGAAAGTTACGCATCGGACGGAAAAATTTCCGCTTTAAGCTTAAACGGTGCCGCAATGCCGTTAAATCTGGCGAAAAATACCGAAAGCCTGCTGAAAGACAACCTGAAAACCTATGCCAAAAACGGCGCGGTAGCGTCCGAGTTTAAGACCGACGCAAAAAAAGACACGTTGCTGGAGTATTATCCGGACGGCAAAGTGAAAACCGAAATCGCCTTTTATCGTAACGGCGAGATAGACGTAAAAGCGTATGACAAAGAGGGCGGGCTGGAAAAATCCGCATTCCTCGCACCCGACGGCAAACTGCACCTGCAAAAGCCGTCCGCCCGCACCATACCGTCCTATCGCGAACGCTATTGGGTGGATTACAACAATCCGCGCTGGATAGAAAATCAGGATAAATATTCTGTCAAATCCATCGGCCGGCTGAATTTGGATACCGCCGCCTATATTCTGGCGGAGCTGGAAGCCGACGTGCCGGAAATATTGAAAAAGCTCTATGAATTTTACTGATAATTCCGCCGGATTTTAAGCAAAGCGCCCGCCTCAACGACGGGCGTTTTCCGTAACGAAAAAATATCTTGACAAAAATAGGCGTCGTGCTAAACTTGCCCCGCTTAAATAACCTTATGTTTAATTATAAAAAAATTATTGGTATGGAAGAAAAAATATCTATTGCCGAAATCAACCGGCTGATGGAAGAAGCTGAACAGGAACGTCGCGAACACCGGCGGGTTATGCGGCTTGTGCAGCAAATAAAGGATGAAGGCTGGGGCGCCGTATCCGGGCTTTTGACTAAAGAGGAACAGTTGCACATTCTTCGCCGCCGCCGTTACCCGGAAATTCACGCAATGCTGCAGGCTTATGCAGATTTACACCTGGAGCGTTTTAGGGACGGGCAGTTGAAAAACTTGTGCGAAGAAGCGCAACGGGAAATTTTCAGCTGGAAAGGCGATGAGGATTTGGGCAGCTTATTCTGCTATATGGTGGAAAATAATGTATTATCGCCACAAGTGGAAAAGGATTTTGTTCTCTGTTGTCTGCCTCATCCTTTCTGGGGATCGCGCTTTAATAAAATGCAATATCTGCCGGAAACGGAGGTGTTTGTGTTACGGGAATTGCAAAAGAAACCACCCTTTGCGTGTTTTGACGCTCTGACGGGATACATTAGGAAATGGCGTTTGTCCATGGATGCGGAAACCGAGTTGATGAAATGCATCGGCATATTTGCGAATAGGGATAAATATGCCATGGTTCTTAATGTCGCGAAGTGGTATATTCAAATTCACCGATGCCTCTGTCTGCCGGCTGAACGGGAGCTGATTAAAAGCGGCAACCACGATTTGATAATGTTTTATATCAAAGAGGCCAAAGATGGATTAAGCGCCAAAGACGAACTTTTTGAACGCGGTAATCGTGAAGAGGTGGAAGACTTTATTTTCCGCTACCGGATGGGATGATTTAAGCAAAAGAAAAAACAGCCGCAGGTTTCCCGCCTGCCGCTGTTTTTTTGTGCTTATTTGCCGTTATTTTAATATATTCCGCGGCTCAGCCGATATTGCTCTGTTCCCCCGCCCATAGGCGCGGGGCTATTGCCGATCCTTTGCCGAACCTCAAAATGTTTCCCAGTGGATTTTATCGGGATTAAGCCGATCCGCCGGTTGTTTCGGCGTTTCCAGCGGATACCCGATAGGCACAATGGCAATCGGCAGCATCGTTTCAGGCAGATTAAATTTCTTTCGCAACCCTTCAACCACCATCGGCATCGGCGCCGCGCCGCAGAAACACGCGCCCAACCCTTTGGCATGACAGGCAAGCAGCAGATTTTGCGCCGCTAAAGCGCCGTCAATCTGCGCATAGTTCCAACCTTCCTTTTCGCGGTGGAAAGTTTCTTCTTCATCGGCACAGACAATCACCACGCACGCCGCGTCTTTCGCAAAAGATGTCCACGGTTGCAACAGGCGCAACCCGCGCAGTGTTTCCGCATCTTGGATAACCAGATAATGCCATGGCTGTTTGTTATGCGCCGACGGGGCATAGCTTGCCGCCCGCAACAATTCTTCAATTTCTTCTTTGGTCAGTTTCTTTTCCGGATCATATTTTCTGACCGAACGCCTGGTCAGCAACCCTTCATATAGTTCCATTGTAAACCTCCTGTCAGTTGACTTGCCGCTGCAGCTGTTGAATATGCGGCAGCACAAGGTGTTCAATCAAAAATTTAAACGTTTTCTCCACCATCTTGTCGGTATTGCCGATAACCGTATAAATATCGGCAGGTTTGTCGCCGGCCGCGAGTCTTTTCGCCAAAGCATCGTAAACCTCGGCCATATCCGATAGCGACGACATCAGTTCTGCGGCGTAGTTTGGAATTTTAAGCGTGTCGCACCCGCCCCAAAATCCTTCCACAAAGCCGAATTCAATCTGGTCAGCACGGCTCCGGCACCACTCAATCAGCTCGCTCCGGTCGTCTTTATGTCCCGCATAGGCCGGCAGCTCCAACGTATTCGTCCTGATTTGCGCAAACATCTCGTCCCACAGCCCCATAAAAAATTTGAAAAAGAGTTCGGCCTCGGCTTTGGTCGCCAGCCGCGGCTGTTGGTTTTCGGGAAACAGCGAGGCGATAACATCCGTCGGGCGCAGGTTTGCATTTGGGCTGCACACCGCGCCGGCAAACTTGAGTTTGGCGACAAAAAGCGGGGTAGGGCAGTTGTAGTGGTCTAAAAAACGCTGGAATTTATCATCCCCAATATAAACATTTTCGCTTTGCATTTTTATTCATCTTTATCTATAATAACCGACGTATGCAATTTAATGGGAGTTTTGCAAATTGTCCACACTAAAATTATCGTTGTTATTATCTCTGCTGTTTTGTTTGTCCGCCTGCGCGCAGTTTGGCCCGTTTGAAGACCGCCGCCGCGAACCGGGGACGGAATACGTCTATGTCGGCGCTTCCAAACCCGGACGTCCCGCCGTCTGTTACAATCCGCTGTTTACCGGCAAAGAGAAGTTGCAGGCGATGGCGGATGGTTTGTGCCAAAAATATAAAAAGAATACCCACGCCGCGCCGGTGGATCGCGATTATTTTTCCTGCCGGCTGTTTGTCCCGTCCAAAGCTTACTATAAATGCGTCGCCGATTAAGAAAACATTTGCGTTTTCTGAAAAAAGGCTCTATGATGACAAAACCACCCCTTGAGCCGGATGCGCCGTTTGTCGGCAGAATCCGCCGTTAGGCAAAGAAAGGAGGACGCTATGAGAATATATATTTTTGATATGGATGGAACTTTAACTCCCGCGCGCCAGCCGATGACGCCGGACTTTACCCGCCGCTTTTTGCCCTGGCTGAAAACCCGTCTGGCCTATCTTGCCGCCGGCTCCAATTATGAAAAAGTAACCGAACAGCTGCCGCCGGTGGTTATCAGCTCTTTTAGCGGCATATACAGCTCAATGGGCAATGTCTTTCATCAGAAAGGGCAGGAAATCTATCGCAACGAAATCGTATTGAAAAAAGAGCTGTTGCAAACTTTGGAGCGCTTTCGCCGCGGTACGGAATATAAGGGGAAACTATACGGAAATTATCTTGAGTTGCGTCCGGGAATGTTGAATTTCAGCGTTCTGGGGCGGAATTGCCCGTTTGCCGAGCGCACCAAATATAATGAATGGGACGCCGAACATCACGAACGCGAACAGATTGTCGCGGAGTTAAATAAAAATTTCCCTGAATATGAGGCGAGCGTCGGCGGCAAAATCTCCATAGACATCGTTACCAAAGGCGGCGGCAAGAGTCAGATTGCCCGCCGTGTGCGTGAAATGCATCCGCAACATAAAATTATCTTTATCGGCGACCGGACGGAGCAGGGCGGCAATGACTATGCGCTGGCCGAGGCCTTGCGCGCGATGGATAATACCGAAGTCGTGCAGGTCAACAGCCCCGATGATGTTTTAAGCTATCTGGAGATATAATTTTAGCGATTGACAAGATATGCTTTTACGGCTACAATAACGTTATTGTAATAACAGAGTTTTCCTTACAAAGGAGATAAAATGGCGTATAAAAAAGTATATCTGGAATATCTTGAAGAATTTAAAAGCTTCGGCATTGCCAAATCTCAAATAGCGGAATTGAACGATGCGCATATTTTGCCGGATATCCGCTTTCATAAATATCTGTATGAGAATACGTCGCCGGAGCGTCCGACGGTCGGATTTCTTTTAGGGCAGGATAAAGGGAATGATGGAACAGAATATTATACCGTTGGGCTGTCTTATGCCCACAGTATTTTAAATTCCGGAGCGGAAATCCGTTTTTTAGATTACGATAATGCTTATAAACAAATGAAAACATGCGACGGGGCAATTTTGCCGGGTGGTGCGTTTGACAATCCGGAAAGCTTTTTTATTGATGGCAAAGATATGGGCGGACGCGAAGGAAAGCGCTTTTTTGCCTATAAATCCGTAATACAGGAAGCTTATCGCCACCACAAGCCGATGCTTGGAATTTGCGCCGGTGCACAAATGATTGGCGCCTGCTTGGGCAATATGAAAATGTATCGCAGCCTGGAAGATGAAATTCCGCACAAGGCCGTTCACAAGCCTCGGCAGGAAACAGATGTCCGCCTGCATGGGTTGAAACTTCTGCCCGGAACGCCGATATTTGATATCATGGGTTTGCGTGCCGATGAAGACCGGATAATGATAAATTCCCGTCATGCGCAGGCCATGGTGCATCCGGCGCTGCAGGAATATGTAAAGGGCGAACCATTGGTTAAAATGGATATGTATGCCGTTTCGGATGCAGACGGTATTCCTGAGGTATGGGGTAACGAAAAAGCCGGAATTTTATGTATTCAAGGCCATCCGGAAGATTTAGCCGCTGCCGGTGATGAAAAAATGCTCAATATTTATCGGCATATAGCCGGGCTTTCTTCAAAGTATAAAAAAGCACATAGCTTGCCACGTCGGCGGGTCGCGCCTCTGAAACGGCAGAATAACGAACGTTGACGGCAATAAAAAGAGGGAATTTATTTGCCCTCTTATTTTTTTGTTATTCAAAAAAGCCGTATCTCACAGATTTACCTTTCGTGCGCGGCTCAACCAAAGGCAAAAGCGTCTTGCCTTACCGCACGAAAAACGCAACACATACTCTAAGCCACACGCAAAAATACATGCTTCCCAATATCACGCCAAAAATATCGTCGCCGCCCAGCCTTATAGATGTCCGCCGTGTCTCTATCGTCCCGCATCAGAAACGCCGCACATTCCCCAGCTCTATACGAAAAACGCCACACGCCCTCTATCGTTCCACACGAAAAAAGCCCGCCGCGTGCGCTCCGCATCGCGTAAAAAAGTCTCGTCTTCACCCTTCTTTGCACGTTGCCCAATTCCACAGACGAAAAAAGCCCGTCGCGTGCGCTCCGCATCGCGTAAAAAAATCTCGTCTTCTCCCTTCTTTGCACGTTGCTCAATTCCACACACAAAAAAGCCCACCGGTATTTCGCGGCAGGCTCTCTGCAATATATCTCCGAATCTCCACCCCAGAGGGCAGACATCCGCAAATCGCTGTTATCTGGAGTAGAATTCGATAACCAGGTTCGGTTCCATCATCGCGGCATAAGGTACATCGTCAAACTTCGGTACAAACGTGTACTTTGCCGTCAACTTCGCCGGATCAACTTCCAGATAAGACGGGAAGTCGCGTGTCTGCGACTGGACAGCCGTCATAACGATAGCCAACTGCTTTGACTTCTCGCGCACTTCAATCACATCGCCGGCTCTCAACTGATAAGACGGAATATTGACTTTCTTGCCGTTGACAAGAACGTGTCCGTGATTGACGAACTGGCGCGCCGCAAAAACGGTGGAAGCGAATTTGGCTTTGTAAACCAGATTGTCCAAACGGGACTCAAGCAATCCGACCAGATTTTCCGCCGTATCGCCTCTTCTGCGGATAGCTTCTTCATAGTACTTGTGGAATTGCTTTTCCGAAATGTTGCCGTAATAAACCTTCATACTCTGCTTGGCTTTTAATTGCTCGCCGTAGTCAGTTGTCTTTTTTCTTCTCTGCCCGTGTTGTCCCGGCGCATAGTTTCTTTTCAAAATCGGGCTGTTGCTGTCGCCCCAGAGGTTCTGGCCGTAACGGCGGCTGCTCTTCTTTTTTGCATTTACAATACTTTTCATCAATAAAATCCTTTTTTGTTTAACTAAAACATTATTGTCCCGATAGTTTTGTCGTTAATAGGCGGTTCAGGCAATACCTATACACAAAGCCGCCCGGCGCAAACGGGGGTTTCTTCCGCACCGGCAACCGGTTTTATAATCTTTCCGCTGCGCTATCCGCACATACGAAACATCTCCGGCTCAAGCCTCAAATCCTGCGCCAACCTCAAAAGGCCAGACCGCACAATCCAAAGCCCCGCCGAACATTTCCGGCTCAAGCCCCAAATTCTGCGCCAACC
>CALXYD010000045.1 GCA_944392865.1 uncultured Alphaproteobacteria bacterium
CCGCACCTGCATAAATGGGCGATGTGTCGCGGACGGACTGAGGCGTGGTGTTCCTGCGGTTATTTCGCAAAAGTGCCCGCGGCACCTGCATGAAGGGCGATGTGCCACGAACAGACGGAGCGGACATCCGTTTCTATCTGCGCAAAGTTTTCCTCCTTTAAGTGCGCGCCGCACCTGCATAAATGGGCGAAAGCGTCGGAGCGATGGTAGATTTTAGTTTATATTCTGCATTTTGTGCTTTACTTCCGGCGCAGGGGCATTATTATTTCAGCAACTCGGGTTATATACAACAAAAGGAATGACAATGTTTAAGACGATTGCCAGAATGTTCTCCGCCGGCAAAAGCGCCCGTTTGGCGCAGGTCGGCGCGCGGGGCGGAATTTTTGCGAAAATTATGTTTGTTGCGGCGTGGCTGATGTTTGCCGTGCCGGCGAAAGCGCAGCTTAACGTAACCATCAGCGGGGCGCAGCAGGCGCCGATTCCGATTGCCTTTCCGCAAATCATTTCCGACAATCAGGGCATCGGGGCTTTTCTCGGTTTTTCCTACGCCAACGAAGTGCGCGATGTTGTTCTGGCCGACCTGGAGCGCAGCGGGCTGTTTCGCCTTATCAACGAACGTAGCTATATTCAGGAATTTTCTGATATTGAGCAATTGCCGGTCTTCGGCGACTGGCGGGTGCTGAACGCGCAGGTTTTGGTGCAGTCGGCGATTTTGGAAGAGCAGGGCGACGAGCTTAAACTCCGTTTCAAACTCTGGGATATTATCAGCGAAAAAGAATTGCTTTATGAAGTTTACACCTCCAACAAATCCGGTTGGCGGCGGCTGGCGCACTCCATGGCGGACGCTATTTACGAACGTCTGACCGGCGATAAAGGCTATTTCAACACCATTATTGCCTATATTTCCGAGAGCGGCCCTTCAAGCCGGCGCGTCAAACGCCTCGCGCTAATGGATCAGGACGGGGAAGGGCACGCCTTTTTGACCAGCGGCGCCAATCTGGTGCTGACGCCGCGTTTTTCGCCGGATATGAAATATATCGCCTATCTTTCTTACATCAACAACAAGCCGCGCGTCTATCTCTATAATATGCAGACGCAGCGCACCGAGCTTTTGGGCAACTTCCCCGGTATGACGTTCGCACCGGCGTTTTCGCCCGACAGCCAGTATCTGTTGTTGAGCTATGCCAAAAACGGCGTAACCGATATTTACGAAATGAATCTCGCTACCCGCGAAACCAAAAAGCTGACTTCGGGGCCGGCGATTGATACCAGCCCGAACTACTCGCCCGACGGCTCGAAAATCGTGTTTAACTCCGACCGCGGCGGCAATCAGCAGCTTTACGTGATGAATCGCGACGGTTCCGACGTGCAGCGTATCAGTTTCCGCCAGGGTAGCCGCTATGCCACGCCGATTTGGTCGCCGCGCGGCGATTATATCGCCTTTACCCGGATGGAGGGCAACCAGTTCTATCTCGGCGTGATGTATCCCGACGGCACCGGCGAGCGGACGCTTGCTTCCGGCTTTTATCTTGAAGGGCCGACCTGGTCGCCGAACGGGCGCGTGTTGATGTTCTATCGCCAGAATCGCGGCACCGCCACGCGCGACGGCGAAAAGCACCTGTATTCGGTTGATATTACCGGCACGAATGAGAGAATGGTGTTGACACCGGGGGAGGGGAGTGATCCTGCTTGGTCTCCGTTGTTGTGATGCGCTTTGTGGCTGTCATCTTGTGATTTGGGGGCTTGTATAGCACCGGTCAGTGCCAGCGGCACCTGCAGTGCCAGCGGCACCTGCGTAAATGGGCAGAGTGCCACGAACGGGCTACGAGGGGCAGAGTGCCACGAATGGGCAAGTGTTATCCACCTATACCGTCACGGCGAGAGAGGCGCATTTATGCGGCGAACGCGGCAGTCCAGCGGTGGGCTGGAAGTTGTGTGCCTACGGCACAGGTTTGTGGATCGGTGGCCGCGCCACCTGCATAAAGGGCGATGTGCAACTTACGTTGCGCGCCTCGCGATGACGGGGAAAGAGGCAAGCGTGCCAACGGCAGTGCGCGCCGCACCGGCGTAAAGGGGCGATGTGCCGTGAACGGGCAAGTGTTATCCACCTATACCGTCACGGCGAGAGAGGCGCATTTATGCGGCGAACGCGGCAGTCCAGCGGTGGGCAATGGTATAGCGTGCTTGCGGGTTGGGTATACCCCGCAAAGCGGGGGCAAACACGCGCTGGACATGTTTGGTGGATAAATTTTTGAAAGGCACATTCAGGATAGTGGAGAAAAGGCAAAGCAGTTGTAGCCCTAACGGGGCAAGTGCGAACAGGTCGCACTTGGTGGCAAAATGATTTAAGACGCAGTTGATAACAATGCAGAGAAAGGAAAACAGGATATGAAAAAAACGGGCGGCGGGAATGTGAAGCCCCGCGGGCGGCGGCCTGATTATAGCGTTCTCTTGACCAGCTGATATTGCGTTTGACAATTTTTTATATCCTTCGGCAAAACAAACGATGGTTTGTTTTGCCGGTTTTTTACAGGCAACGGTTGACTTTTTTTCAGGAAAGGGTTATGCTGGCCGCGTATGAGAGTTATTATCCGGATTATTCACTAATAAAATTATTGTGCTGATGGAACATCTTATGTTTTTGGTTAAGGCGCAGGCGTGGTGGATGAAGAAATTCCGCCCCGAAAGCGCGATTGGCTCTTACTGCCTTAAAAGTAATCCGAACGCCCGGTTGTTCTTGCCCGGCAAGGATATTGAGCTGGCGGTTATCAACAAGGCGGGAAGCGAGCAGGTGCAACGGCAGTTTGTCGCGTTGCGTGTGTGGAGTTCGGAAACCCGGCTGGCGCTTTTTGAACGCCGCTGGTGGGACGAACTTGGCGTTGAGAGCACGGACGAATTTGAATTTCTGCTCAAAAAACTGACGAGCGAGATTTACATGATCTCCGGGCGATTTATCAAAAAGCATCTGGCATTTGCGGCGATACGGAAAGCCGTGGCGGAAAATCAGGCGTTTATTTCCTATTTGACGGAGATGTATGCGAATGTGGTTTTTGCAGCCGGCGCGTCGGTGTGGGCAGAGGCTTTATCCGCGGAAGCTTACGAGCATTTGTGCGAGGGGCTGGCGGGTAAAGACAAGAAAAACGAGGCCTCTTTTGCGGCAAAGCTTAATCCGCAATCGCCGGCGTTTGAGAAGATTTTTATGTCGGTCTGGCGCGAAGGCGGCGAGCTGTTGCCGATGATGGACAGCTTGTGGCATGAACGGCGCGATTTATACCAGATGATGCGGGAACGTGCCAAGGCGTTGCCGACGTTGTCGGTTCTTTCGGCGGCGTTTCGCTACTTCCTGCGGACGTTGGAGCCGATTGGCGAACATCCTGAAGAGGAAAGGGCGTTTGACAGCTGGCTGGCGACGCTGATGAAGCGTTTTGAGGCGATTGCCGCGTCCGGCGATAACGGTGCCGAAGATGACAACGGCGCTATTCCCGCGGTGCAGGCCAAGGCGGTGTTGGCGATGATTGCGCAAAGGTTGCAGGAAAAACGTTATCCGCAACTTTGGGGCAGCGTGCAGCGGTTGGCGAAACTGTATGCGCCGAGCGCGTTGCCGTTTTCCGCCCTGAAAATGAAACCGGCAGCGGGCGGACAGGGCAAGCCGAAGTCCGGTGCGAATGGTAGCGGCAGGCCGAAACCGGCAACTAATGCGCAGGGCAACCCCAAACCGGGCGGAAAAGGCGTTTATAAGTCGAAGCCGGCAACAAAGGGTGCGGCAGGAGTCAAACCGAAGTCCGGTGCGGACGGACAGGGAAAGCCGAACTCTGCGAAGAACGGACAGGGCAAGCCGAAACCGGCGGTTAATGCGCAAGGCAAGCCGAACTCTGCAAAGAATGGCGGAGGCAAGGCGCAAGCATGTGCGAACGGGCAGAACAGCCCAAAGGCGCAAGCGGCGGCAAATGGCGAAGGTAAACCGAAGTTGCCGTCTAACGGCGGCGGCCGGGACGGTTTGTCCGGTTGACAGGAAAAAGGGAGCGGCTTTTTTAAAGCGGCTCCCTTTTCTTTTGCGGATGGAAAGTTATTTTACGCCAGCGCCAGAGCCAGCCAGAACAGGCCGACGGTGGCGATGAGCAGGAAATATATGCAGCTCAGGTTCAGCGCCGGCTCTTCGTATTCGTCGCCTTTGTATTTGGGGGCGCCGTAGAGATTGTGGCGGAGATTGCCGCGGTAGAACAGAGTCATTACCAGGAACTTTAACAGGTGGTAGCATACGCCGTAGAAGATGGTTATGGTGCAAATTCCCAGCAGCATTGTCGTGTAGGCGTATATGGTGTTGCTCAACAGGGCGATGGCGAAGTTTAACGCGCTGAATACGACGGCGCCCATAAATACCGGCTCAAGATAGTCTTTCCACGCCAGGCGGTTCAAATCGTGCATGCGGCGGATGAGCAGCGAACCCAGCGGAAACAGCGAGACAACCATAACAAAATAAAATATCGTCTGCGCGGCGGCAATGTAATGTTCGATTTCTTCTATGGTGAAGCCGTGCTGATTGGCGTTGCGCAAAAAGTGCGGCGACAGAATATAGGTGCAGAGCAGTTGGATAAGGACGCAAAGCACCGTATTCGGCAACAGCCAGCCCCAGAGTTCAAAGCGGGAAGTGCGTCCGCGCAGGATAAAAATTTTTTTCCAGCCGTCCAGCCAGAAATTCCACAAAATCCGGGCGGATAAAACTTTTTTGCCGGCTTGCGGCGCAATGTCTTCCGCTTGCGCGTTATCCACGGTATCGGCGGCGGTTTGCGGCGCGGCGGGGGCTGTATCCTGAACCGCGGCGCGGATGGCGTTTTCTTCCGGCGCGGCGGCGGTGCGTTTATTTTTCCGGGGGGCGGCTTTTTCTCCGGCGGGCGTTTGTTTTTTCCTTGCCGTGTTTTTTCCCGCGGATTTGGGCGCCGGTGTCTTTTTTTCTGCCATAATGCTTTCTCCGATAGTTAAGCTGTTGATTTTAAAATAGCGGCGGCTGGTTAACGGCAGGTTAATGCGGCGCTAAAAAATAATGCTTGCAATAAGAACAAAAGTTGAATATACCAATGGCGAAACAAGCGGAGAAACATATTAAGCGGCTAAGCAGAGGGAAAAATGGCAGAGAGCAAGTTTATTGACATTAAAGGGGCGCGAGAGCATAATCTCAAAAACATCAATATTTCCATTCCGAAAAACGCGCTGACGGTGATTACCGGGCTTTCCGGCTCGGGCAAGTCGTCGCTCGCGTTTGATACGATTTATGCCGAGGGGCAGCGCCGCTATGTGGAGAGCCTGTCGGCCTACGCGCGGCAGTTCCTTGACTTGATGAAAAAGCCCGATGTCGACTCGATTGAGGGGCTGGCGCCGGCGATTTCCATTGAGCAGAAGACCACCTCGCACAATCCGCGTTCCACTGTCGGCACAATCACGGAAATTTACGACTATATGCGTTTGCTGTGGGCGCGGGCGGGAACGCCGTATTCGCCGGCGACCGGCCTGCCGATTGAGGCGCAGACGGTCAGCCAGATGGTTGACAAGATTATGGCGCTGCCCGTGGGGACGAAAATTATGCTGGTGGCGCCGATGGTGCGCCAGCGCAAAGGCGAATTTAAGAAAGAGCTGGAGGGGCTGTTGAAGCAGGGCTTCCAACGTGTGAAAATTGACGGCGAAGTGTATGACCTGGAAGACGCGCCGGCGCTTAATAAAAACTTTAAGCACGATATTGAAGTGGTGGTTGACCGTCTGATTGTCAAAGGCGAGGAGATGGCGGAGCGGGTGGCGCAGTCGGTGGAGACGGCGCTCAAAATCGGCGACGGCATTCTTTATGTGGACAATCTCAGCGAGGGCAGCCGCTTTACCTGTTCGGCCAAATACGCCTGTCCGGTGTCCGGCTTTACGATTGAGGAAATTGAACCGCGGCTGTTTTCTTTTAACAATCCGCAGGGGGCATGTCCGCATTGCGACGGTTTGGGCGCCCGGCTCTATATGGACGAGAAACTGGTGGTGCCGAATGTCAACCGTTCCATTGCGCAAGGGGCGGTGGCGCCGTGGTACGGGTTTAAATCCGCCTTTTACAAGCAGACGCTGATTTCGCTGTGCGATTATCTGCATATCTCGCCGGATACGCCGTGGAAAGACCTGCCCGAGGCGGCGCGGCGGGTTATCCTTTACGGGTCGGGCAATGTCTGCGTGCCGATTTATTACTCCACGTTTGTTTCCGATAAGCCGTTTGAGGGGGTTATTCCGAATATGGAGCGGCGTTTTCTGGAGACCGATTCGGCGGCGTCGCGTGAAGAGCTGTCGCACTACCAGTCGGCGGCGCCCTGCACCTATTGCCACGGCAAGCGTTTAAAGCCCGAAGCGCTGGCGGTCAAGGTCTGCGGCAAGGATATTATGGAAGTTTCCGACCTTTCCATCAAAGAGGCGCTCAAGTGGTTTGCCGGAGTGGAAGAACAGCTCAGCCCGCAAAAGCAGCAAATTGCGCATAAAATCTTAAAAGAGATTATTGACCGGTTGCAGTTTTTGAACAACGTCGGTTTGGATTATCTGACCCTTTCGCGGCAATCGGGCGGGCTTTCCGGCGGCGAATCGCAGCGTATCCGTCTGGCGTCGCAAATCGGCTCGGGGCTGACCGGCGTGCTTTATGTGCTGGACGAGCCGTCCATCGGGCTGCACCAACGCGACAATGACCGCCTGATTGAAACGTTGACGCGGCTGCGCGATATCGGCAATACGGTCATTGTGGTTGAGCATGACGAAGATGCCATTCGGGCGGCGGACTATCTGGTTGATATGGGACCGGGCGCGGGCGAACTCGGCGGCAATGTCGTGGCGGCGGGGACGGTCGGCGAAGTGCTGGCAAATCCGAACAGCCTGACGGCGCAATATCTCAACGGGCGGAAAGAAATCGCCGTGCCGCGCAAGCGTCGCAAGGGCAACGGCAAATTTTTGGAGCTGACCGGAGCGAAAACGCACAACCTCAAAAACGTATCGGTCAAAATTCCGCTCGGCACGCTGACGCTGGTTACCGGCGTTTCCGGCGGGGGAAAGTCGTCGCTTATTCTGGAAACGCTCTACAAGGCGCTCAACAAAGAGCTTAACAATTCGCGCGAGCCGACGGGTATTTACGACAAGCTCATCGGGTTGGAAAATATTGACAAGGTGATTGACATTGACCAATCGCCCATCGGGCGCACGCCGCGTTCCAATCCGGCGACTTATACCGGCCTGTTTACCTATATCCGCGACTGGTTTGCCGAACTGCCGCTTTCCAAGGCGCGCGGCTATCAGGCGGGGCGGTTTTCGTTTAACGTCGCGGGCGGGCGCTGCGAGGCGTGCAAGGGCGACGGCGTGACGAAAATTGAGATGAATTTTCTGCCCGATGTTTATGTGGAATGCGAGCAATGCCACGGCAAGCGCTTTAACCGCGAAACGCTTGAGGTTACCTATAAGGGCAAATCCATCGCCGATGTGCTGGATATGACGGTGGACGAGGCTTACGCCTTTTTTGACGCTATTCCGGCGATTAAGTCCAGGCTTGAGCTGTTGCAAAAAGTCGGGCTGGGTTATATCCGGCTCGGGCAGTCGGCGACAACCCTTTCCGGCGGCGAGGCGCAGCGTATTAAGCTTTCCAAAGAGCTTTCCAAGCGCGCGACCGGCAAGACTGTCTATATTCTTGACGAGCCGACGACCGGTCTGCATTTTGAAGACATCAACAAGCTGTTGAAAGTTCTGCAGGCGTTGGTTGACCACGGCAATACGGTCATTGTCATAGAGCATAATCTTGATGTTATCAAAGTGGCGGATTATATCATAGATATGGGTCCCGAGGGCGGCGACGGCGGCGGGCGTATTGTTGCGACCGGGACGCCGGAAGAGGTGGTGAAGAAGGGGCGGGGGTATACCTATAAATATCTCCGTTCAAAGTTGAACGGGTAGGGGGCTCGTATAGCGCCGGTCATTATCGTCAATTTGCTCCCTTATGTACCCTTATTTTGTACACCGCGGTCGCAAATTGACTTCAAGCACCGGCACTCTCCGAGCCTTTGGTGTGGCTGGTGCCACAAGTTTAAATTTTTTTGGGGCTCGTCTAGCACCGGGTGCGCGCCGCACGGGCAACAGTGGCCGCGTCAGTGCGCGCGGCACCTGCGTAAAGGGGCGATGTGTCGGACGGGGCTGTATGGTATGAGGCAAGGGACAGCAGATGGTTGCTGCGGAATAGAGTGCTGTGAGGCAAGGGGCGGCGGGTGGTTGCAATGGGGCAGCGTGCCTTGAGGTGTGCGGGCGCCAGATGGCTGCGGCGAGAGGCGGCGTGTTCGCGAACGGGTAATGTGAGCGGCGCTGTTTATAACTCGTTTGTCTGGTTGATTTCTTATCTGATTTTGCTATACTGGCTCCGTTGTGTGTGGAGGGTTGATGAAAATATTTACGAAAAAGCGGTATGAAAACGGCAAGCGTGAAATTTTTCTTTTTGGCAAAAAAAAGATTTTTGTCTATTATGCAGACAAGCTGAAAAAGGCACGGGTGGCGTGCGATATTCCGCATAACTATTTGAAGAAACTATATCGGGAAAAAAATTTACAGCTGATACATCCGGTCGGGATAGTGTTTATCGATGAGGCGTCGTTTGGCGAAAATTGTCGCGTTTATCAAAATACGACGATTGGTATGAAAAACGGTAAGGCGCCGGTTTTGGGTAACAATGTTACCGTTTATGCGAATTGTGTAATTA
The DNA here is from genome assembly GCA_944392865.1 of uncultured Alphaproteobacteria bacterium. Lineage (GTDB taxonomy): Bacteria > Pseudomonadota > Alphaproteobacteria > RF32 > CAG-239 > CAG-267. The sequence goes on from CALXYD010000045.1 coordinate 8,741, forward strand.
TCGGCGGTGTGCATATCGGAGATAATGCCGTTATCGGGGCGGGAAGCGTGGTGTTGAAAGATGTGCCGGCAAACGAAGTGTGGGCAGGTAATCCGGCGCGCTTTATCCGGAAAATTTAGAAAACTGGTCGTTGTGTATTGGCGCCAGGGGATGTGCGTTTGTTTTTTGGGGGCAACCTTTGTTTCGGCGCGTAAAAAAAAGCGCGTCCCTTTTCACAAAGAGAAGGCGCTTTCGGCAAATTTTGCCCATGCTAAATCAAACAAATAATAAAAAATGGCATATAAGAAGTTTTTTTGTTTTCACTTCGTTAAATAACTGCCTATTTTCACAAACCGGCAGTTAAGTTGTAAAAAAATTATTTAAAGCTGATTATTATCAAGCGCGGTTTCGCTTTTCACAAAGGGAAACAGGCGCCGCTCCGTTTTGTCGAAACATTACGGAGTATAAATAACAAAAAAATATACGAATTGTAGGATTAGTGCTTTCTTTCGTATTCGCTTTTTTCCGGTTTGTCAAGCATTATTTGATTTTGAACGCAAAAAACGCCCGGTTTTCGCAAACGGGGCGTTTAGAGATGTTCTTTAATGTTTAACTTAAACCATGATTTGCAATAGCCGGTTTTCACAAATCAGCAACATTGCGTGAGTCACAATTTGTCAAATTTATCGTGCCGGAGATATTTTTCTTTTTTGCAAAAGGAAAAATGTCTTGCGCCGTTGCGGAAACAACGGGGAGGGCAGGGCAGAAGCGTCGGATAAAGCGCGCGCTTCGTCGGGCAGGCGATATTTGGATGATGCGGCGGATAAACGAAACCCCGCCGACGGGGCGGGGTTAAAGCGTTGGTTATGGGACGCGGCGCCGCGAACCGGTTGTCTGCGGCGCCGGGGTGTCCTGACGGCGGATTATTTCTTTTTCTTTTCGCCCTGAGCCTCTTTTTTATCCTTTTCTTTTTTTGCGCTTTGGTTGCTTTCCAGATTATGCAGGAATCTGTTTATCAGCAAAACGCCGAAGCCGCTGGCGCCCTTGGGATAGAGCGGACGCGGTTTGTTGAACATATCCATACCGGCGATGTCCAAATGCGCCCACGGGGTCTTGTTCGGCAAAAAGGCCTCCAAAAAGCAGGCGGCGGTAATGGAGCCGGCGCCGCGTCCGTCGGAAATGTTTTTGATATCTGCCATGTCCGATTTGAGCAGGGCGCGGTATCTGTCATTCATCGGGAAGTTCCACAGCTCTTCGCCCGCTTGTTTGCCCGAATTTTCCAGCAGTGCGGACAAGGCGTCGTCGTTGCTGAACAGGCCTGCCATTTCGCTGCCCAAAGCGACGACAATCGCACCGGTCAGGGTCGCCAGGTCAACAATGCGCTCGGGTTTGTATTCCTTTTCCACATAAGTCAGGCAGTCGCCCAAAACCAGACGCCCCTCGGCGTCGGTGTTCAAAATCTCCACCGTCTTGCCGGAAAGCGAGGTAACGATGTCGCCCGGCCGGGTTGCCGTGCCGGAGGGCATATTCTCAACCAGCCCGACCACGCCGACGAGATTCAATTTCAATTTCTGCTGCGCGGCGGCTTTCAGCGATGCGGCGACAACTGCGGAACCGGCCATGTCCTGTTTCATATCGCCCATGCCGGCGCCGGGTTTTAGGGAAATGCCGCCCGAGTCAAAAGTTACGCCTTTGCCGACCAGCGCGGCGTCGTAGCCTTTTTTGCTTTTATTGCCGTGATATTCCAGTACCGCGACATAAGGGGCGTTCGCCGAACCCTGCGCCACCGAGAGCAACATATTAAAGCCGCGTTTTTGCAGCTCCGCCTTGTCAAACAGGGTTACTTTTAACCCCAGGTGCTCCAGGCGTTTAATGTCATGCGCGTAAATCTCCGGCGTCAGTTCGTTGGCGGGCTCGTTGGTCAAATCGCGGGCGTAGCGGACGGCGTTGGCCAGCGCGGCGGTCGGTTCATACGCTTTTTTATTCAAGCCCTCTTTGGCGACAAAGCCGAATGTTTCCAACTTCGGCAGCGTATCCGGCTTTTGGCTGGTGCGGTATTTGTCAAAGCTATACGAGGCGAGCTCTATGCCCAGCCCGATGTGGCAGGCGATATCCGCGGCGGAAAATTTGGTTTTCGGCAGATGGCGGGCGAACATCAGCGCCGATTTCTGCATTTTTATCCGGTGCCAGAGCTTGCCGGCGATGGTGCGCAAGTCGGTTTCTTTCGCGGTTGCCGGCACGCGCAGCAGGGCGACGATGTCCTTGCCGTTATCCAACAGCAGGATTTCCTCCGGCTTGTTTCGCCCTTCGTCTTCGCGTTCGGCCAGCGCTTTTACCTGATTGAACAGGGCGCGGCCGATGATGTTGCCGGC
>CALXYD010000046.1 GCA_944392865.1 uncultured Alphaproteobacteria bacterium
TCATAATTGAAATCTTTTTCCGCCGTCGCCGTAAACATTAAAACGGCATTTTTGGGTTCTACCTTAATGACTTCCTTTTCCGGTTCGGCCGGTTTTTCTTCCGCTTTTGGCGCCGGTTCCGCTACGGCCGGAGCTTCTTCAATTTTCGGTTCAGCTTCTTTAGCTTTCGGCGCTACGGGTTCGGCGGCAGCCGGCTCAGGCTTTGCCACAGGCTGTTCAGCTTGCGGCGGGGTCGTCTTTTCCGGCGCCTTGGTTTCTTTGCCGGAGAAACCCAACATTAACATCAAGATAGCCGTTACCAATATCACACCGGCAACAACCCATTGTTTTGTATTGCTTTTAATATTCATCAAAAACCTCCTTGTGAAATTTCCTGTGTTGGATTTTAAACGATGAAATTTGTTTTTTCAACTTATTTTCACCGCTACCCGGCATTTTTTATACGAGCCGCCCTTTGGCGATTGCCGCCTTAACGAAACTTACAAACAGCGGATGCGGTGCAAACGGCTTGGACTTTAATTCCGGATGAAACTGGACGCCGATAAACCACGGATGATCCGGGCGCTCAACGATTTCCGGAAGTTTTCCGTCCGGCGAAGTGCCGGAAATAATCATCCCCCCCCGTTCAAGCGCATCGCGGTATTTGATATTAACCTCGTAACGGTGGCGATGGCGCTCGGATATTTTTTCGGCGCCATAAATTTCAAAAGCCTTTGTTCCTTTTTGCAACAACGTTTCGTAAGCCCCAAGGCGCATTGTGCCGCCCAAATCTCCATCTTTATGGCGAATCTGCTTGGCTCCGTCTTTATCCCATTCGGTCATCAAACCGACAACCGGTTCGCAGTTTTCATCCAACTCCGTCGTATTGGCGTTTTTTACCCCAAGCACGTTGCGCATTGTTTCAATTACCGCCATTTGCATTCCGAAACATATACCGAAGAACGGGATTTTGTTTTCACGCGCATATTTTACCGCGGCGATTTTGCCGGCTGTCCCGCGCAATCCGAAACCGCCGGGAACCAAAATTCCGCTGACGTCGGACAACAGCGGCGCAGCATCCCCCTGTTCCAACTCCTCGGCGTCTATCCATTTTATACGAACTTTGTATTTATTGGCTATACCGCCGTGCGTCAAGGCTTCGCCCAAAGATTTATACGCTTCCAGCAATTTTACATATTTGCCGACGACGGCGATTTTTACCTCGCCTTCCGGCGCTTTCAGCGTTTCAACGATATGCTCCCACCGGCTCAAATCCGCCTCAGGGCAAGGCAGGCCAAAATAGCGGCAGACGGCTTTATCCATTCCCTCGTGAGAATAGGCAAGCGGAACTTGATAAATGTTGCTGACATCCAGCGCAGGAATAACGTTTTCTTCTTTAATATTGCAAAACAGCGCAATTTTGCGGCGCTCGTTTTCCGGTATCGGCATTTGCGAACGGCATAACAGCATATCCGGCTGAATACCGTATTCCTGCAATTTTTTTACCGAATGTTGGGTGGGTTTGGTTTTTAACTCACCGGCGGTCGGAATATACGGCAGAAGGGTCAGATGCAAAAACATCGTGCGATTGCGCCCCAATTCATAAGCAAGCTGGCGAATCGCCTCCAGATACGGCTGGCCTTCAATATCGCCGACGGTGCCGCCGATTTCGCACAACACAAAATCCTCATCGCTCAAATCGCCGATGATGAAATTTTTGATTTCGTTGGTAACGTGCGGAATAACCTGAATTGTTGAGCCGAGATAGTCGCCGTGGCGTTCCTTGTCTATCACGCGTTGATAGATTTTGCCGGTGGTCGTGCTGTCGCTCCTCTTGGCCGCCACGCCGGAAAAACGCTCATAATGCCCTAAATCCAAATCCGCTTCCGTGCCGTCATCGGTTACAAAGACTTCGCCGTGTTGAAACGGGCTCATCGTGCCGGGGTCAACATTCAAATATGGATCAAGCTTTCTTAACCGCACTTTAAACCCGCGGCATTGCAGAATAGAGGCCAGCGACGCTGAAGCAAGCCCCTTGCCCAATGACGAAACGACTCCGCCGGTGATAAATATAAACTTTGTTTTTGGATTTAATTCAGACATTTTTTTATCCCTTTTCGTTACATTTTGCAGTGAAAAAGGCACCTCCTTTGTCAGGTGCCTTTATTTTTAAGATTTTGCTTTTGCCATTTCCCCTATTCTCCCGCGGCAGCTCCGGCGTCCGGAACAGACGGTGCCGGCGGGACATTATCCGCAGCCGTTGTTTCCGCCGCAGCAGCGGCAGCTCCAGCAGACGGCGTTGTGGCTTCGGCGGCATTCGGAACGCTCGGTACCGTCGGCGCCGTTTGCACCAGAGGCGCAACATCGGTTATCGACTCGGGCTTTCTGGTTTCGCCTTTGTAATACAACGACAACAGAATGGAGGTGATAAAGAAGATGGTTGCCAAAATCGCCGTGGTGCGAGTCAGCAGATTGCCTTTGCCGCGCGCGGACAAAAAGCTGTTGGCGCCGTTGCCGCCGCCCAAACCGCTCAACGCATTGCCGGAATTGCGCTGCATTAAAATCAACGTCACCAGCAGTATGGCTACCATTAAATGAATTACTAACAATACGGATCCCATTTTTTATTCCTTTGTTTTTTCGGTTATTGTTTTGACGCTTCGGCAATCGCCATAAAATCAGCCACTTTCAGGCTGGCGCCGCCGATCAGCCCGCCGTCAACATCCGGCAGGGCTAAAAGTTCTTTGGCGTTTGACGGTTTCATACTGCCGCCGTATAAAATGCGCATTTTGTTGGCATTGGCGCGGCCAAGCTTTTTGCCGATAACCTTGCGGATGGCGGCATGGACGTCCTCCACTTCCGCGGTTGTCGGCGTCCGCCCAGTGCCGATTGCCCAAACCGGCTCATAGGCGATGACCGTGTTTTGCGCCGTTGAACATTCCGGCACGGAGCCGTTAATCTGCGCGGTGCAAATATCTATGGTCTTGCCGGCATCACGCTCCGCTTCGGTTTCACCGATACAAATGATGACTTTTAAGCCGGCCGCTATCGCCGCCGTGGCTTTCTTTTGCACCAGCTCGTCGCTCTCATAATGGTCGGTGCGGCGTTCGGAATGGCCGACAATAACATACTGGCAACCGGCGTCTTTTAACATAACCGGGCTGATGTCGCCGGTATGGGCGCCTTTTTCGGCAAAGTGGCAATCCTGTGCGCCAAGCATTACGCGAGAGCCTTTGATTGCTTTTTTAGCCAAGCCCAACAGCGTAAAAGGCGGACAAATCAAAAATTCACAGTCTTTCCGCGCGGCCTTTTTAGCTTCCAGCGCAACGCCTTTGGCCAACGCCTGCCCGTCTTCCGACAGGCCGTTCATCTTCCAGTTTCCGGCGATTAAAGTTTTTCTAACCATTATTTTTCCTCATCAAGCATATTTACAACTTCTTATGCTTTTAGCACAACCTTTTTTATTTTCCAGCAAAAAGAAAAGTTGTTTACAGAAATTTTACGGCGCAGCGGACAATGTAAAAAATGTTGTAGATATTTATGTTTGCGATTGCATAATTTATTTTGGCTTTTATAATCAGGCGTAATCAGGCTTAATTTTGGGATTGGCATACACAGATTATTTTTTGGGATGGATAAAAATGATAAGCAAGTTAGCAAAAGCACAGAACAGTTGGGTTTCCAAACTTATATTTACAGCCGTGGCAGTCAGTTTTGTTTCGCTGTTCGGCGTAACGGGATATATTACAAACGCCAGCCAGAATCAAACAGTTATTGACGTAGATGGGCTTACGACGTCGCAGAGCGAGTTTTCCTACCGGCTGCAACGGGAACTTAATGCTTTGAAGAATCTTGCCGATGAAGATTTTGAACTGACCGACGATATGCGCAATTCGCTGACTGAGGGCGTTGTACGGCAGATTGTCGACGAGAGCGTTTTAGATCAGACACTGGCTCAGAACAATATTCATTTTCCCAAAGCCTATATTCAGCAGATTATTTTCAGCCAGCCGGAATTTGCCAATCCGTTGAACGGGCAGTTCAGCCCGGATATTTTCCGGCGCTATCTCTCCGCGGCGGGAATGAGCGAAGATGACTATGTGGCGAGTATCAAACGGCTGATGGCGCGCAAAATGCTGGTTACGGATTTGATTGTCCCGTTCAAAGTTCCGGCCGTTTTGAGCAAAGCCATTCACGCGATGGATAATCAGCGGCGCTCTTTTAAATATGTTCTGGTGTCGCCGGCAGACGTTAAAATTGAGCGGCAAATCAGCGATGACGAGGTGCAGCAGTATTTTGAAGACTTTGCGGAAACTTTTATGATTCCAGAAACAAGAAGCGCCGAAGTGCTGTTTTTATCCAACGAGGCCGTGTTGAAGAAATATGCGGCCAGCGACGAGATGGTTGCCGATTATTATAAAGAACACGAAAAAGAATTTGACCAGCCGGAAAAAAGAGAAGTTCTGCAGATGGTCTTTATGGATAAAGCCAAGGCGGAAGAGGCTCTGCAAAAGACTGAGCAAGGCGGCGACTTCGCCACGATTGCCAAAGACTCCGGCGCAGAGAATGCGGACAATCCGACTCTGGGGCTGGTGGCACAGGAAGAACTGGCCGAAGATTTGGCTTACGATGCTTTTGAGCTACCGCTTAACCAGCCAAAGCTGTTGCAGGTTGCCGATACCTGGCAGGTTATCAGCGTTAAGCAGATTGTGCCGGCGAAAAAAGCGACTTTTGAAGAGGCTAAAGCGCAGATTACAGAGATTTTGAACAACGACAACCTTTATGATGCCCTGCGCGAAGCGAGAGCCGATATTGACGATGCCATTAACGGCGGCAAAGATTTGACCGAGGTAGCCAAGGAGATGGGCGTATCCCTGGTCAAAGTTGACAACATCAGCGAAAATACGCCGTTGCAAAATCTACCGGAGAACTTAAGTTTTCTGAATGGAAAATTAGACCTTAACGAGCTGGCTTTTACCTACGGGTTAAATGAAATCAGCTCGGCGGAAGAACTTGATGACGGAATTGCGGCGGTTAAAGTTACCGGTATTGTTGATGCGCATTTGCCGGAAATCAGTGAGGTTAAGGATAAGATTATCGCCTTATGGACAGTGCAGGAGAAAGACGCGCTGGCCAAAGAAACGGCGGACAATATTGTTGCCGATGCCGAAAACGGCGGACAGCTTGCCGATGCGGCGAAAGCGAGAAATCTTGAATTGTTCCGTTCCGAACCGATCAGCCGCAATGAGACTTTTGCCAATTTGAGCGCACAGGAAATCAGCGATTTGTTCCTGACACAAGACGGCGAAGTCAAAATTTATGAACATCCCGGCAACAGCTTTATTATTGTAACGCCGTTTGAAACGGTTGATTACAGCGATGAGCTGACTGAAGACGCGTTAAAGGAAGTTGCCCAACGCGCCGAATATTCAATGGCGGCGGATATGGCGCAGGAAGCTTTGGACAGCCTTGCCGAGGGTATGAAGATTGAGATTGATTACAAACGGGCAGGATTTTCCGAATAATGCGAATCGTATTTATGGGGACGCCGGACTTTGCCGTGCCGGTGTTGAAGGCTTTGGCCAAAGCGCATGATGTGGTTGCCGTTTATACCAGAGCGCCGAAAGAAAGCGGCAGAGGGAAGAAAATAAACAAGTCGCCGATACATCTTCTGGCGGAAGAGTTGGGTATTCCGACACGGACGCCGAAGACGCTCAAAAGCGAAGATGAACAAAGTTTTTTGCGTAATCTGCAGGCGGATATGGCGGTGGTTGCGGCATACGGTCTGTTGTTACCGCAGGCCGTGCTGGAGATGTTTCCCAAAGGGTGTATCAATGTCCACGCGTCATTATTGCCGCGTTGGCGCGGAGCAGCGCCCATTCAACGCGCCGTTGAAGCCGGCGATAACAAAAGCGGCATTTCCATTATGCAGATGGTGCAGGCGCTGGACGCCGGTGATGTGTTGGCGCAGGAAGAAGTTGCGATTACGCCGGAGATGACCGGCGGCGAACTGCACGACAGGCTGGCAGAAACCGGGGCGCCGTTGCTTATCAAAACTCTCAGCAGGTTTGCGGAAATTTTGCCGGCGAAGCAAGATGAAGCTCTGGTTACATACGCGCAGAAGATTGATAAGGCAGAATGCCGACTTGATTTTGACAATGAAGCAGAAACGTTGCGCAACAAAATACGGGCTTTTTCCCCTTATCCGGCGGCTTATTTTGTTTATCAGGGCGAACGGTTTAAGGTTTATAAGGCGGCGGTGATTGACGGTTGCGGCACGCCCGGCGAGATTTTGGAAGGCGATACGGCGCTTGTTGTTGCCGTGCGGGGCGGCAAGGCGCTTAACATAGAGCGAATCCAGCGCGAAGGAAAGCAGGCGATGGATATTGCCGAACTGCTTAAAGGGTTTCATTTTGCCAAAGGGACACAACTTTAACCGGCGAAGGGCAAAATGCAGAACAGGATTATTTTTTGCTTGATTATATAAAAATGTTGTATATACTCGGGGAAAATTTGTTGTGATAATCCGCGGGCGTGGTGGAATTGGTAGACACGCCAGACTTAGGATCTGGTGGCTTTGCCGTGAGAGTTCGAGTCTCTCCGTCCGCACCATTCCGCGGGGTTCGGAATAATTTTTTTAGGAAGACAAATAATGAAGATTAAAGAATTAAAATCAGAGGGCTTAGGCCGCGAATATAACATTACCATCAGCGCTGCGGATTTTGAGGCGGCGGTTGACAAGGAATTGCACCGTATTGCCAAAAAGACGAGCATGGCCGGTTTTAGGGCAGGCAAGGTTCCGTTTGCGATGGTTAAGAAAAAATATCAGGCAAGCGCGATGGCTGACGCGTTAGACGATATGGTGCGCGACAGCGTCAACGATTTGTTGAAGGAAAAGGAATTGCGTCCGGTGTTTACGCCCGATGTTGAGATGGGAAAATTTGAAGAAGGCAAAGACATTGAATTTAAGGTTTCAATGGAAGTTATGCCGGAAATCAAACTTAAAGATTTTTCCAGCATTAAGCTTGAAAAAGTTATGGCCGAAGTTCCTGAAGAAGAAATTGAAAAAGCTTTGAAGTATATGGCCGAGAGCCGCCGCGATACGGTAAAAGTTGAAGAAGACCGCGTAACGGCAAAAGGCGATGTGGCGGTTATTGATTTTGTCGGCTCCATTGACGGTGTTGAATTTCCGGGCGGCAAAGGCGAAGCTTATCCGCTGGAAATCGGTTCAAATTCCTTTATTCCGGGCTATGAAGAACAGCTTATCGGCAAGAAAGCCGGCGAGGTTGTCAATGTGAAGGCAACTTTCCCGGAAAACTACCACGCCAAAGATTTGGCCGGCAAGGAAGCGCTGTTTGTTACCACGATTAAAGAAATCAGAGAAATCAAGCGGCCGGAAATCAATGACGAATTTGCCAAATCCATGGGCGAGGAAAATCTGGACAAGCTCAAGGAAACGGTGAAAAAACGGATTGCCGAAGATTATGAGTCCGCCTCCAAAATGAAATTGAAGCGTGCGTTGCTTGACGCTTTGGACAAGGCTTATAAGTTTGATGTTCCGGCGAAACTGGTTGATTTGGAATATGAGGCGATTGTCAAACAGTATGAAAATGCCAAGAAGAACAATCAGCTTGACGAAGAAGAAAAGAGCAAGAAAGAAGAAGACCTGCTCAAAGAATATAAAGATATCGCCGTCCGCCGCGTGAAACTCGGGTTGTTGCTCGCAAAAGCCGGCGATGAGGCGAAGATTGAAGTTACGCAGGAAGATATGAACAAAGCGATTATGGCCGAGGCGCAGCGTTACCCGATGCAGGCGAAAGCTATTTTTGACTTTTATCTCAAAAACAAGGACGCGATTGAGCGTCTGCGGACAACGGTTTACGAAGAAAAAGTCGTTGACCATGTTCTGTCCCAAGTTGAAACGAAAGAGAAAAAAGTTTCGGTTGAGGAACTGTATAACTTTGATGAAAAAGCAGCCTAACCTGCTTTTCAGCACAGGATGTTTGCCTGTTACGAAAGATAGAGCCGCGTTTATGCGGCTCTTTTTGTTGCGCCGTTATAGAAAAAATATATGCAAACCGGCTAATCATGCCCCATAAAAATAATTCAGCTCCACTTATAAACATCTTTACCCTCGGGACTATGGCTACGGCAAACCTTACATTTTGATATATCTGTTGGCAGAAACGGCATTGTTCAGACGCATTGATATTCAGTTTTGAGTAAAACCGGAGATTTTTCGTAAAACATATAAAAATATATATTGACAAAATTTTTTTATATTATTATACATATTTTAGTTTTTTTATTATATTTATATTTTTTAATTTAAACAATATTATTATGAAAAAGAAAGTTGTTGCTGTTTTACATGCTTCAGGCTATTATGAGGGTTATACCTGTTCTAATTTCGGTTATCAGTGCTATGATCAACCTTATTTATTCCCATTAGCATATGTGTTATATGACGATGATACGGTTGAAGTGTTGACGCATGGCGATACTTCGCTTAATCGCGCAGAAAAGAATTTCAGTATACGATATCCCTATACTTTAGGGCAGGCAAAGATTTTGCTGCAAGCTATACGAGACGGTGTACCATCCAACCGATAGTGTGGCCTTTTATGAAAAAGATATGTCTATGCGGCATATCTTTTTTTGCAAAATAATAACAATTAGTATTGCAAAAATATGTCTTTGTTGCTAGATATGTTTTTAGTTTGCAATATTTTTTTCTGAGGCGGCCATGTTGAAAATCGGGATGGATATTCTGATTGAGTCTTTATACGAAACGCTGGTGTTGTTTCCGTATTTGTATCTGACGTATCTGGCGTTGGAATTTCTGGAACACAAAACTTCGGACAGAACGCTTGCGTATATCAGAAAATCCGGACATTACGGGCCGATTGCCGGCGCACTGCTCGGACTTATTCCGCAATGCGGCTTTTCGGTAGCGGCGGCGAATCTGTATGCGACGGGAATTATCACGCTCGGGACGTTGATGGCAATTTTTCTTTCCACTTCCGATGAGATGCTGCCGATATTGATTTCCGGCGGCGCCGGAACCGCGCTTATTACGCAGATTTTATGTATCAAAGTCGTTTATGCGGTTACCAGCGGCATTTTGCTTGATACATTTCTGCCGCAAAAATTTATCCGCCACAAAAGAGAGCCGGAGATTGAGGAATTTTGCCAACGCGAGAACTGCAAGTGCGCCCATCGCGATAACCTCTGGCGCTCGGCCTATAAGCACACTGAGAAAATCAGTATTTTTATCTTTATTTTCTCGCTTATCATCAATGCCGCATTTGTCTTCGGCGGGCGGGAAACCATCCACGAACTGCTGACGGGAATGCCTTTGTTGAGCAAATTTATCGCGGCGGGCGTCGGGCTTATTCCAAGCTGTTATCCGTCGGTGCTGCTGACACAGCTTTACCTTGATGACGCCATTACGCTCGGCACAATGTTGGCCGGGACACTTAGCAACGCCGGACTCGGTTATTTGGTTTTATACCGTGTCAACCGCAACAAACAGGAAAGTAAGCGAATTCTGGCGCTGTTATACGGGTTGGGCGTGGGTTTCGGCATTCTGTCCGAATTGCTGTTTTAGAGCAAATTCAGCCTAAAGTATAATTCTGGCGCAGTAAGGCAATTTCTTCCGCGTAGCCGGGGAGTTCATTCGGCGTTTCCAAATTGACGGGGACACTTTTCAGCGCTGGGTGGTTAATCAGGCGAATCAGCGCCTCTTTACCGATTGTTCCCTGACCTAAGCGTTCATGGCGGTCTTTATGCGAGGCAAATTCGGTCATACTGTCATTTAAATGAATCGCGTGCAGGCGATTTAACCCGATTATCCGGTCAAATTTTTCCAGCACATCATCCAACCGGTTGACAATATCATAGCCGGCGGAATAGACGTGGCAGGTATCCAGACAGACGCCCAGGCGCTCCGGTGCATTATCTCGCGCGCGGGAAATAATTTCCGCCAATTCTTCAAATGTTGCGCCGACTTCACTGCCTTTGCCGGACATCGTTTCCAGCAAGACTGTCGTATGTTTTGCCTCCGGCATTACTTCATCCAATATCTCAACAATTTCGGGAATCGCTTTTTCTACCCCCTGCCCGACGTGCGACCCGGGGTGAAAATTATACAGATTACCGGGAATATTCTCCATACGGCGCAAATCATCGGCAAAGACGTTGCGGGCAAATTCTCTGATTGACGCGTCTTTGGAACACGGATTTAAGGTATAAGGCGCGTGCGCCAGAATTTTGCCGAAACCATGCGCGGCCGCCAAAGCCAAAAACTCGCGGACATCGTCGGGGTTGATATCTTTTGCCGCACCGCCGCGCGGATTGCGCAAAAAGAATTGAAATGTATTCGCATTCAGCTGAACGGCCGTTTTGCCCATGGCGGCAAAGCCGGCGGCTGACGAAAGATGACACCCGAGATACAGCATATTTTCCTCCGTATAATTTTCTAACGGGCAGAATTATACGGCATTTATCGCGCCAGTCAATTTTTTTTGCGAATATGTGAAAAAAAAGCTTGTAATCTAAATTTTTTTTGTGTAGATATGTATTCGTTGTCGGACGGAACGTAGTTCAGCCTGGTAGAACGCTGCGTTCGGGTCGCAGAGGTCAGTGGTTCGAATCCACCCGTTCCGACCA
>CALXYD010000047.1 GCA_944392865.1 uncultured Alphaproteobacteria bacterium
CGCCCCGCGTTCAACGCTGTAACCGCCGCTCGCCGCCACCGCCCCGTTTTCTCTATCATCGGCAAAAACCTTTTTTTGTAAATCAAAACTTTGCTTAGGTCATATACGCAAAAGCGGCCGCTTGTCCACGCCAAACCCCTATTTTTCCCCATTAAATTTTTAAGACTTGACACCAACCGCTCTCTCTTCTATTCTTTACCCGTTTCTATGGAGAAGAGAATGTCAAGATTGCTATCCTTAATTATTCCCGTTTACAATGAAGAAGGTTCCCTGCCCGCACTATACAAAAAGATAATGCAAAACCTGCAGGAACTCATTGCTGTCGGCAGTATATCCGCTTATGAAATATGGTTTGTTTCCGATGGCAGCACAGACAAATCCGAACAGATAATCAAAAAATTCGCGGCCAAAGATCCCGCCGTCAAGCTCATCTGTTTCCGCCGTAATTTTGGCAAATCCCGCGCGCTTCAGGCCGGTTTTCGCCGCGCCGCCGGCGATATTGTCATCACGTTGGATGCGGATTTGCAGGACGACCCGGATGAATTTAAGAATTTCATAAATAAAATAGATGCGGGTTATGACCTGGTATCGGGCTGGAAATATAACCGCTACGACCCGTTAGAAAAGAAAATTCCGTCCAAGCTGTTTAATTTTGTCACCTCGCGTTTCTCCGGCTTACCGCTGCATGATTTCAACTGCGGCTTCAAAACGTATCGCAAGGAAGTTGTCAAAAGTATCAACATCTATGGCGAATTTCACCGTTATATCCCGATATTTGCTTTACGCAACGGTTTCAAAGTTGCGGAAATTCCCGTCAAACATCACAAGCGCGAGACCGGTAAATCCAAATTCGGCGCCGAGCGGTATTTGCGCGGTCTGTTTGATGCCCTCTCCGCCATCTTTTTGTTAAAATACTGGGATCGTCCGATGTATTTCTTCGGCAAAATCGGCTTGACGCTGTTTATTGCCGGCTTTTTAATCTGTTCATATTTGAGCCTGCTGTGGTTCGGCGGTGAGTCCATCGGCGGCCGCCCGCTGTTGATTTTGGGAATTTTATTTATTCTGGTCGGCCTCCAAAGCATTTTGCTGGGGCTCATTGCCAATATCATTGTTGACCGCACGGCTCGCCATAATGACGATATCTATATCCGTGAAATTATCGCAAAGGAAGCATAATGGAAACATACAACACCGGCAATTTGCAAAAATACCATAGCAAAAACCCGTTAAAAAGAATAATGGTCTCCCGTTTTCAAAACAAGCTCGCCGAAGTCGTAAGCGCCGCATGCGGCGGACAGCCGGCCACGCTCCTGGACGCCGGTTGCGGCGAAGGTTTCACCGCCAATTATCTTTATGACCGCATCTCTGGGCTGAAAATAACCGGCATAGATTATTTTGCCCAGGCCGTTACCGCCGCCAAAGACGGCAATCCGCGCAAAATAGATTTTCAAACCGGCGACATAAACAAACTGAAATTTTCCGACAAAAGTTTTAATATCGTCATCGCCACAGAAGTCCTGGAACATCTTACCGACCCGAGCAAAGCTTTAAGCGAGATTGCCCGCGTTACCCAAACAACGCTCATCATTTCCGTCCCAAACGAACCGTTTTTCTGCCTCGGCAATCTTGCAAGCGGTAAAAATATTCGCCGCCTTGGCAATCCGGCCGACCACATAAACCACTGGACATACCGCGGTTTCCGAAAATTCCTGGAAAACAATATACCGGAGGGGGTATTTAATGTTAAAACATATAACTGTCTGGTTTGGACGCTGGCTGTCCTCACCCGGCAATCTGCGTAATCTGATAAAAAAATTAACGGCACGCGAATTCGGCCGTTATATCCTCGCCGGCATAAGCACAACTTTGCTTAATCTTGTCTTGTATTCAATACTATTGCTCTGCGGCTTAAAATACTACTGGGCAAATTTAATAGCCATAATCAGCGCGAAACTCTACGCTTACGCCGCTAATAAATTTTTCGTATTCAAAAGCCGTGGGCTCAATACTCGAGAAAACATTGCCGAAGCCGGCGCCTATTTTGCCGCCCGCGGTGCAACCGGCGTATTTGATTACGCCACCGTCATCATCCTTGTCGAATACCTGAGCTTTTCGCCGTTTTATTCCAAATATGCGGTAATGGGCGCAGTCATCGTGCTGAATTACATTCTCGGAAAATATTATGTTTTCAAACCCCGTATCGCCAAAACAAAAAAGAAAAAATAGCCGCCTCAAAGCGTAAAATCGGCAGACGGCACTTTGCGTAGCTTATACCAGTCAAAATAAAAATTCCCCTGTTTAGCCATGCCGAGATAAACCAGTTCGCTCTCCCGTTCGGGACAAAGTTCTTTTCGCTCCGGCGGCCCCGGGAAAATCGTATTCAGCGGATAAAGCAGATTAGGAACCACCACAAACTCCGTCCCTTGCGGCAATTCTCCGGTACAGACATCTGTTCCCCAATACGTAGCTTCCGTCACGGAAAACAACCGTATCGGCACAAAAAAGACAAAGAGTCTGTCCGCATTGAAAAAGGCAACTTTATGTCCGGCAATTTGTTGCGCCATGACATCTGTCTGAGGAGTCAGATTGTCCAAAAACGGATTCCGCCGCCAGTCAACAACCAACGCCGCATTCCACACCGCCCAAAGGATAAACAGCCGCCCTGCCTGCTCAGCCGATAAACCGAACGCCTGCCCGAACCGGCGTAGCATAATCGTCGCCGTCACCGTGACCAACGGACAAAGCGGCATAAAATAGCGCAAATCATAGTCATACATCCGCGGCATCGTCACCGCCAGCCACATCCCCACCGGCACAATTATGCCCGCCAACCACCTGAGCGCCGGGCAACCTTCCAGCCGCGCATAGCGCACCGCCGTCAAATATAACATCAAAACCAAAAACCACGCCGCCGCCGGAATGGAGGGCACCCTCACCAGCTTATCCGACACCAGATGACCCAGACGAACAAACGCATTACCGGCCGGCAACCAGAAATTCTCGCTGAACAATACGCTTGAACTGCGTAATCCGTTCACCCCGCGCAGAGAATCAAACAACACATCTATCGCCGATGGAAAAACCACAAAAAACGCCTCCACGCTCAGCAACATCGCCACCGCGTAACGCCATAACAGTGCAAAGTTGCGCCGCCACAGCAAAACCACTCCCGTCGCCGCCGCCATAAAAAAGGTATAAAATAGCGACGAATAATGCGTCATCAGGCACAAAAACGAATAAAGCGCTATCAGCCCGAGCCGCTTGTAATCCGTCCGATTGTCCCGCAACATCACCGCCGTTTCATAAACAAGACACACAAAAAGCAGCGTCTGCAACAAATACATACGGAGGAACGCCGCCGTTTCAAACCCTGCCAGCGAAAACGCGTATATTCCGACCACCGCCGCGGCCTGTCCTGACGGCAACATCAGCCGCGCCAGTTTAAACAGCACCGCCAGCAACAGCACCCATATCACCAGATTAAGCCCCGCACTCTGCCACTTGCTGAATACATCGGGAAAAAACGAACACACCGTATGCAACAACAAGAAATAAAGCGGCGGATGTTCCACAACTTTTAAGTTCTCGCCGATATGCCCGTAGCGAAACGCCTCTTCCGGCTGCACCGTCAGATAAGTGTGAAAAACCTCTCCCGGAATCCAACGATAAAACAAATCCGTCTCGATATATTTCAAATAAGAATCAATCCGCGGACTTAAATAAGCACCCTGCGTGCTGTTGGCGTGCGCGTATGTCCACAACTCGTCAACGTGAAAATTCTCTTTGTGAAAAGCAATCTGCCACGCCAACAACACCGTGCTGAGCACTGCAATCACCCAAAACCACAGTCGCCCCGCGCTTAACACCGCAGCCGCCGCTCGCCGCCACTGCCCCACCTTTGATATCAACTTCCGCCCCTTTCTGATATATCAAACCTTCCTAAGATTTGCATATACTTTCAAAAAGCTAAACTGTCATAATTACATCATTTTTATCCACAAATATTCCGGCAAATCTAAGGAACGTTTGTTTTGCCGGCTTTTTCCGTCCTGCCGAAAAATAAAATGTGGACAGATTCAACGGCTTATTGTTTTGCCGCAATGGATATGATAAAGCAAAACAAACGTTGGTTATTATTGCCGGAGCTGATAAAATGTCCGCACGCATAATAGGTTGGGATAATTTCAAGGGCTTTTTGATTTGCCTTGTTGTCTTCGGGCATTTTCTGGAAATATTTATCGGCACCACCGGCTTAATCCGCAACATCTGGATGTTGATTTATTGTATGCACATGCCGGCGTTTGCGTTTGTTTCCGGTTATTTTTTCAAAAACAAACCGAAATTTTATCTCAAATACGGGCTTATATATATCGTCTTTCAGATTTTCTATATTTGGTATGCCGGCGCTTATTCCGACGAGAAATGGCCTTATGAAATGACATGGCATAATTTTTTCCTCCGGCCGTGCCACCATTTATGGTATATTTTTTCGCTGCTGGTTTGGGGAACCGTTGCTGCCGTCTGCCGAAAAATAACATTGCCTGTGCTCCTGCTTTCCGTTGCTGTGGCAATAGCCGTACCTTATAGCCACATACTGTCAATCTGGCTTAAAAGCATCTATTTCCTGCCTTATTTTATGCTCGGGCTTTACCTGCGCCGGATAAATTTCAACCTGCAGGATTTTCTCACCCGGTATCACCGGCTTATCAACGGCGCTTTTATCGGCGGCGCGCTGCTAATGTTGTTGCTGTTTGACCTGCAAAAATTCCACTACCAATGGCTTCTGGGAATTTGCCAATACACCGGGTTTTACACCCCCACCGACCAGATATTCTTAATAGCGCTCGCCACCGCCGGCACGCTTTCCGCCGCTCAGCTCATCTATGCCCGCCCGCGGAAATTTCTCACCTGGTGCGGCCGCTACACGCTTTATATTTACCTGTTGCACATGATGCTCATTCTTCCCTTCCGCTCCTGACCCGCCCCTCTCTCACCACCTCTTCCGCCCACCCCACTCCGGAAACTCCCTCTCCTGACCCGCCCCTCCGGAAACCCTCTCCAGAAACACCCTCTCCGCCCCCTTTTCCTCTTCCGCCCGCCCTCTCCGAAACACCCTCTTCCACTCCGGCTCGCCCCCCTCCGATGTCCTCTCCTCAGCCGTTCGTGGCACATCGCCCTTATGCAGGTGCGGCGCGCACTGCAGGTGCGGCGCGCACTAGTGCAACCACACTTGCCGCTTTCCACGTCATCGCGAGCGTCCGTGTCGTCAGACACATATACGCGTGGCGATCCATAAACTTGTGCCGCTGGCACCTTAAAGGCGGAAAATTTGAGATAAATTCTGAAAACAAATCCTGTTCTTGTTGCCCGTGCGGCGCGCACAAAATTTTGCGAGTGAGCCGCGGGAGCCCTGCCCCTTGCCCGTTCAAGGTGTTTAAAGGCGGAAAATTTGAGATAGATAGAGATGGGCTTAAGGGCGGCGGAAATTTTAGTGTACACAAATAGTACATGAATTTCCGCCGACCCGTAAAGACCGCTCTAGATGCTCAAATTTTACCCTTTAAACCCCCTTTAAGGCTTGACTTTACATACACACCCCTCTAATATATCCCCAAATATTAACTTTTTGCGGAGTAACAAGAGAAATGAAAGCAAGAACGCGTTTCGCCCCGAGTCCGACCGGCTATATGCACATCGGCAATTTACGGACGGCGCTTTATGAATACCTTATCGCCAAATCTTCCGGCGGCAGTTTTATTTTGCGCATTGAAGACACGGACCAAAAGCGCTATGTTGAGGGCGCGACCGAGATTATTTACAATACGCTGAAAACCGTCGGCATGAATTGGGACGAAGGGCCGGACGTCGGCGGCGAATATGGCCCGTATATCCAGTCCGAACGCCTGCCGCTGTATCAGGAGTATGCACACAAATTGGTGGAACTGGGCGGCGCGCATTATTGCTTTTGCGCCAAAAGCGAGGCGGATGAGCAGAAGAGCGAGGAGATGAACATCAAATTCAAAGACCCCTGCAAGCGCATTCCGCTGGAAGAGGCGAAAAAGCGCATCGCGGCGGGCGAGCCGTATGTCGTGCGCCAGAACATCAACCGCAAGGGCAAATCGGTCTTTCACGATGTCGTCTACGGCGATATTGAAATTGACTATGACGAGCTGGACGAAGGCGTGCTGTTGAAGTCCGACGGCTTCCCGACTTATAACTTCGCCAACGTGATAGACGACCACCTGATGGCGATAACCCACGTTGTCCGCGGCAACGAATACATTTCCTCCACCCCGAAGTATAATCTGATATACGAGGCTTTCGGCTGGACGCCGCCGATATACGTCCACGTCGCGCAGGTGATGAAAGACGCGCAACATAAGCTTTCCAAGCGCAACGGCGACGCCTCGTTTCAGGATTTGGTCGCCAAAGGCTACCTGCCCGCTGCGATTTTGAACTATATCGCGCTGTTGGGCTGGAACCCCGGCACCGAGCAGGAAATTTTCTCGCTCGCCGAATTGGAAAAAGTTTTTGACGCCGAACGGCTGAACAAATCGCCGGCGATTTTTGACCCCGCCAAACTGCGTTGGATGAACGGCTGTTATATCCGCGCCCTGCCGTTTGCGGAATTTCACGCGCTGGCCTGCCGAGAATATGACAAGTTCATCACCCGCGAAATTAACCGCGAGGAACTGTCGCGCGTGCTGCAGCCGCGGATTGAAACTTTGAACGACATCGCCGAAACCGCCGGTTTTATTGAAACGTTGCCCGCGTATGGCGACGAGCTGTTTAACAATAAGAAAATGAAGACCGACCCGGAGATTGCCGCCAAAGCGTTGCAACTGGCCTATCCGGCGTTGGAAAATCTGGCGGACTGGAGCAACGAAGGCGTGTTTGAGTGCTTAAAGAACGTCGCCGCGGCAAACGGGATGAAGAACGGACAGGTGCTGTATCCGGTGCGCATTGCATTGACCGGATTGGAAACCACCCCCGGCGGCGCCAGCGAAATCGCCACCGTTCTCGGCAGGGAAGAAACCCTCCGCCGTCTGAAACTGAAGTTGCAGGCACAGACCGCCGCCTAAAAGCGTAAAACAACGCTTTCGCAAAGCAGCTAAAGCTACGGCGACGCATAGAAAAAAGCAGGCACACCGCCTGCTTTTCTTTTCACTTATATCACACGGCAAACACGCTTCGCGCCGCCACAACAACCGCCGGACGCCCCCATTCCACACAGAGCAACCGTCCGCCGCCACAACAACCGCCGGACGTCCCCCTTTCCATGTAGGACAAACGTCCCGCCGCCGCTGAAGCCCGCGCCTGCGGATTACCGTCCGCCTTTGCCAAGAAACGACACCAAATCTATCGGACTAACCGCTTTATCGTTCGCCGGCGCGGCCTGCGGTTCTCCGGACGATGGCGCATTTTCCGGCGCAGACGCCAAATCCGGCGCCGTCTGTCCGTCTATCGGCAACATATTCGCCGGGTTGAAACGGCTTTCAAACTCGGGAGAATTGCGAAATTCTTCCCACTCCTGTTTTGCCTTATTGTAGCGTTCCTGCGTTCTGCCGTATTGATGCATAACTCTGTTCATATAACTGTGGTTATAACGATTCTTCAGTATCTGCTCCAGGCGATAATCCGATTTATGCCGGATAATGTCATATATCCGCTTGTATTTGGCAAAATCAATCGTTGAAGCGTTATTGTTGCCCATCCGCACAAACTGATAATAACGCCCGCGCCCGTCATTGCCGTTCGGCCGGTATCTGTTGAGAATATCAACCACCTCGCGGAAAGCATCCACATCTTCAATATGCTCCACCGGAATATGCATCTTCTTGCGCCAATTCGGATAGGCGATAGCATTGCGGATTTCCAGCATGGGTTCGTCAACCGACATCTCCATCTCCGACACGCCGGGAATATTGCCCATTTCGCTCGTGCCGAAAATATCCGAAAACGGCATCAGCATCACCGCCGAATTGGCACGCGCCATAAACGTTGTAACCGCCGGAATATATTTATCGGGAACATTATTGGCGTCTTCACGCGGCTGGGCAACCTCGTGTCCGCCGACTTCTTTCCATATTCCGTAATGCTCCAAAATCCAGTTCAGCCCCTCGCGCTGCGAAGCGAATTGCTCAAACTTTTCATCGGCCTGTTCATCGCTTATAATCCCCAACATTTTCTGCTGCCAGATATGTTTCACGTTCCATTGGTTGACAATCGGCGGCGTATCATGAGTGGAAGGCGCGCAAACCGACATCTGCGGATATTCGCCCGGATGCATGACCGACCTATACATATCGTCATGCCGCTCAAACGGCAACACGCGGTAAGACAGCATACCGAAATCCTCCATATTGTAGCGGATTTCATTCGGCGTATCGCCCAAATCCTCGCCGATAACCATTGTTTTATAACGATGGCTTTCCAACGCCACGATGGCCATCAGCTCATTCATGTTATAATAGACGTAATTGCCGTTATTTTTGCCGTCAGGATACATATAAAGCCGGTGCATTTGCAAAACATGGTCAATCCGGATACAGCCGGCATAACGCATATTTGCCTCCAGAATTTTCCGATAAGGCTCATAGCCCTGTTCCTGCAGTTTAATCGGGTTAAAGCCCAACACCCACCATTGCTGTCCGTTTTGCGACAATATATCCGGCTTTGCCCCGGCCGTCCCCTTCAAATATAAATCGGAAAAATACCACGCTTCAAATCCTTTCGGCGATGCGCCGACCGCCATATCCATATAAAGCCCGACTTTCATACCCGAATTAAGACAGGTCTGTTTAACTTCCTGCAATTGGATTTCGCACAGCCACTGCACATATTTATAATAATCAATCTCATTGCGATGCGTCCGCCGAAAGCTCTCAATTTCCGGCGAAGCAGGATTTTTATACGCCTCCGGCCAATCTCGCCAGTCAAGCGGCGCCGGCTTCTGCCGGGCGAAGTAAGACGAAAGGGCGCGGAACGTGGCAAACATTTCCAAATCCTTGCCGTGGTCGTCGCAATAAACGTTAAAACGGTTGCGCCCCTCTTCACTCTCCGGCGAAAATTTGAACTCGTAAAAACAACGGTGCATAATATCATCAACCAACGCCTGCGTCGTCGCATAATCAACGTATGTGCGCCGCCGGTTGATTTTGACTTTCTCCTGAAATTCCGGACTGTTGTAATAATCCTGAATGCTCTTGCTGTTCTTAAACTCATTGACCGCCGTCACATCAAGATAGATGTAGTTGAAGAACATCCGGCTGTCCGGCTCATACGGCGAGGCATTCTCCGGCTGATCCCCGCGTGACGCGTGCAGCGGATTAACCCCCATAATCCCGGCGCCGTTCTTGCCGAGAATATAGCCGAGCTGCGCCAGATCGCTGAAATTGCCGATACCGAGGTTGTTCTCGCTGACCTGTTCATAAAGCTGCACCGGCACGCCCCAGGTTTTTTTGCCCTCGCGGATACCGATACCGTCATAACATTTTTCCGGCGCCGAAATCAGGCTGATACGTTGCGTAACCTCCTGCCCGTCCCGATTGATATAGGAAAATTCCGTTTTGTGGTAGCCCAGCCGCACGTCAAACGGAAATTTGAAACGGTATTTGCGGTAAGTAACGCCGTCAATGGTTCGCACCGTCACGTCCTGCATCTGCTCAAGCCGCTCCAGATCTTCAATATTGACCTCGCCGGTATAAAACTTCTCTGAGTCTTCAATATCCACCTCGCCGCGGTAATACTTTTTCGGGTCTTCGTCTTCATAAAAACTCCATTTGAGCTTCTGCACGCCATCCGGCAGGGAGACCTCCACCGTCGGCATTTTATTCTGCCGCAAAATCGGAATATGGTGCACGATGTTGAC
Organism: uncultured Alphaproteobacteria bacterium; assembly: GCA_944392865.1. Classification (GTDB taxonomy): domain Bacteria; phylum Pseudomonadota; class Alphaproteobacteria; order RF32; family CAG-239; genus CAG-267. The sequence goes on from CALXYD010000047.1 coordinate 9,872, forward strand.
GAAGTTGGCGTCTTTCTTTTCCTGAATAAGCTTATCAACCGTCCATTGGTTAATTTCCTGCTGTTGAAGGGAGTCCGTTTTGAAATCAAAATCCTTGTCTAAAATGCCCATTGCCTTGAGCAAATCCGTCTTTTCTTCCAATGTTGCGGTTAACTCAATGCCGGACAAATAGGCCAGCTCGCTGATACTGTTGCCAATATCCATTTCTCAATCCTCTATACATAAAAGTTACTACATTATGGCGCCAGCATAGAGGGGAATATTGCCATAAGCAAAATCATTTTGCGAGTTATAAACAGGATTTCAAACCGTTGTTATCTTGCTTTAAAACCCTTTGTTTTCCTTGCTTTCCGCACGTTATGAAACAAAGGACAAAGCCTTGTTATAAGCCACAAATTTCACCTCGCCGCCGCTACCTATTATATAGCCATTGCAACCCGCAAAACACCCTCGCCGAAAGTATGGGCAGAAGAAAATTTTTTATAAAAAAAGGAATGTAAAAAATTCACGAAAAAAGGAATGTCAGATAGTGCCTCACCCCAAACCAATCCGCAATTTCACCAAATATTCAACACATTTTGCCGACAAGTGCGAACTGGTCGCACTTGCCCCCGCCTTGCGGGGCTTTCCCTCCCCGTAACCACTATCGCGAGGCGCGCAACGTAAGTTGCACATCGCCCCTTTATGCAGGTGCCGCTGGCACTGGCGCGGCCACCGATCCACAAACCTGTGCGCATTTTTTCCCGTCATCGCGAGCG
>CALXYD010000048.1 GCA_944392865.1 uncultured Alphaproteobacteria bacterium
GGCGAAGGCGGCGGTTTTGGCGCGGCTGATTTTGGCCATATAATGCCCGTAGGGGATAATGTCTTCATCCGTCAAATCAAGTTTGGCGGCAATCCTGCTGATTTTAAACGGTTTTGCCGCGTTGGCGATTTCTATATCCGTTGGCATATTTTTCCTTTTTGTTGCTTTGGTTTATCCGGCGCCGCCCGCCGTTTGGCGGCTATTGCGCCGCTCCGTTTTCCTCCGCGCGGCTAATCGCGGTCGGTTCCACCGGCTCCGAGCCTTTCAGCTTTTCCAGCGCCTGTTCAACATTGTTCGGGGCGGCAACCGGCGCTGCGGACGGCGCTACCGGCGACACAATCGGTTCTTTCAAGCCGTCTTCCGGCGTGCCGGTGTGGCTGTCCACGGCGTTTGACAAAGCGGCGTGTCCGTCCTGTTCGGCTTTTTTCCGAAAGTCCTTGAGGTATTCTTCAAACAAAGCGCCGTCGCCCGGCTTCCAGCCCATAATATAATGGTCGCCCATGCAAATCAACGGCAGGCGCAACTCATTGTTCGGAATGTTAAACTTTTTGACGCATTGTTTGTAAAGTTCCAAATTGTGGTGGAATTTCATATCCGTAATCGGAATTTCCAATTCGCGGTGGTTGCTTTCCAGATAAACATAAGTGTCTTTGCAGGCAACACACATGGAGTGGGCGAAAAAGTATATCTTGTCATCGCGCAAATTCTGCTCCGGCGCCGGCGCGGTAACAACTCTGCCCGACGACTCTGCCGTATTCCCCGGCGCGGCCGCGTATTTGCCCGATTGCGCCAGAGCCGAAGACGCCGGATCCGCCTGTTGCGGCGTTGCCGCCGAGGCTCCGGGAGCGGCAACCGGCAGATGCCCTTCCGGCGTGGCGGCGTTTTGTTGAGCCGCCGCAGGTATGGCCGCAGACAGCAAGGCGAGCGTAAACAGTAGATTTTTCATAGCTTTCCTCCCGATAGTCACATAAATTTATACCCTATTGAGATGGAGTATAGGCGGGACGGGATAAATATGCAAGCAAATTTGTCGGTTGGGGAGGAAAACGTATGGAAAACAAATTTTGATTCTTTTTCAGCCCTCTAGGCGCGGGGCGAAAAAAAGTTTATCGGCGTTAAGATTATGCTAACCAAATCGGGTCTATGGTAGCGGCATAATGATTTTGGGGAATATCCAATGGGCAATTATAATTTGGAAACTATTTTAGATACCGTGATTAACGCTGATTGCGTGGAGACGATGAAAAAAATCGCCGACAGTTCGGTGGACGTCATTTTTGCCGATCCGCCCTACAACCTGCAACTCGGCGAGGCGCTCAAACGGCCGGACAATTCCGACGTCAAGGGCGTTTATGAGGAGTGGGACAGTTTTGAGAGCATTGCCGCATACGATGAATACACCAAAGCCTGGCTTAAAGAGGCGCGGCGTATTCTTAAAGACAACGGCACAATATGGGTTATCGGCTCTTATCATAATATTTTCCGCGTCGGTTACATTATGCAGGATCTCGGGTTTTGGATTTTGAACGATATTGTCTGGAACAAGACCAATCCGATGCCGAACTTTAAAGGCACGCGCTTTACCAACGCGCACGAGACGCTTATCTGGGCGACGAAAGACCCGAAAGCCAAGTACACTTTCAACTACGAGGCGATGAAGGCGATGAACGACGATGTGCAGATGCGTTCCACTTGGGAAATTCCGCTTTGCACCGGCCGGGAACGCCTTAAAGACGATGAAACCGGCGGTAAACTGCACCCGACGCAAAAGCCGGAGGCGCTGTTATACCGCGTGATTATGGCGTCTTCCAACGTTGGCGACGTTATCCTTGACCCGTTTTTCGGCACCGGCACGACCGGGGCAGTTGCAAAAAAGCTTGGGCGGCGGTTTATCGGCATTGAAAAAGATAAAAATTACGTCGCGGGGGCGCGCAGACGGCTGGCGGAAATCCAATTAAGCCCGGAGAGCGCGGCGCTGGAATATACCTGCAAGCGCAAACTGCCGCGCGTGCCGTTCGGCGCGGTGATAGAAAGGGGCTTGATTTCTCCGGGAGACGTGTTATACGATGAGAAAAAGAAACATAAAGCCATCGTGCGTTCGGACGGGACGGTCAAATTCCGCGGCGAATCCGGTTCTATTCACCAGATGGGGGCGGCGGCGCAGGATTCATCAACCTGCAACGGCTGGGCTTACTGGCATTATGAGGATAAAAAGCGGCACCGGCTTATCTGTATTGACGAGTTCAGGCAGATTATCCGCGCCGAGATGGACGGAGAATAAATTAATCGTCGCCACGCCGGCTTAAACGGCCGCGGGCGGGCAACAGACAACAAAATTAAAGCTGTGGCGGAGTATCAATGAATAAAATAAAAGGACGGCAGGGCAAGGAATTTTATAAAAAAAGCGGCAAGGCGCGGGCTGTCGGAAAAGGGGCGGACAGCAGAAACGGCGCGGAAACCCCGGCGCGAAACGGGCGGATAGAAAGAGCTTGCCGCGGCGGCAAGAGCAGCGGAACCGCTTTCGGCGGACGGACGGCGGCGGAGAATTCGCGCACCGGTATCCGCAATCCCGAACAGACGCTTAAGAATTATGCCGCTATTGACCTGGGAACCAACTCCTGCCGGCTGGTCGTGGCAACCCCGACGCCAACGTCTTTCAGGGTGATTGAAACCTACTCCAAAGTCGTACGGCTGGGCGAAGGGATTATCCAGGACAACTTTTTGTCCCCGAAGGCCATGCGGCGCACGATTCAGGCGCTGAAAGTCTGCCGCGGGGTGATAGACGAATATATGCCGATAGCCGGGTCGCGCTTTGTGGCGACGGCGGCGTGCCGGCGGGCGAAAAATGTGGAGCAGTTTGTGGAAATGGCAAAAGACGAAGCGGGAATTGATTTAGAAGTTATTTCATCCAAAGAAGAGGCGCGGCTGTCGGTGGTCGGCTGTCTGCCGTTGTTGAACCGCAATATCAAACGGGTGCTGGTATTTGACATCGGGGGCGGGTCAACGCAGATTTCGCTGGCCAGAATTACCGACAGCGGCAAGACGTTTATTGAGGGGTTTGTGTCGCTGCCCTACGGCGTGGTTACGATTTCCGAGGCGTTTGCCGAGCATGAGATGAGTACGCTGGAATATTCCACGGTGGTTGAACGCACGCAGACTATCCTGCAGGAATTTGAAGAGAAATACCATATCCGCGACGCGATTGCCCGGCAGGAAATTCAGGTTATCGGCACTTCGGGGACGGTTACGGTCATCGGGGCGGTGTATCTCAAACTTTCGCGCTACAACCGTTCGGCGGTTGACGGGGCGGCCATCGCGGCGCCTGATGTCCTGCATACCATCAACAAAATCAAAACGATGGGGGCGGAAGGGCGTTGCAAACATCCGTGTATCGGGCGTTCCAAATCCGATTTGACGATTGCCGGGTGCGCGGTTATTGAGGCGCTGATGACGTTTTGGCCGATTTCGGAAATTACGGTTGCCGACCGCGGTATCCGTGAAGGGATGCTTTTGGATATGATGCATGAAAAGCGCGTCAACGACAGCAACAACAACGGCGGACACTACGAATACAAGCGGCGGCGCAGCGGGCGTTTTCCCTTTGAGCGGCGGACGGCCTGGATGTATCCGATGCGCCAGCAGCCAAAGCCGAAAAAAGACAAATAGGCGCAGGCCGGAGCAGATAAGGCAAACTACGTCGGTGCAAAGCGGTTTTTTAGATGTCAATGGGAACAAGGACGGGCAACGATGGATAACAATGAAGAAAAAAACAATACGGCGATAAAATCATCGGGCAATGTGGCGGCGATGGATCTTGGCACCAACTCCAACCGCCTGCTGATTGCCGACCGGAATGGCGTGCCGCTGTTTCGCGACGTCTACCATGTCGCTTTGGGCGAAAAGCTGGCGGAGAACGGACATTTTTGCCGGCAGGCGATGGATCGCGCCGTCAACTCGTTTATGAATTTTGCCGAGTATCTGGACTCCTATAATGTCAAGCGCTATCGGGCAATCGCGACCGCGGCGTGCCGAATGAGCGCGAATACCGCCGAATTTTTGCAGGAAATCAAACAATCAAGCGGCATTGAGGTTGAAGTTATCAGCGAATACGAAGAGGCGCGGCTGACGCTTTTGGGGGCGCGGCTTAATGCGCCGGCGGACGCGCGGTATCTTCTGGTTTACGACCTGGGCGGCGGCTCAACCGAGGTTACGCTGGCGACAAACGGCGAGGTGCCGGAAATTCTTGCCACGGTGTCCATTCCGCTCGGGGCGCGCAACGCAACCGAGATGTTTAATCTCTATAACTATAATTCCGACGGGGCGGCGGCGCTGCAACAGGCAGTTGCCGGTTATCTGCAGCCGTTTCTTGACAAGATTGCCGCGATTGATTATCACGGGCAGGCGGCGCTGATTTCCACTTCTTCCACGCCGTTGCGCCTGGTTTCCTGGATAAAGCAGATGCCCGAATACGACAAGTTTGCGGCGGACGGCGTTACCGTAGCAACGGCAGAGCTTGACCGCCTGATTGAACAAATCTTGCCGATGCCTTATCCCGAGCGGGCGGCGTCCATCTATATCGGACCGCAACGGGCGAAGATTTTTGTGGCGGCGTTGGTGATTTTCCGCACCGTGTTTCAGATGTTGCAAGAGGATAAAATGGTGGCGTCGTTGAAGGGGGCGCAGGAGGCTATTGTATTTAGTCTGCTTAAAGGGTAAAGTTCTTGTTCTTGGGGGGGGGATGTGCTAAAGCACGGTCTGTGGCCGCGTCGCCTATATGTCTGGGCTATGTGGTGCGAACGGGTATTTTTTTTAGCTTGCGGCTTGTTTGTTAAATGTTTCATCTTTTTGTTTACAAAAAAACAGGCGGTTTTATCGCCTGTTCGGGTTTGCCGGATAACTGTCCGCCGTTTATTATTTTCCGGCGGCGCGGTTGTCCTGATACTTTACACGGCGGCGTATCAGTTCGCGAATCTTGTCCGCGTCTTCCGGAACCATTGCGTAAAGCGGTATGGAAAACGGCGTGAATACGTTATATCGGCACATATTTTGCATAAACGTCAACCGGTATTTTGTTTCGGCGCCGGGCTTTAAATGTAACACGATGAACGGGAGGTGTGTTAACGCTCCGGAATATTTTTCTTCCGCCAGCGCAATGTCGTTCCACTCCAGCAGTTCGTTGTGGTCAATTTTTATTCCTTTAGCGCTTAAAACCGCCAAAGTCTGCGGTATTAACAGCACGAATACCACCGACGCCAACGCCGCCAACGCCAGAAACATCACGACTATCAATAGTCCGGCGGCGAACCAGTTGGTTATCCAGCCGCAACAAAGTGCCGAATTTGCCAACTTCCAGACCAGACCGGCCACGGCGGCGTATATCAACGTCAAAATAATGATTTGTCGGCGTTCATAGAAAAAGACTTCTTCCGCCGTGGGGTGCAACGCCTGTTTTATTCTTTCGCGAATCTCGCGAGCGGCGTTCTTGGCGGCGGCGCCGGTGGCGTGGCGGATGCCCAGTGCGGCGGCTTTGGTGCCTACCGCCGGTTTTTTGGCGCGTTTGGCGCCGCTTTCGGACGGGAAAGCGCCGGAAATCGCCTCAACTTCGGCTTCTGCTTTTATTGCCGCGCGTTTGGCGCGCAACATTGCACGAACGGCCTTGCGGGCTTTGACAGTGGCGCGAAACGCTCTTTTGGAGGCGCGGAGGGCTTTGTTTTCCGCGGCTTTTTCTACGCTGTTAAGCGTCGCCTCCAGTGTGTGTTCAACAATCTTTTTCGGCGCTTCCTTGGCGGCGGCGGGGAGCTTTTTGATTTTCTCCTTGACGGCTTTTTGTGCTTTGACGGTTTTTTCGCGAACCACTTTTGCCTTTTCCGCCGTTAATAAAGTCGGTTTTTTGCTCTTTTCCTTTTCAGGTGCTTTGGTTTTTGCCGCGGGAGCTTTGGCGGATTTTTTCTTCGCCGTTTCCGCTCTCTTCGGCGTCTTTTTGTTTGATGATAATGTAGGCATACTCAGTTCCTCTCCTGTTGCTGATGAATTTTTTATATAGTATCACAGAAATCGTTAAAGCGAAGTTAATCTTTGCAGCGAAAAACGGCGGATAAGGGCGAAAAAAATCTTGCTTTTTTTGCCGATTGTGTTAAGAAATCCGCGGTAAAAACGATATGCCGGCGGCGGGCAAAGGCTCGCGCGCCCTTGCGGCGTCCCATGTGTGCGGGCGCGGGGCGGCGGGTTCTCTGCAATAAGCCGGCGAAGACGGCTAAAGCCCGATACTTTGAGAAATTGAAGCGGGCTTTGCGAAAACTTAAGAACTAACTTAAGATACTAACTTAAACTCTTAATTTAAGGATATTTAAATGTCTGACGTAAAAATGAAAATGATGGACGGGAACGAAGCGGCCGCTTCGGTTGCCCACCGCATGAACGAAGTCTGCGTCATCTACCCGATTACCCCGTCCTCGCCGATGGGCGAATGGGCCGATGCGTGGTCTGCCGCCAAACAGAAGAATCTCTGGGGCGTTATTCCGGACGTGCAGGAAATGCAGTCCGAAGCCGGCGCCGCCGGCGCGTGCCACGGTTCTCTGCAGGCCGGTTCCCTGACGACGACTTTTACGGCGTCACAGGGCTTGCTGTTGATGATTCCGAATATGTATAAAATCGCCGGCGAACTTTCGCCGTTCGTGATGCACGTTGCGGCGCGCTCGCTCGCGTATCACGCGTTGTCGATTTTCGGCGACCACTCCGACGTGATGAGCTGCCGCCAGACCGGCTTTGCGATGCTTTGCTCCAACTCGGTGCAGGAAGCGCATGATATGGCGGCGATTGCCCAGACTTCCACGTTGCGGGCGCGCGTGCCGTTTATGCACTTCTTTGACGGTTTCCGCACATCGCATGAAATCAAGAAAATCAAAGTTCTTTCCGACGACGACCTGCGCGCGATGCTTGAAGGCATTGACTATCACTTTAACGCCAAGCACGCTCTGCGCCCCGAATCGCCGGTTATCCGCGGAACGGCGCAGAACCCCGACGTGTTCTTCCAGGGACGCGAGGCGGCGAACAAGTATTATGACGCCGTGCCGGGTATCGTTCAGGAAGAAATGGACAAGTTTGCGAAGATTTCCGGCCGCCAGTATCATATTGTTGACTACTATGGCGCGGCCGATGCGGAGCAGGTTATCGTCATTATGGGCTCCGGTGCCGAAACCGTGCAGGAAACGATTGACTATCTGAACGCACAGGGCGCCAAATACGGCGTGGTAAAAGTCCACCTGTATCGTCCGTTCCCGGCGAAGGCGTTTGTCGCCGCGTTGCCGAAGAGCGCCAAGGTTGTTTCCGTGCTTGACAGAACCAAGGAATCCGGCTCGGCGGGCGAACCGCTTTATCTTGATGTTGTTGCCACGTTGGCGCAAGCCGCGGCGGCGGGCGAAATCGCGATGCCGAAAATCGTCGGCGGACGTTACGGCCTGTCTTCCAAAGAATTTACGCCGGGCATGGTCAAGGCGGTTTATGACAACGGCGCTGCCGCCAAGCCGCTTAACGGCTTTACGGTCGGCATTAACGACGACGTTACCCACAAATCTTTGCCATACGATGACAGCATTGACACCGAGGGCAAAGACGTCGTGCGCGCGGTCTTCTTCGGACTGGGTGCGGACGGGACGGTCGGCGCGAACAAGAACTCCATTAAGATTATCGCCGAAGACGCCGGCAAATACGGGCAGGGCTACTTTGTTTACGACAGCCGCAAATCCGGCTCCATGACAACGTCGCACCTCAGATTTTCGGACAACCCGATTAAATCCGCCTATCTGATTAACAAGGCGGACTTTGTGGCGTGCCACCAATTCCAGTTTATGAACAAAGTGGATATTCTGGGCATTGCCAAGCCGGGGGCGACCTTCCTTCTGAACGCGCCGTATGACGCTAACGAAGTCTGGAACCACCTGACTTATGAGGTGCAGAAGCAGATTATTGACAAGAAGCTCAAGTTCTACACCATCAACGCGGTGGAAGTGGCGCGTGAAACCGGTATGGGTCAGCGTATCAATACCATCATGCAGGCGTGCTTCTTCGCAATTTCCAACATTTTGCCGCGCGAGCAGGCGATTGCGGAAATCAAAAACGCGATTAAAAAGACCTATTCCAAGAAGGGCGATGCCATCGTGCAGAAGAACTTTGCCGCGGTTGACGCTTCTTTGGCGCATATGCACGAGGTGAATGTTCCGGCTGAGGCAACCTCAACGCTGCACACCGCTTTGCCGGTGCCGGCGAATGCTCCGGAATTTATCAAGAAAGTTACGGGCGAAATTATTGCCGGACGCGGCGAAGAACTGCCGGTTTCCGCTTTTGCCGACGTGGCGGACGGAACCTGGCCGACAGCGACGACGCAATACGAAAAGCGCCGTATCGCGACCGAAATTCCGGTATGGGATCCGGAAACCTGTATCCAATGCGGCAAGTGCTCCATCGTTTGCCCGCACGGGGTTATCCGTATGAAAGTGGCAACCGACGACGAGCTCAAGAATGCTCCGGCAACCTTGAAGCGCGCCGACTACAAAGGCAAGGAATTTGCCGGCAAGAAATTTATCCTGCAACTGTCGGCGGAAGACTGCACCGGCTGCGGCATCTGCGTTTCCGCCTGTCCGGCGAAGAACAAGGCCGATCCGGAGAAGAAGGCTATCAATATGGATCATATTGAAAAGCATATTGACGCCGAAGTGGCCAACTGGAACTTCTTTGAAACTCTGCCGTATGTCAAGCGGACAGATGTGGTGAAGAACCTGCCGAAGACAACCCAGCTCATTCAGCCGCTGTTTGAATTTTCCGGCGCGTGTGCGGGTTGCGGCGAAACGCCTTACATCAAGCTGTTGACGCAGCTGTTCGGCGACCGTATGGTTGTGGCCAATGCAACCGGCTGTTCTTCCATTTATTCCGGCAACCTGCCGACGACGCCTTATGCCAAAGACGAAAAAGGGCATGGGCCGGCCTGGGCGAACTCGCTGTTTGAAGACAATGCGGAATTCGGACTCGGTATGCGCTTCTCTATTGACCAGCAGACGGCGACAGCCAAAGCTTTGTTGGAAAATCTGAAAGGCGAACTCGGCGACGCGGCGGAGAAAATCCTTGCCAATCCGCAGGGCACCGATGCGGAAATTGACGCACAGCGCGACAATGTTAAGGCTTTGCGCGCCAAACTGGCGACGATGTCTTCCAAGGAAGCCAAAGAGCTTGACAATCTTGCCGATTACCTGATTAAGAAATCCGTTTGGATTATCGGCGGCGACGGTTGGGCTTACGATATCGGCTTCGGCGGGCTTGACCATGCGATTGCCTCGGGCAAGAACATCAATATTCTGGTTATTGATACCGGCGTTTACTCCAACACCGGCGGACAACAGTCAAAGGCGACCCCGATGGGCGCTTCGGCCAAGTTCGCAACCGCGGGCAAGGCGCTGCCGAAGAAAGATTTGGCGATGATTGCCATGTCTTACGGCAACGTTTATGTGGCGCAGGTTTCCATGGGCGCAAACGACTCTCAGGTTATCAAAGCGATGAACGAAGCGGAAGCCTATAACGGACCGTCCATCATTATCGCTTACTCGCACTGCATTGCGCAGGGCTTTAACCTGGCGGACGGCCTGATGCACCAGAAAGAGGCGGTTGAGACCGGTTCATGGCCGCTCTATCGCTACAATCCGGAAAACATCAAAGAAGGCAAAGCACCGCTGATGCTTGATTCTAAAGCGCCGAGCAAGCCTTTGAGCGATTATATGTCCAGCGAGACGCGCTTCCAGGTGGTCAAGAAGGCCAATCCGGAACGCTACGACATGCTTCTCAACAAGGCACAGGAGAATGTGAATGAGAAGAGGGCGTTGTTGGAGCATATGTCCGAATACAAATAATTAAAGGGGGAAATTATTGTGATTGAGAATGCGGATGGAGGCCTGTCCCCAAATGCTCACGTACC
>CALXYD010000049.1 GCA_944392865.1 uncultured Alphaproteobacteria bacterium
TGCCTTGCGCGATAACCAGAGCGCCGAACAGCCTTTCCATAACGTGGGCAAAGGTTCCCTCTTTTATTTTGCCGTCAGTCGCCGGAAAATCGGCTAATGTATAACGCAAAAACGGTCTTAAAACTTCTGTGCGCGCCATAAACATCGTGCCGGCGATAAATTTTATTTTTGTTTCTTCGGGGTAGCCCAGCGTCGCCAGTTCATCGCTTAAGCGCCGCTGTAGCGACGCATAAGCTTGTTTTTCCGCGGTCAGGCAGTATTTGCTGCCCAACATACCGATATTTTGATTTTGTTCCATCCGGCGGAAATTCTGGCGGATACGTTCCGGCGTTCCCAATAAAGCTTCTAACAGCACCCTGCCCCAAAGCCGGTTGTCCATCCGGTTGCCGTTTAGTATGGTGTAATTACCCCGGTTCTGGTTTTTCGTGTGGATTTTGAGGATAAAGGCGTATTTGGCGAGGTCTATTTTATGCAGAAAATCAATGAAAGGGCCGATGTCGTAGCCGCGGTTGGCGGGGTGCCAGATTTCAACCGCCGGTTCCGCGGCGCGCAGAGCCTGCTCTATCTCCTCGCGCGGTTCCGGCAGGCTTACATATAAATCATACGGCACGTCGGATTGGCGCAAATTGCGCAGATATTTTAACATATCCGGCAACTGTTCCGCATAATACAAATGCAAACATACCGCTATTCTGTTGTTTTCTGCCATCAGCACGCCTGCTCCGCGCCGCGCCAATGCAACGCCAAATTGCACATTTTCAACAGCAGGCCGTCCTGAACAGGCAGACGGCTCTTCTTCAACACCGCCGCCGAATTTATCCCGCCATATACCGCCGCATTCAAGCACCGTTTGACCAGATAGCGCGCGCATATTGCTTCAAACTCCGCTGCCGGAACAAAGCCGCGCGCACGATTTTCCGCCGCCAACTTGTCCAAAACCGCCCCAACTTGCGCCAAAGTCGCCCTGTCCTTAATGTGACAGCGCCCCTGCGAAACATAATTGTCCAATATTTCTTTCTCTTTGGGCGACAATTCCATGCCGGCCGCGTTGAGCCAAAACTCGTGAAACGCACACTGCTCGCGGAAAATCGCCGGCTTGTTGCGTTTGGACACCATATCTTTATGGAAACGGTAGCGATACAAAATCTCCGGCAAATTGGCGAGTTTGGCCTCCTGCCCGATGTCATAATAAAACTGCCGGTCGTTTAAGCTGATGAAATTTTCATTATAGCGGATGTGGTGCTGCTCTATCAGACTCCGGCGAAACATTATCGTTGGATGGTGTATCGGCGATTTGAACAGGAGCGAGGCGCGAATTTCCGCGTCGTTCACGGGGTTGCGTACCGTCTTGAAACGATTGATTTCGCCGAACTTTTTATATCCCGTGCCGACAAGCCCTACTTCAGGATGACTTTCCAGATACGCGTATTGTTTTGCCAGGCGTTCCGGCAGGGCAATGTCATCATGGTTCATCATCGCGATATACTTGCCCGCGGCCAATTCCAACAGGCGGTTGTAACTCTGCGCTACCCCCAGCGTGGTCGGATTTTCTACATATTTTATCCGCACGTCACGATACGAATCCACCACCGCGCGCACGGACGGATTTTCCGGGCTGTCGTTCACGATGATAAACTCGTAATCGGCAAAACTCTGGCGCAATATGCTCTCTATCGCGGCACGAAGATAACTCTCCCGCGTGTTATACGCCGGCATGGTTACGCTGATTAACGGCATTCGGGACTCCTGTAAAATCGGCGGCAATTGCAGATATGCACATAAGGTAAGAGCAGAGATTTCTGCCTCTCTGCTGCCGTTCCAACGCCATATAAATTATTTTGTGCCGCAACCATATTTTCCCGCCTGATGGATAAAAAGTATGCAAAATAAACTAACGTTTAATTTGCATATATCAAAGCGGTTAAATAAGGTCAAGCTTTATTTTGGAAAAATCTTTGTAAAAACACTTTTTTTCAAAAATATGCACTTATATAGGCGGTTAGGCGACTCCTGCAAATTAAACGTTCGTTTGATAGTATAATTTTCGTGCAAATTAAACGTTCGTTAGATTTGCACACTTTTTCGCATTTTCGGGCGTTGATGTGATTAACTTTATCAGGAGTTACCTATGAGGAAAAATCTTTTATTAACAACGGCTTTGGTCGGGGTTGCGTTTGCATTTCCGGCGATGGCTAATGAAGCGGAGAATCCTCCTGCCGACGAAACAATAACGCATGAGGCTATTTATACTAATGAGACGGGGACAACCGTTGCAGACGGGACTGTTTTTGAGGGATTAAAACAGGAAAGCGCCGATAGTCAAAATGCCGGTGCGGTTACGGTTAACACGCAGGGAAGCATTGTTATCGGAAACGATGTTGAGTTTAGTGATAACAGCTCCGACTGGTCTGGCGGTGCGATGAAAGCGCTCAGCGGTTTTGAAATCGGCAATAATGTGACATTTGAAGGCAATACTTCCGAAAAAGGCGGCGGCGCTTACCGCGTCAACGGCGAAAAACTTGACCGTCTCGGATTTGAATTCGGGGCGAAAGTCGCTACGGAAGTTTCTGACAATCTGGAAATTTCTGCCGGATGGGAAGGCAGATTCCGCGAAGATTATCAGGATCATGCGGCGATGTTAAACGCCAAGTATTCGTTCTAAGCGGCGAAACTCCATTATCTAAGAGGGGAGCAGAGGGCAAATTGTCCTCTGCTTTTTTTGTGGGCGGTGCCCTGCTTATAATAATTTTGCGTACTTTGCACCGATTTGTGGATCGCCACGGCGATGTGCAACTTACGTTGCGCGCCTCGTAATGACGTATGAGAAATAGCAGGCGGGCGTATGGGCGTATTTTTATTTGAAAACAGGAAATACGGCTTGAAAAATAAATAAAACAATCATAGGCTGGCTGTATATCAACAGGGAAAGCGAATATGAACAAAGATGAATTTAACATTGAAGCATTAAAAAATGCGCTGGCAACCATAAAAAATTGTTGGGACGTGTATATTCAGAAAAAAGATGACGCCTTAATCGCCGATATTGTGGCGGATTCCTGCGTCAAACGGTTTGAATACACGATGGAGACGTCGCTCAAGCTGATGCGCAAGTATTTAAAACTGTTTTATGCCAAAGATGACAAGGAGCTGACCGTTAATAATATTTTTCGCCTTATGGCGGGTTATGATATGGTGCCGAATTGGGAGAATTGGAAACTTTATTATGCCAAACGCAATGATACATCGCACGAGTATAATATAAAAAAGGCGCGGGAGATATTAAAAATTATACCGCCGTTTATTGCAGATGTTGAATTTTTGGTAAACAGCTTTGATAAAGCCATAACCGGAGCTTAAAATGATTAAAGGCGTATCCGCAACGGAAGAAAATATTGTCAAAGCCATTCTTGCACCGTATTCCGATAGTTATGCGTTTTATTTTTACGGTTCACGCGTCAAGGGGAATTATACAAAAGTTTCGGATTTGGACATACTGATTAAAGGTGTAAGCGAAATGCCGCTAACGTTGGTTGAAGATTTAAAACAGCAGTTTGATGACAGCCTTTTGCCGTATATCGTTAATTTTTCCGACTACCATAAAATAGATGCAAATTTTTATAAACGCATTGAAAAAGATTTGGTTGCCGTTTTTTAGTTGCGGTGCAGGCCGGGGGATTTAAGCGGAAAAGCAGAGGGCGAATTGTCCTCTGCTTTTTTTGCGGGCGGAGAACAGTTACATGGCCGCGGCGAGGAAGTTATAGATGGTGCGGATGCTGACGCCCAAACGGCGGGCAATCCGGGTTTTCGGAACACCTTCTTTGTATAAAAATATTACCTCGTTTTCCCGCCCGTCCAAAATATGTTCCTTGTTTTTGCAGCCGCTTTTCCGGCCGATGGGCAAGCCTTCCGCCTTAATGCGGCGCAATGCCTCTTTGGTGCGCTGGCTTATCAGGTCGCGCTCAATTTCCGCCGCCAATCCAAAGGCAAACGCCATTACTTTGCTTTGTATATCGGCGCCTAAACGATAGTTGTCCTTTATCGTCCAGACGCAGGCCTCTTTTTGCATACAGATATTTAATATCATCATGATTTGAAACAGGTTACGCCCAAAGCGGGAAATTTCGGTGCTGACAAGCATATCGCCCTTGGTGATTCTTTTCAACACCTCCCCTAATTTGCGCTTTTCAAAATTTCGGGTGCCGCTGATGGTTTCCTTTATCCACATATCCACTTTCAAGTTGTTCCGTTTACAGAAATTTTTTATTTCAAATTCCTGGTTTTTGGTGGTTTGGCGGTCGGTGCTGACGCGAATATAGCCGTATATCATTTTCGTCCTTTCTTATTTTATTCTCGTTATTGATTGCAGGCTTGCGCCCGCTTTTGAGAATCGCTTATTCTTAGAAAAAAAACAACAGCAGACCGCAAAAAAGGGCGGTAAAACCGCCCTTTAACTTGCAATTTCACATTCAAAACCTTACTTTTATGACAAAGTTAAGCATTTCATCCGGCGATATTTTCCGTTTTTGCAGCAAATCCTGACTTTGGTAGGTTTCCAAGCGCTTTTCTATGAAAAACTTTCGGACAATCTCATCTTCCGTCTTATTGACTTCATTCTCGTTGCAATACTCGGAATAGATCCGCCCATTGTCAGCGGCGACCGCCTCATTAACACGCATAATGTAAAATACGAGTGCGGTTATAACCTCTTTGTCATTATCCGGCAGATGCTCAAATTCTTTGACGCCAAGCAAGTCAAGATGCTCGCGGGCGGACATCATTTCGCAGGACTGTTCTGCTTTATCAGAAAGCAAGCCTTCTTTAGCCAGATTATTTCTTTCTATCCGGTTTCTTACCCTCACACGACAATTTTCCCTTGGTATCCGCAGGGAATTGTAGCGGGCATAGATTTTCGCGGCCAGTTGATTGAGCCAGACAAGCGCGGACAGATAGCTATGCGCCTCCGGGTCATCGCGCAACAGATAATTCAGTGCTTTCAGGCCGGGGCGATACAATATCGGCAACCGGTTTATCGCCGCTTCCATCTCCGGATTTTCGGGGAAATAGGCGATAAACTTTTCCAGCGGCGTCCGCTTGTCTACCTGATGGGTATGGATAACCCGCCCGTTCAACGTTGTCCGTTCATAAATGCCGTTTGCCGTCGTTTCCACCCGCAAAACGGGACATTGCCAGTAAAAGGCATCGGAAGGAATTTCCGGTATCCAACATTCAGCCTCGTTGTAAAGGAGAAGATAAACTCTTGTCCTCCGGTCGCGCGTGAAAAAATTGTAACCGCTACTGTCGCGAGTAATTGAGATAATCCGCCAAGCTTCTTTGCAAATTGTTTCCATAATGATGTTTATTTTAGGTGAATAATAATTTTATTGTCAGGCGGAGTATATTCCTAACGTTAATAAAATGCAAGGAGAATCTGCCGGAGGAAGGCTATTCCAGAAAGTCTGCCAGATATTCCAGAACCTGCGGCGTTACGCGATGGCGCAGCCCCGGCACGGTAACGGTTTGCGGCGTGATGTTGGCGCTTTGCAGAGTTTTGTTTGTCATATCAATACTTTCCGGCGGAACAATGTCATCGGCATTTCCCTGTATCAGCAAAATATCAGGCTTGGCGGTAATGTCATCGGCGGTAAAATCTTCGGTAAAAATCAGCGGGACGCCGGATAAAGAAACGGCGCGTCCGGGCGTGTGCGGATTGGTAACGGCGGTCAGAACGGCCATCAGCCCGCCCTGGGAAAAGCCGGCAACGTCAATATAATCGTAAGGAAGCCCAAGGTCTTCGTGAATATCCTCAATCAAATCGTGAAGCACTTCTATATTTTCAACAGCGCTTGCGAGCATAATTTTATACTTGTCCATCGTTATCATATCGGCGCCCATGACCGGCAAGGTAAACCACTGGTAGCCGCCAAACGGCGCGCTGTCCGGCGCGGTCGGAAAATACAATGCGGTATCGGGCATTTTTTCTTCCAACGAGCCGGCAATGCTTTGCATACGCTTGCCGTCCTGCCCGTAGCCATGTATCAAAATCAGGGCTTTCTGCGGATTTTCGGGAATGTGGGAAATGACATCCAATGCCAAACATACGCCGGTTTGCCACAATAACACGAACGCCGCCGCAACGGCAAATAACTTTTTCATTTTCATGCGCTTCTCCTTGTTTGCATATAGTAGGGATTTTATATTTTTTCAGTTAAAATCTTATTAAAACCGCAAATTATCCGGCAGTTGTGCGGCGATGGCTGCCATAACCGGTGCCAATGGTGCGGCCGAGAGCCAGAATTTTCTTTCCGACAGCGCTATATGCGTATAACGGCGTTTCATCCGCGCCGGCTTTTCCCGGATACAGCTCATAAAACTTGCGATATTCTCCGCCGGTAACGTTCGGCATAATCACGTTGGCGCCGGCACAAAGCGCTTTTATCCGCCCGTCCGGGTGCAGGCTTTCCATCGCCGTGGTGGCAGGAATGTTGATGTCCGGCAAAAGCAGGCGCATTGCCGCCATCGTGCGCAGAGCCAGATTTAGCGTGCCGCCTTTTTCCTTTGCCAGAGGGGTCTTGGGGTGCGGAATAAACGGGCCGATGCCCGCCATATCTATCTGCAAATCCCGCAAAAACAGCAAATCCCCGGCAATACTCGCCAAACTCTGCCCCGGCAGGCCGACCATAATGCCGGATCCCAACTCGTAACCCAGTTCTTTTATGGCCAGCAGGCACTCGTAGCGGTGCTGCCAGCTCATTCCCGGGTCCAGCCGATGATATAACTCTTTATCGGTTGTTTCTATACGCATTAAATAGCGGTCGGCACCGGCCAGGCGAAAGGCTTTATATTCCGCATACGTCCGTTCGCCCAGACTCAGGGTTACGGCGACGTCCAGTTTTTTTATCGCCTCAATAATGCGGCACATGCGGGCGGCGGTGTAATACATATCTTCGCCGGACTGCAAAACTATTGTCTTAAAACCAAGAGCTACGGCTTGGCGCGCCGTTTCCGCCAGCTTATCTTCGGACATGCGGTAACGGCAAACATCGGCATTATCGCGGCGAATACCGCAATACAGGCAATTATTGCGGCAGATGTTGGAAAATTCTATCAGACCGCGCAGGTGAACTTCATTACCGACATTGCGGCGGCGCACTTCATCCGCTTTTTGAAACAGCGCATCCTGATTTTCCTCATCCGACAGCAGGCGGATAAGTTCTTCTTTATCCGGCGCCATTTTCTTCTCCGCGGATAAAACCGCCGCCTAAAACAAAGCCCTGCTCATCATAAAACACGGCTGACTGCCCGGCGGCAACGGCTTTTTGCGGCACGGCAAAGCGGACTTCCGCCGTTTTTCCGGACAGCGGAAGCAGCTCGGCCTCCGCCGGCGTTTGCGACGAACGCAGACGCACTTTTACGGTCGCGGGCGCCGTCAAAGGCGGCACGGAAAGCCAGTTTATATCTTCGGCTATCAATGACGGCTTGCAACACTCGTCTTCATAACCCAACACAACTTCATTTTTTTCTTTATCCAGCCTTATCACATACAAGGGACGGTCGGCGCTGATACCCAAACCGCGACGTTGCCCTACCGTGTAATTCCAGATACCGCGGTGTTTTCCCAATATCTTCCCGGCGGCGTTTACAAAATTTCCCGGGTGCGGAATAGTTTGCAAAATATCGTTAATATCGCCGGTGTAAAAATCCTGGCTATCCGGCTTGTCGCTGACGGCAATCCCATATTTACGGGCGATATTGCGCACTTCATCCTTGGTATATTCCCCCAACGGCAACATAATTTTTGCCAGTTGTTCCTGTTGCAGGCGATAGAGAAAATAACTTTGATCTTTTTTTTCATCCACGGCGCGGCGCAACTGCCAACGTGCGGTTTGCCCGTTATATGACAAGCGCGCATAATGTCCGGTTGCAAATTTGTCAAACGCAATCCCTTCGGCTGCGGCACTCCGCGGCAGGACTTCAAACTTAATGAAAGCGTTGCAGATAACGCAGGGATTCGGCGTGCGGCCGGTGAGATATTCGTGCTTAAAATTATCCAAAACGATTTTTTGGTATTGTTCGGTGCAGTCAATCACATAATACGGAATATCCAGTTTTTGGCACAAGGCGCGCGCCGCTTTGACATCCTCTTCTTCGTGCGGGGAAAAACAGCCTTTATTTTTCTGCCCCATTAAATTATAAGCGCCGTTTTTATCCCAAATTGACATCGTAGCGCCGATAACCTCGTGCCCCTGCTCTTTCAAGATACAGGCGACGGTGGAGGAATCCACGCCTCCGCTTAATCCGACAAGTATTTTCATTGTTGCCTCTTTGATGTTGTTACAACCCACCAAAGAAATATAAAAATTCAAAGTTTTTACTTTCTTTGACGCGGAAGACTATAACCGGCGTTTTTGTTTTTGGCAATATAAAAAGTTACGCACTATTTTTTTACAAAAGAATTATTGACAAAAGCAGGATTGCCTATTATTTTAGGTTAGCTTATTTATTTTTAATTTTTTATAGATATGAAAAAGTTGTTATTTTGTGTGCCGCTAATGATGTTATTGACGTCATGCGGCGGAGACGGTTCTCTGCTCAAAGTGCCAAACAATTCCCTTGGTTTAGCCAGCTTTGCCCTTATCGGGCTAGGTGTCGGCGCAGTTCTCGGTTTTGCGTATGCTTTAATGCCCCGGAGAAATCTTTTTACCGGCGCTTATTCTGTCCACGCATACAAAAAGAAAAGCGTTTTATACGGCGCGCTGATTACCGGTGTAATTGCGTATATGGCCGGGCTGGTATTCTGGCATCCTTAAAACGGCGGAAATATGAATGAATTTTTGTATTCCGGCTTTGCCTTGAATGTCTGGCAATACGTTTTTTTTGGTGCTGTCGGCGGTTTGTTATGCGCGGCGGTTTTCTGGTTTTTATACCGGCATAGCTGCGATATTTTTTTGACCGCCGCTTATCAATGCAGCGCGGCAGGCAGTATTATCCTGGGAATTGCTTACGCATTGTTCCTTTTCTACGGTATCGGGGACTTTGTTTGGCAGGTATTGTTGTGGCTGATTGTCGTATTTTGGAACGGCAGTGTCTGGTATGCTTCATTGCGAGAGGGCTCCACTGAAACAATAAAGGGCTTTTTGCGCAACAAAGGCGTCTGGCTGGTATTTTTTTATCTGTCGGGCTGGCTTTGCGGCATTTGCATCTTGTGCCATTACACCGCCGTATCGTTACCCTAAAATGTATTTTTAATGAAGAGGATTGCATAAGCAGTCCTCTTTTTTTGTGAATTTTCTTGACAAAATAGAAAAAAAGATGATAGTCGGAGGGACAGGAAATTATTACTATGTTAAACAATTAAAATAAATGTATTATGAATGCAAACACGAAGATTGTGCAGCGTGGTTGGAGATATCCGGCGCGGTGCGTTGTGGCTTTGAGAGTGGAAACGTATTGTCTAACCCTTAAAAACCTTAA
>CALXYD010000050.1 GCA_944392865.1 uncultured Alphaproteobacteria bacterium
GCCTGTCCCCAAATGCTCACGTACCTCTATGTATGCTGCGCTTTGGGGCAGGCACTTCCCGTGCGGGGGACATCCGCAGTTATTTCGCAAAATTTTCCGCCTTTAAGACCACGAACGGGCGGGGTTTTCGCGGCTCACTCGCTGATTGCCACGCGCTTTTGTGTCTGACGACACCGGCGCTCGCGATGACGGGGAAAGAAGAAACGTGGTAGCGGCAGTGCGCGTCGCACGGGCAACAATGGCCGCGCCACCTGCATAAAGCCGGATGGAAGCCTGTCCCCAAATGCTCACGTACCTCTATGTATGCTGCGCTTTGGGGCAGGCACTTCCCGTGCGGGGGACATCCGCGGTTATTTTGCGGGTTATCAGGATGCGTTTAAATGCGGCGGACTATCCGGAGCGGGTTTGTTGCGAGGTGTTTCGGTGGACTATTCGGAGCGGGTTGCCGGGGCGGCGTTTAAGGCGGTGGACTATTCGGAGCGGGCTTGTTGCGAGATGTTTCGGGGGATTTTGTTCGGAGCGGGTTGCCGGAAGGCGTTTGAGATAGCGGACTATCCCGAGCGGGGTTATCGCGGGGTGTTTGGAGCTATGGACTATCGGGTTGTCATTATTTGAAAAGGAGCGACGATGATACCAAAGAAAATACATTATGTCTGGTTCGGCGATAAAGATTTCGGCGAAGTTGAAAAGAAATGTATGGCGACGTGGGGCAAGGTTTTGCCGGAGTATGAAATTGTCCGCTGGGGCAATGACTGCATTGAAAAGTTTGACAACCGCTATTTTCGCGAGGCGATTGCCGCTAAGCAGTATGCGTTTGCTTCCGACTACGTTCGCCTGTATGCGCTCTATACGCAAGGCGGGGTTTATATGGATACCGATGAGGAAGTTATCAAGCCGCTTGATGAATTTCTTTCCCACGATTATTTTATGGGCTGTCAGAAATGCGGCTCGGCGCGCGGGCTTAATCCGGCGTTGGTCGGGGCGGTGCCGCATAACGGTATTGTCAAAGACCTGCTGGCGGTTTATGACGATTTGCCGTTTATCAATCCGGACGGCAGTCTGAACCTCAAGCCCAATCCCGCCTATTTTGCCGATGTGCTGACGGAAAAATACGGGCTTAAAGAGACATTTGTCAAATCCGGGCGGATTGAGTTTTTCCCGAATTCGTTTGTGTATGATTATGACCATTTCGGCACCGACAATAAAAACGCTTATGCCGTGCATCGTTATGCGGCAAGTTGGCGGCCGGATTGGAAAGTGTTGAACAAGTTGACGATTAAACGGGGGGGGGTATCCTATATCCTGCGCAAATACAAAAAACGCCGCGAGGCGCCGCTACCGCTTGAGGCGGGCGAGCGCTTTATCTGGTGCAAGCGGATGTCGGACTACGTTGCGTGGGCAATCATCCGGAAAGAGCTTCCCCAACCGGCGGAGCAGGCAGAATGCGCAGACTGAAACGCTGGTTCTTAAATAAAGTGCACGGCTACAATCTGCCGGATTTAATCAAACCAAAGCCGCTTGCGCTTACGCCAAACGACCGCCTGTGTATTCTGGCGCCGCACGCCGATGATGAAACTATCGGTTGCGGCGGGTTGTTGGCCTTATACGGGGCGCAGTGCGACGTTATTCTTCTGACCGACGGGAGCAAAGGCGGCGATCGCAGCAAACCGGAGGAAACACGGCGGATACGCGAGGCGGAATTTGCCGAGGTTATGGCTTTTTTCGGAGTGCGTTCCTACCAATTTATGCGGGCAAAAGACGGCGATCTGATTGAAGCATACGATTTGTTTAAAAAACTGGATTTTGCCGGCTATGACTATGTGTTTATGCCGCACCCTTCGGACAGCCACAAAGACCACGTTGCCGTGCCGGCGCTCTTTGCCCGCCTTTGCCGCGAAAACCGGCGGATTAAAGCCAGGCCGGCGTATTATGAGGTTTGGGGCGCGATGGCTATGCCGACGCATTATCTGGATATTTCCGCAGTGGCGGACAGGAAACGCGAGGCGATGGCGCTTTACCGCTCGCAGGGGAATATTGATTATGCCGGGCGTATTCTCGGGCTGAACCATTACCGCGGTATTCGCCACAATGTATCATACGAAGAAGATTTTACGCTTGGATAAGCGCCGGCGGCGCCAGTGGCAGCACCACGGGCAGTGCGCGCCGCACCTGCAGTGCGCGCCGCACGAGCAACGAGGGGCGATGAGGCGCAGGGGAACAAACAGGTTAAGAGGGCGGACGGCGCCGGTCGGCGCTCTGAAGCGGTGGAGATGATACAAAAAAAGAGCCTGAATCCGAAGATTCAAACTCTTTTTTCTTTTTTATGAAACCATGCTGCGGACGCTTCGCGGGAGGCGTTTTTGCACGAGTTTGACGACGTCGCCGATTTTTTTCCAACGCAGGGCTTCCTTATCCAAAATGCAAATCGTCAGGCGTAATTCTTTATCGCACCCTAACAGCGCGGACAGGTGGACTTTGTCAATCTCGTCCATTTGCAGTTCTTCGGCCAGTCCTGTTTCCAGCGTGATGTTTTCCGCCAGAGCCGGTTCGGCAATACATTCGGCAATGTTACGTTTGACGATTGTCAAAATCTGTTCTTCGCTTTTCATAAAAGTGTGTTTTTAAAGGTTAATAATAAAGTTTATTTGTGCCTGTTGCCGCGGCGGTTGGGGCGGGGAGACGAAGACCGGTCTTTTGGCTCGGCAAGACGGAGTGTCATCCGCTTTTGGCACAAGTTGCGCTTTAAGGCGAAACTCGGCGGCGCTAATCTGTTTAACGGGGCGATAAAGCGCAGGCTCTCTGCCATATAGGCGAGACGCAGCAACAGCAGGTTTTTTAATGTTAGCTTTTTCATAAACGTTGATTTTTTAGGTGTGAAACAATCAGTTATTTTTGCGGTTGACAATAAAATCAAAATAATCAACGATTTCGCCGATGGTCTTCCATTGTGAAAGCTTGTCATCTTCCGGCAGGCTGCACCCGAGCGCGTCCTGCAACAAGGTTGAAAGCTCAATGCGATTCAGGCTGTCCAGCCCCAGGTCATTTTGCAAAGATGCTTTCGGCGTGATGTCTTCTTCGGTTAGATTCGGATTGATTTTAACAACTGCCTTTTTAACGACGGCAAAAATTTTTTCTTTGTTCATACTAAATTTTTTTAGGGTTAATAATAAAGAAAATTATCACATTATAATTTTTTTGTGAGGCGGATGTTAGCACCGTCGGCGGGAGATTGCAAGTGTTTTTTTGCGGTAGGGGCGGAAAGGGAGAGGAGCGGGGCGCGGGCAATGGTACGGCGGTAGGGCGCGGCGGAAAGGGAGGGGCGGCGGAGTGTGTGGGACAGGAAAAAGGGTGCAGAGGGAGCGGCGGGTTGCGGCATGGTGGATAGAAGGGGCGGAGCCGGTGCGGAAAATTGTTCTGGCGGCAGACGCTTGGGGGCGTATTGGTCGGGGGCTGTTTTGATAAAATAAGATTAAAGCGGAATAAGGAAAATATACAAAATAAAGCTTGACTGTTTGTCAAAAAAATGCTATAAATTTCCCGCATAAATGAATTATTAACAAAAACCTTAACGTATATGAAGAAATTATTAGATGTATTTGCCCGATGGCGGCAAAAAAGCGAAAAGGCTGAAATAATTGAGCGGCCGTTTGAAACGGAAATTTTCAAGCTTCGCAAGAAGTTCCATGGTTTTATTGCCGGTGAAACCGAAATTCCGAATCGTCGTAAAGATGAATTCGGGGTTATGGCCGATGTGTTTGGTTATGGCGATATATTTTGCACTGCCTGCGGCTATGTGCGAAAAACGAAGGAGCCAGTATTTACCAAAGAAGCAGCGGCGGCGTTGTTTGCAGAGTTTTTGCATTCAGGCTCCGTTCCTTTAGAGGAAATTGAGGCGGCTAATCTGGTCGGCAAAAGCTTTTCGCGACAGGAAAGGCCTCATAGAATGAAGAAAATTCAGGATATGGGCGTTTGCTGGATTTACAAGGATTATTATATTCGCTTTTTGGATAATAAAAGCGAGGAACCCTGGGAATTCGGCTACTTTGTCCGGGAGGCTTATGAGGCCGATGCGGCAATAGGCGTCACTCTGGAGCTGACTATCCGGCGGCATATTTATCTGGTGTTGCATATCGGCGAACAGATGGCTATCCGTCCGGTGCGTATTTATTACGAAGACCGGTTTGAGCACGAATGGCATTTGGAAAATATTAAGCAATATGCCGGGCAGGCGACATTGGAAGAAGTGCTGGAGGATTGGAAAAAATATTCTCGCGCGGCATAATCTTCAGGAAATAAGGCGGGCAGGGCAACCTCCCCGCCGTTCTTTTTTTTGATGAGTTGAAAATCGGTTGTTAAAAGCGGGCGGAAAGAGAAAACTGCCGGCTTTATTTTTTAGAAGCGTGGGAATTTTGCCGCAAAAAAATCAGGCCTGAATATCGGGAGGGAGGTATGTGAAGTTCAGGCCTGAACTGGTCTGCCTTTAAGCAGAAAACTCTATGTTTGCACCGCTTACTGGTATTTTATGCCGAATATACAGTCGTTATTGGAGCAGGCGCAGGCACTAAGTGCCACCATCGGGCTAATCGGCAGCGAATTCTCGTGCTTGCCCGGGGTAAAGATACCGGCTGAAGGATTGGAACCGGCACCGGCATAAACCGTCGTCATCAGCGGCGCGGTTACACCGCCCACGGCGGCGCCGGCGTAAACGGCGACCAGACCGGAGGCGGGGTCGTTGCCCCAATCGTTTGAGGCCAGAGTTATGCAGGCTTCCCGGGAAAGTTTGTCGGCGTATATTTCAAACGCATTGTCGCGCCCCAAACCGCCCGGCGACGGAAAGACGCGGAAGTTGCCGCCGAGCGGGTTCACAATCAGCGAACCCAGGCTGGCGTTGCTGTTTGACGTATCCAACAACATCCGGTTGGATACCAGGCCGGCGTTAATTATCATCCGTTCGTCAAGTCCGGTAAATTCTTTTTGTTGGAAAAACAGGTTGCGGATACCGATGCTCAACTCGGCCATCTGGGTAACGGTCTGGTCGGTCTTAAACTTGCCCATCGCTTTGGAGTAGCCCATAACGCCGCCGACGGATAATACGCCGACAATGGCCAGCACGCCCAACATCTCAATCATCGAACGTCCGCTTTGATTGTTTTTCATAAACCCTCCCTGTGCCCGTTTCGGTTGTGCGGCATTATACCGGCGCAAAACTTAATACAGGCTTAATTTCTTCGGATTATACCATAAATTTTGCGGCTTGTAAACCCTGCCAAAAGTGCTATGACCATAGATATAGCAATATATATCCACGCGTAGTTTTCATCGCCGCCAGGGAAAGGATAATACCAGATGTCGCTTTTGACGCGGGCGAGGTTGGCGGCGCCGTCGCCGGGGGTAAACGGCAGAAACATCGCCTTTGCCAGCATAAAGCCGACAAAATGGTGCATCATCAAATCAAACGTGTGCTCCGAGATATATTTCAGCGTGTGGCTCTTTTCCCATACCGGCGTCAGCACGCGCGCCACCCGCACCCAGAAAAGAATCGCCAGAAAACTTATCGCATATATCGCCAGACCCGGCGCGTTTACTGTATCCAGCCATGACGGAACGTGGTTATAGCCCGGAAAGGCGCCTGTCAGCAGCGTTACGCCGCCTAACAGCAGCCCGAGCCAGAGCGGCGTCGCCAGCCGGTCATATTTTTCCAGCGTCCGCCGATACAGATAGCCGAACGCAAACGCCGGCAGGAAATACAGCCCCCGCAGCGCCGTCAGCGTTATTCCCCGTTCGCCGCGGTTTTCCGGCGCATACGCCAACGCCGCGCAACCCAAACCCAGCGCCAGAGCGAGGAACAACACCGGCGTCCATTTATTCTGCCGCTTATTTTCTTCTGCCGCCGCGCCGTCCGTTCCGGAAAACGGCTTCAATATCATAAAGCCCGTCGCCTGCACCAGAAACAACGGTACCAGAAACCAGCTCGCCATATTGTAAATAAACTGGTGTCCGTCCACCAACGGCGCATACAGCAGATTATACCAATTCCATTCGCCGCCCAGGGCAAACCCCTGATACCGGTTCAAATACCAGCAAACGCCGCCATACACCGCATTCCACGCATGCAGCGGCACCAGCAACCGCATTGCCTTCGTTTTGAAAAATTCGCCATATCCCCGCGCCAAATTCAAAAAATACCCCGATACGAACATAAACAGCGCAATATGATAGTTCTGATAGCGCAGCAATCCGTTCAAGTCCAGGTAGTCCGATGAGCCGATGTGGCCGTCGATAATCATGAGGATAGCCAGGACATACAGCATCCTCATTTGAGAGTTCGTATAGCACCGGTCAAATTGCCGAATGGAAGCCTGTCCCCCAATGCTCACGTACTTCTTATGTACGCTCCGCTTGGGGGCAGGACATTCGACAATAGCACCGGCACTCTCCGAACTCTCAGCCAATTTATTAGAGGGTTCCCGCGGCTCTGCCGCCGATTTTCCGCCGGCACTCTCCGAACTCTCAGCCAATTTATTAGAGGGTTCCCGCGGCTCTGCCGCCGATTTTCCACCGGCACTCTCCGGATTCTCAGCTGATTTATTAGAGGGATCCCGCGGCTCTGCCGCCGATTTTCCACCGGCACTCTCCGAACTCTCAGCCAATTTATTAGAGGGCTTCCGCGGCTCTGCCGCCGATTTTCCACCGGCAATTTCCGGACTCTCGGCTGATTTATTAAGCCCTTTGCCGTCCGTCGGGGCGGGGGCTTGTTTGCCGTCCTCTTTTGGCTTGTTTTTCCCTCGCCTGAACGGCGCTTGAGCGGCGCTTGGGCGGAGCTTATCCTGCGTGTTTGCCATCGGTTAACCTTTTATCAATCTTTTTGCCTTATCATCTTTACTTAAGGGGATAATAGCCGCGGAAAGATTAAGCTTTTCTTAATGCAAACATTCTCCGCCGTTTTTATTTGGTGTGTATAAAAGGGAAAAAGGGCTTTCTTATTCGTCCCGCTTCTTTTAAGCTCGCCGATAGTTGTTTTTATGTGAGGGAAGGTATGGCTTCTTACAATTTATCAAATTCCGGCAGGCGCGGGTGGAATACGCAGAGCTGGCTCTTATTTATTTACAGCGCAGTGGTTACCTGCGCGCTGGTTATCGTGGTCAGCCGAAATTACCGCAACGCCGCGGCGCCGGTTGAGGAAACGCCGACGGCAATGGAGATTTCCGCCGCGTCCACGGTGGCGGCTTATACCGGCGAAACTTTGCCGGAAGACGGCGCTTCTTTGAGCGAATCGGCGGAAAGCCTGGCAGCGGAAGAAGAATCTTTTGACAATCCGTCAGTTGAATGGACGGTGGAAAGCGAGGAAAACCAGCCGGTCAGCGAAAGCGAGGCTTTGATTGTGGAAAAAGGCGACCACTTTATCGGCCTGTTACAGAAAATCGGTATGGAATATCTGGAAGCGAGCCAGGCGGCGGGCAGCCTTAAAAAAGCCGGTTATGACGTGCGCGGGCTGCGTGCCGGGCAGAAAATTGACATCGTGAAAACGGTTGACGTGCCTTCCGGCGGGCTGTTGAGCGTGGATAAAATCGTTATCGCGCCGCAAGCCGGCGTGCGCTATGTGGTTACCCGCAACGAAGACGAGCAGTATGTTGCCGAAAAAGAGGAACTGGAACTCAAGACCGAAAACCGTTCGGCGGAGGGGACGATTACTTCTTCTCTGGCGGTGGCGATGCAGGAAGCGGGCGTGCCGGCGACGGTGGTCGGCAATTTTATCAATATTTTCGCCTATACGGTGGATTTTCGTTCCGACGTGCGCAGCGGCGATTCGTTTAAGGTCGTGTTTGACCGTAAGGTCGCGCCGGATGGCAAAGTCGTTAAAAACGGCGATATTCTCTATGCCGAACTGACGCTCGGCAAGGACAAAATGGCGCTTTACCGTTATGAGGACAGCAAGGGCGGGGTGGATTATTACAATGACAAAGGGATTGTGCTGAAACGCGCGCTTGACCGCAAGCCGATGGAGTTTCGCCAGGCGCGGATTTCTTCCCGCTTCGGTTGGCGGCGGCATCCGATTTTGAAACGGCGTATTCTGCACAGCGGCGTTGATTATGCCGCGCCGAAAGGAACCAAAATCTATGCCAGCGCCGACGGTGTGGTCAAACGGGCGCAATGGGCCGGCGGTTACGGGCGTTATGTGGTTATCCGCCATAACTCCGAGTTTTCAACCGGCTATGCGCACATGAACGCGTTTGCCAAAGGTATCCGTCCCGGCGTGCGGGTCAAGCAGGGGCAGGTTATCGGCTATGTCGGCTCAACCGGGCGTTCCACCGGACCGCACCTGCATTTTGAAGTGATTAAAAACGGGCGCAAGGTGGATCCGCTGAAAATCAAGGCGGCGACCGGTACCAATCTGGCTGGCAACGAGCTCAAGCGCTTTAAGCAGGAAGCGGCGAAAATCGCGGCGATTACCGATGAGCTGAACAGTATTGCCGCCAATGAGGCGAATCCTTCCGCTACCACGGCGGAAAGCACCGCTTTATCCGCGGATACGGCGGCTGCTCCGGCGGGGCAGGGCGTGGCCGAGGCTGACACAAATACGAATGATAAAACCGCGGCGCTTAATCTTTCTGTTCCGGCGGCGCAAAAACTTTAATCTTATATGCGGGCGATTTTGCTTGACTATTCGGCGGGAGAAGGTATGATTCTCCCGCAACATTTATTTTAGGAGAGAAGCTATGGAATTAAAAGGATCCAAAACCGAGGCTAACCTGCAGGCGGCGTTCGCCGGCGAATCTATGGCGCGCAACAAATACACCTACTACGCGTCCAAGGCCAAGAAAGAGGGCTACAACATTATTGCCGACAAGTTTGAACAGACGGCGAATAATGAAAAAGAACACGCGAAAATCTGGTTCAAACTGTTGCATAACGACGAAGTTCCGTCAACGATTGAGAACCTGAAAGACGCGGCGGCGGGCGAGCGCTATGAGTGGACGGATATGTATGACACAATGGCGAAAGAAGCCGATGAAGAAGGCTTTAAGAAAATCGCCACGCTGTTCCGCATGGTCGGCCAAATTGAAAAAGGGCATGAAGAACGCTACAACGCTCTGTTGGAAGCGCTTGAGGCCGGTCAGATTTTTGAACGTCCGACCAAGGTTATCTGGGAATGCGCGAACTGCGGTTACCGGGTGGAAAGCCCGAAGGCGCCGGCGATTTGTCCGGTATGTAGTCATCCGCAGGCTTACTTTTTTGAACTACAAGAAAAGTTTTAAAGGGTA
>CALXYD010000051.1 GCA_944392865.1 uncultured Alphaproteobacteria bacterium
TGCCGTGCCGCCGGCAGAGACTTCCAGATTGCCGCCGGCAGATACTGTTGTGCGAAGGGCCGTCCCCTCCCAGTCAACCTGTTGCGTGCCGCCATTTTCAACCGTCACATCTTCAGATGTCCCATAAAAGCCAATTTGCTGAATGCCGCCGGCGGAAATGATTGACTGCGCGACCTTTCCGCCTCCTTCAACAATCTGTGTGCCGCCGCTTATACGGGCGCCGGTATCAGTTCCGTAAACATATTCCGTGCCGGAGAGAAGCGTGGTTTTGTATGCCTCCGCCTCTTCGTCCAATGTCATTTCACCACCGGAAAGCGTGGTATCCGTTGCCGTGCCACCATCGTGTATCGTCATTTCGCCACCGCTTTCAATCCGAATGTCCGTTACCGTGCCATCCACTTCTATTTCTCCGCGGCCGGACAAAACGGCGCGGTTAATTGCCGCCCCGCTATCCACCTGCGCCAGACCGCCGGAAATTTGTGCCTGTTCAGATACGCCGCCGCTTTTTATTTCATAAGTTCCGCCGGAAATTTTTGCCGCGCTGTCTTTTCCCGACAAATACACTTTGCCGCTGTTCAGGACGGTTTCTTCCGCAACCGCCCCTTCATCTATAAACAAACTGCCGCCGTTTACCACGGTTGATTTCACATAGCCGCCGGCGTTTACATCTATAACACCGCGAGAATTGACGCTTGAAGCATAGGCTTTGCCGTCCACATTCTGCACGGCATAATATTGAATCAGCGTGTCAAACGATGTCCCGCCGGATAAGACATCCTGCTGGCCGTAAGAATAAATGTTGCTGTTATGCGTGACGCCGCCGGACATAACCTCTTGTTTGCCCATGACGGAATAATTTTCGGTTTCGCCGTAAACCTGCTGGGTTACAACTGAATTGACGCTGCCGTTGCTTACGCTTTCTCCGGCTGCTACTTCCTCGGTTATGGCTGCTGACGGCGATGCTGCCAACAAACACCAACCGGCCAGCGCAACTTTTCCGGCGCCCGCTTTCATCCTCTCTTACTCC
The DNA here is from genome assembly GCA_944392865.1 of uncultured Alphaproteobacteria bacterium. Taxonomy (GTDB): domain Bacteria; phylum Pseudomonadota; class Alphaproteobacteria; order RF32; family CAG-239; genus CAG-267. The sequence goes on from CALXYD010000051.1 coordinate 1,028, forward strand.
TTAAATTTATTATGTCCGGCTTAATATAATTATGCGCCAAGCGGTTTAAAGGTTTGTTTTTTTACTTTTTATCTTCATTTTATCTTACTGATTTCACACAAAAATTTAAAATAATTATAAAAAATGAAAAAATTATTTTGCCTTAAGCGTTTCTTAAGATTAGAATGCAGAATAAAAGATGTTCTGATAAACAACCTTTATTTAACAACTTTTATTTAGGAGAAAACCGATGAATAAATTATTTGCAGTTTCCGCCCTGGCGTTGACTTTTGCCGTTGCTTCGCAGGCAAATGCCCAAGTATACGGCGGCGGTTTCCAGGGACCGACGATTTCCTCTTCCACGGTGGCGGACGCATTGAAAATGAATGACGATACGCCGGTAGTTTTAATCGGTAAAATTGAGAAGAATCTCGGACACGAGAAATATCAGTTCAATGACGGCACCGGGACGATTGTCGTGGAAATTGACGATGAAGACTGGCGCGGGCAGACGGTAAAACCGGAGAATACCGTTGAAATCCGCGGGGAAATTGACAAAGAACTGCTGGGAACGCCGGAAGTTGATGTTGACAGTATCCTGCTGAAAAAATAATTCTTCGGGTTTTAGTTCATGAGAGTTCTTCTGATTGAAGATGACAGCCTTATCGGCGACGGGATTAAAGTCGGGCTTTCCAAGCTCGGCTTTACCGTCGATTGGTTTGATGACGGCACGGACGGCAAAGAGGCCTTGTTGCAGACGCCCTACGATGCGGTTATTTTAGACTTGGGACTGCCTGGGATTGACGGTTTGAGCATTCTCAAATCCTGGCGCGATGCCGGGCTGGATACGCCGGTTCTTATCCTGACCGCACGGGGCGATGTGGACGAGCGGATTAAAGGGCTGAACAGCGGCGCGGACGATTATCTCGGCAAGCCTTTTGCGCTTAAAGAAGTGCAGGCACGGCTTAATGCGCTTATCCGCCGACGGTTCGGCGTAAGCAAACCGCTTATTTACCATAAGGACATTACTTTCAATCCGGAGACAAAGAGCGTCTGCCTTAATGGGGAAAAAGTTATCCTTTCCCCTAAGGAAACCGCCCTTTTGGAACTTCTTTTATTAAACAAAAACAAAGTGCTCTCCAAAGAAAGCATTGAAAATAAACTTTATTCGTGGGACGAAGACGTGGCAAGCAACGCGGTTGAGGTACACATTCACCACTTGCGCAAAAAGCTTGGTAAAGACATCGTTAAAACAATTAACAAAATCGGGTATACGTTGGAGGACTGAATTTGCGTTTGCGACGTCCGACATTTTCGGCGCTGCGCCGGTTTGACGGCAAAAAGCTGATACGGAGCCTGAGTTTCAGGCTGATGTTTTTTTTCGTGCTGGTTTCCGGCGGCGTTCTCGGGGCGGCCGGCTATATCTCCTACAAGGAAACGCTTGAAAATATTGACGAGTTCTTTGATACTTACCAGATGGCGCTGGGGCGGCTGTTGGCGGCGGCGGATTGGAGCAGCGTTTCGCAACATACGCAAAAGGTTACCGACCGGCTTATTGAAGGAATAGAAAACGCCGATGACGATGATGACGCCGTCGGTTTTGCCGTATTTACACCGCAGGGCGATATGATTTTCCATGATAACGAAAACGGCAAGTATATTCATTTCAGCGATAATATCGGCTCTTTTTCAAACGAACACATTCGCGACGAAGATGACCCGTGGCGTCTGGTCAGGCTTAAATCCGCCGATGGCAAATATCTTATTGCGGTCGGACAGGAAATTGAATACCGCGAAGATTTGGCGATGGATATTGTTGAAGAATTTATGCTGCCGTGGGTTACCGGGTTTGCCTTTCTATTATTGGCTATTGTCGGGCTTACTTATATTGAATTCCGACCGCTAAAAAAACTGGCGCGGCAAATCAAGCGGCGGCAAGCCGATGACCTTACGCCTATCAGCACCGAAAAGGCACCGGTTGAAGTTTTGCCGCTCTTGAAGGCGATGAACCATATATTTGGCAAAATTGAGGCTTTGCTCGGGCGGGAGCGCAGCTTTATTTCCGACTCGGCGCATGAATTGCGTACGCCGCTCACGGCGCTGAAAATCCAGCTTGAAATTGCCCAGATGGCAAAAGACGATGAACAGCTGCATACGCAAACGCTGGATAAACTCGCCAAGGGGCTCGAACGTGCCGAACATCTGGTTGAGCAGTTGCTTGCCCTGTCACGGCTGGAGGCGAATAACGGACATTATGACAATCAGGAAATTTTGAACTGGCCGGACATTATACAACAGTTGATTGATGAATATACTCCGAACGCGGCAAAAAAGGATATTCGTTTTATTAAGCGTATCAGCAGCGGACAGGCGCCGTTTTCTACCGGCAACCATATTTTGGCGGCGATGCTTTTGCGGAACCTGATTGATAATGCCGTCAAATACAGCCCAACTGGCGCGACAGTTACGGTTTTAACGGGGGATGGCGAACTGGCGGTTATCAATTCCGGCGCAAAAGTTGACGAGCCGGTTTTGCAACGTCTGAGCGAACGCTTTTTCCGTCCCGCCGGACAAAAGGAAACCGGCAGCGGACTCGGGTTGGCGATTGTGGAGCGAATTGCCGGAATTTATAACTGCCGTCTGGACTTTGCCAATACGGCGGAGGGATTTAAGGCAGCGATAAAGAAATCATAATCCGTTTATATGCGTGATTGCTTAATATTTCTGCTTGACAAGCGGCCTTTTTCCTTTATATTAAAATTGTTCCGGCTGTCTGAAGGGCTTATAGGCAGGGAACGTAATGAAACTGAGCCGGTTTGATGAGGTTTTACAGGGTCGGGGTTTTCCGGCTTTCGTCAGCGGCTCCTTGAAATGAAGGAGTTTTTTTATGTCTGAATACAAATACCAACACGGATTAAGCATTATGCGGGCGCAGCCTTTCCACATCGGGCATCAGAAATTGATTGACCGAATGCTTAAGGAATGCGCGCGGGTTACAATTGTGCTGGGGTCCATCCAAGAACAAGGAACGGAGCGTAATCCGCTTAATTACACCACACGCAAAAAAATGATACAAAACGTTTACCGGACAAAGTCGGAATATGAGCGGCTGAAAATCATTGGGCTGTTTGACATCAACAATCCGGCAGAATGGGGCGAGTATGTGCTTGATTTTATTACCGACAGTTTTCCCAACCTGCCGAAACCCGATGTCTATTACGCCGGCTCGCCTTACGATGCGCATTGGTTTCGGGAGTGTTTTGCGCATATTGAGCTGGAAGACCGGACGGATCCCGATTTTCCGTTTGTTACCGGAACAATGGTGCGCGATATGATAAAATTCGGCGATATGCGCTGGAAAAATTTTATCGCACCGGAAAACTACCATCTGGTTGAGGAATATTTTAACAAGAAAAAAGCTATTATTTAGTTTTTTTAACGGTATTTTACCGTCACCGCCCGGGTCTTCCGCAGGGCTTATGGAAGACGGGCAGGATTAACCCGAATAAGCCTGAAGGGATTTTTTTATGATGAATAACCGTATTTTAATGCGGATAGATTTTCAAAACGACTTTGTCCATCCGCAAGGCGCGCTCAGCCTCAATGCGCCGGAACTTATCAAGCGGCAGCAAAAATTTGCCGACAATCTGTTTCCGTCATATTTTGATAAGATTATTGATACATACGACACCCATTTTGCCGAAACATACGGCGACACCGTGGAAGCGCAGAGTTTTCCGCCGCATTGCCTGTTCGGCAGCGACGGCTGGCAGCAGGCGGCGCCGTTTAAGCCGACGCTTGAGGTTGTCAAAATGTATAAATCCACCACCGATATATGGAATGAGGCGCACGTTTACCACGATTTGGCGGAAAGCTGGCAAGGCAAAGAGGTTTACCTGTGCGGCGTTTTAAGCGATATATGCGTTTTGCAGGCGATGGACGGTTTATTAAAACGCGGGGCGAAAGTGGTGGTGCTGGAAGACCTTTGCCGCGGGAAAGACCGGCAAATATGCGACATATTGCAAGATGAGAAACATCGCACGTCGATTAGGCAAGGAAGGCTTAAAAGCATTACCTCGGCACAGTTTTTCCGTGAAATTTTAGCGGAAAAGAAGAAACAATATTATCAGGCGGCGCAACGGCCGGCCGAACAAGCCGCAGAGCCGGCAAAATTTTCCAAAATAAAAGAGAAATTTAGTTCAGGGAGATAAAACGATGAAAAAGATATGGAGCAACCTGCAACGGGGACTGAAAAATTATTGCGCCGAAAACGGATTTGACAGAGTTATTCTCGGGCTTTCGGGCGGGCTTGATTCGGCAATTACCGCGGTGTTGGCGGCGGACGCCCTCGGCGGCGAAAAGGTTAAAGCGGTTATGATGAAGACGCGTTACACTTCCGATTTGAGCCTAAAAATCGCACGGGAAACGGCTGTTCTGAACAAACTTGATTATCAGGAGCTTGATATTGAACCCCTGATAGAATGCGAATCGGCTTTTTTAAAGCAATTTTTCGACGAAGAAGCGCGGGGCGTGACGGCGGAAAACTTGCAGGCGCGTTTGCGCGGACAGCTGTTAATGGCGTATTCCAACCAATATGGCGGGCTGGTGCTGGCTTGCGGCAACAAATCCGAAGCATTGACAGGATACTGCACGCTTTACGGCGATACCTGCGGCGGACTGGCGCCCATCGGCAATTTATACAAGACAACCATTTTTGAACTGGCAAAATGGCGAAACTCGCTTAACCAAGCCTTACCAGAGGAAGTTATTACCCGCGCACCGTCGGCTGAACTCGCGGAAGGGCAAAAAGATGAAAACACATTGCCGCCCTACCCTGTTTTAGATGCCGTTTTGCAGATGCTGGTTGACGAGGGGAAAACGGCTGACGAAATCTGCGCTGCCGGTTTTGCGGCGGAAACGGTTAAGCGTGTGCGCAAACTTGTTGAACGATCGGCCTTTAAACGCAAACAGATGGCGGAGGCTCTGCCGTTATAGGTTCGCGATAAGACCACGGAAGCCCCGCTTAACCGAATTGTCCAACTTTCGGGGGACAGTTCATACTTCCGGGGCTTCTTTTTTTGGGATGCCAAGGTCTTATTTTCTGACTTTGCTTTTTACGATTTTAACAATTTCCTTCTCATCTTCAGGGCTGAGCAAACCGTATAGCGGAATGGCAAACGGCGTGAACTCGCCGTTATGGCGCTGCAAGAAATTGTATTCGTAAGCTATTCCCTCTTTGGGAACAAGGATCAGCACCTTGTAGCGGCGAAAACCGCAGCGGACTTCTTTTTCTTCGGTGCGGGCAATATCTTTCCACGACAGTTTGCGGCTGTAATCAAGCTTTATGCCCTCGCCGTCAATCACCACGGCGCGGTGTTTTAACAAATACTTCCAGCCCCAAGCCAGCCAGGAAAACACGCAGACGCCGATTAAAATTTGCGTTTGTACCCAATAGAGCAGGCAGACGCAGCGGATACTCCAATACGCCAAAGTGATGGTCAGCGCCAGATTTAATATCAGCCAGGCATTTACCCTGTTGAATTTATAATAAAAAATTTTCTCATCGCTCATTTTATTTTCTCCCTTTTATTTCTACCAAGAGTAGTGTAACATTTAGAGTTTACTCTAAGTCAAGAGCTTTTTTTGCAAAAAATTTGATGCCTTTGATAACACAAGAAAAAATTTAGGAAATCTACAAAAGAATTATTGACAAGCGCGAAAAATCCGTGTAAAGTAGTTGGTATGTTTAATTTATTGAGGTAGTTCAAAAATAATTACATGAGTCCTGTCTTCGGGTATGCTTTTAATTTATTTTTAGTTTTAGTTTTAGTTTTTTGTAACGCATTTTTCGTTGTTTCCGAATTCGCTATTGTTAAAATCCGGCGCACCAAGCTTGAAGAATTGGCGCACGGCGGGAGCAAAAGAGCCAAAATAGCCCTGAAAATCAACGAACACATGAATACTTATCTGAGCGCCATTCAGCTCGGTATTACGCTTGCGTCCCTCGGCCTCGGCTGGCTCGGCGAACCGGCGGTTTCTCGCCTTTTGGAAGACCTGTTCAGCGATTTCTTTGCCGATAACAAGCTGTTGTTGCATTCGCTCAGCTTTGGTATCGCGTTTACGTTCATCACCCTTTTACACGTTGTTTTCGGCGAGCTGGTACCGAAGTCAATGGCTATTCAGGATACGGAGCGTTACGTTTTGCTGATTGCGGCACCGCTTTATACGTTTAATAAGATTTTTGCGCCGTTCATCTGGGTTTTTGACCACGTTACAATGTGGATTTTGAAGCTGATGAACGTCAAACAGGCGGATGAAAACGAAGACGCCCACTCCGAAGAGGAAATCAAGCTGATTATTGATGCGTCGCAAAAAGGCGGGGTTATTGACGATACGGAAAGCGAAATCATCCAGAATGCCATCAGCTTTTCGGAAATTTCCGCGCATGAAATTATGATTCCGCGGCAGGAAATGAAATGTATTTATCAAAACAGCAGCTATAACGAGATTATGGAATTTGTCAAACAGCATAAGCATACGCGTTTTCCGCTTTGCAACGGCGACAAAGACCAAATTATCGGAATGATACATATCCGCGATTTGTTGGAATGTAAGAATACGCCGCATAAAGACATCCTGAGCAAAATCGTACGCAACATTTTGTTTGTGCCGGAAAATAAATCCATCTCCGAGATTTTGCACGAGATGATGAAAAAAAGAATTCATCTGGCCGTTGTGGTTGACGAATACGGCGGGACGGCCGGTTTGCTTTCCATGGAGGATATTTTGGAAGAACTGGTCGGCGATATTCAGGACGAACACGATGAAATTACCGAAGAACCGGTTAAGAAAATTGACGACCTGGTTTGCGAATTTGACGGGCTGTATCTGGTTGAAGATGCCTACGACTGTATGGGGCTGCCTTATGACGATTATGAGCATGAAGAAAGCACGATGGGCGGTTATGTCTTTAATCTGCTCGGACGCGAGCCTGAAGTCGGCGACAAAACCGAAGACGATTATTGCGTTTATGAGGTGTTGGAAGTGGACAATATGCGTATCGCCCGCATAAAAGCGACGGTTAAGGCGCCGCAATATGAGATGACGGAAAACGCATAAAGCCATTTTTCTTTGAACGGAAATACGGCTAAAAAAACAACCTCCGGCTTGATGGCTTGAGGTTGTTTTCTTGTTTTTCTAAGCACGATGACGTTTAATAATCTCGGCTTCCAGAATAAGTTTTGCGTCCTTTATTTTCTGGATTTGCCCGTCTGAACCGTCTTTTTCCTGATTTTTATCCGGATGAACCGACAGTATTTTTCGCTGATAAGCGGCTTTCAGGCTTTCTACCGTCAAAGTTTCCGGCGACAGTTCCAGTAGCTCATAATACCACGGCAGTTTTCTTGCCTTTTTAACAAGGTCGCGTGATGTACCGGGATTAAGGATGTCATCCAGATACATTCCGCTCATCGCGCCGATTTCCGGCCAGGGAGCGGTGAGACTTTCGCCGATATTGATATTGCCATACGGATACTGCCGATATGCCGAAGAGCCTTTTTTTAGCTTTTCTACCAATGCTACATACCCCAAGCCGACAGCATACATAACAACTTTATGCAACTTAATATCCAGACAGGACATAAAAAGCGCAGCAATGCAACCAATTATGATTCCAATCCCCCAGAAGATACCAAACAGCCCGAGAAAACCGACAATTGCAAAAATCAGTACAAGAAATTCCAACATATTCAATGTTGTTTCGTGTTCAATACAATAGTGGTCAATCCACGCTTTAACCGCACAAAAATTTTTCATAATTTTAATTTTTAAAGTTTGACATAAAAATATTTTTTATTTGGTATTCTTATAATCTTCCAAATTATTTGTCAATATTTTTTTCCAATGAGAAAAGCCCTGAAAGGCAATCCTTTGCAGGGCTCTGGCGATAAAAGTCTGCCGATTGCGCTTATTCCGGCAACAGCGGCGTGCGATACGCAATATACGGATCTTCCTGCGCGGAAGTAACCGTGATACTGCCGTCTTCATTTTCCGTCAACTTGTCAATCTGGTTTATCTCGCAGTTGGCAATATCGTTCAAATCAGCCTTTTGCGAACCTTCCAAACGAATATTCTTTATGGTAACCGTGCCCGGAGCCGAACCAAAGTCCAAACGGATGCGATAGACGGCTTTTTCAGGCAAGACGATGCTGTAATTATGCGTTCCGGTTTTGCCTTCTTC
>CALXYD010000052.1 GCA_944392865.1 uncultured Alphaproteobacteria bacterium
TTGGCTGGGGTGGCTGGATTCGAACCAACGAATGTCGGCACCAAAAGCCGATGCCTTACCACTTGGCGACACCCCAAACCTAAATCATAAAGCTTTCGCCTCTGGCAAAAGCAAAGATACATCTATGCTAAAAAAATAAAAAAAGCAAGCGTTTTTTTAAGCCCTGTGAAAATATTATACATATGCAGGCGTATGTTTGTAACGATAAAAGGGCTGAAACTGTGCTAAATTTGTCCTTAAAACAACCTCTTGTTAATTATAAAGAGCGCAGTTATCGTATCAAATGAAAAACCATAGTATAACTTTTGCCGCCTCTTTACAGCGTCAAAACCTCTCCCTATACTGCTGGCGGAAAATAACAAAAGCAAAAGAGGGGATAAAATGGCTGTAAACCTGATAAAGCGCGACGGCTCCGTGCAGGAGTTTTCAATTTTCAAACTGCAGACGCTGTTGGCGGATGTCTGCCGCGGTTTTCCGTTGGATGTAAAGAAACCGTTGCTGAACTTGGATGAATACCTGAAAGACGGTATGTCAACATCGGAGTTGTTTAACGCTTTGACGATGAATGTGCTGAGCCAGACCTCGGTGGAAGAACCGGAATGGAAAAACGTCGCCGGCCGGTTGAAGATGCTGGCGCTCTATAAACAAGCCTCTTTGCAACGCGGCACACCGAAAAACCAGCCGCCGTATGATTACGAAAAGTTCTTGAAATATGCCGTTGAAAAAGGAATTTACAGCTCCGCCATTCCGGAGAAGTATAATAAAGAGGAAATAAAAAAAGCCGCCTCGTTCATCAAGCCGGAATTTGACTTTGTGTATGATTACGCCGGCGCCAATCTTTTGTTAAAGCGCTATTTGTGTGAATACGGCGATAAAATTGTTGAGTTGCCGCAGGATATGTTTCTCTCCATCGCCCTGTTGATTGAGCAGGATGAAGACAGGGGGACGCGTCTGGATAAAGTGAAAGATACCTATGAAAAATTGGCCGATCGCAAGATTTCTTTAGGCACGCCGCTGTTGATGAACCTGCGCCGCCCGAACGGCAATCTGAGTTCTTGTTTTATTACCGCGATGGAAGATACGCGCGAGTCGATTTTTTATGTTATTGACCAGGTATCGTCAATTTCCAAATTCGGCGGTGGTGTCGGCGTAAACATCTCCCGCGTCCGCGCTAAGGGCGCCCGCATAAAAGGCATAAAAAATTCCTCGGGCGGCGTTATTCCTTGGATTCGCATTTTGAATGACACTGCCGTTGCGGTTAATCAGCAGGGTAAGCGCAAAGGCGCGGTAACCGTGTCGCTGGATATGTGGCATCTGGACATTGAGGATTTTCTGGAATTAAGAACCGAAAACGGCGACCAGCGGATGAAGGCTTATGACATTTTCCCGCAAATCGTCGTGCCGGATTTGTTTATGCAAAAAGTTGAAAACAACGAAGACTGGCTGATGGTAGATCCGCATGAAATCCGCACCAAATACGGTATAGAGCTGGCGGACTTGTGGGGAAAAGAGTTTGAAAAAGCCTATAATCAGCTATATCTTGAAGCGGCTTTCGGCAAGTTGGAGCTGTATAAATTTTATCCGGCGAAAGAGCTGTTGAAAAAAGTAATGCGCTCGCAGATAGAAACCGGTATGCCCTATATTGCGTTCAAGGATACCTTAAACAAATATAATCCGAACAAACACGACGGTGTCATTGTCGGCACCAACCTCTGTACCGAGTCGCACAGTAACGTCCGCCCGAGCCATATTGATGAAGACCGCCTGCAGGACGGCAAAGTAATCCGCACGGCCGAAGGCGGTTTGGTGCACGTCTGCAATTTGGTGTCAATTAACCTTGCCAATATCGATTCGGATGAGGAACTGGAAAGCGTTTGCACCACGTCCGTCCGCCTGTTGGATAATGCGATTGATTTAACCAACGTGCCGGTGCTGGAAGGGCAGGCGCATAACCGCCGCTACCGCACGATTGGCGTCGGCGCAATGGGGCTGGCCGATATGCTGGCAAAACACAATATTCCCTATATTCTCTCAGCCGGCTATGTCGATGAATTATTTGAAAAAATAGCGATTTATAATATCCGTGCCTCCATCCGGCTGGCAAAAGAAAAAGGAACGTTCGGTGCATATCCGGGGTCGGATTGGAGCAGGGGGATTATTTTGGGACACGATAAGGCGTGGTTTACGCAAAATGCCAAACACCCCGCCGCTTGGGAAGAGATTTTCACCGCTTTGGCCGCGTTCGGTATTCGCAACAGCCAGATAGCCGCGATTGCCCCGAATACCAGCTCTTCGCTGATTCAGGGCTGCACCGCTTCGGTCTTGCCGGTTTACAGCAAGTTCTTTGTTGAAACGCACGGCAAGGGCTCAATTCCGAACTGCCCGCCGTTTATTCGGGAAAAATTCTGGTTTTATCAGGAAAACCGCAACATCAGCCAGGAAACGGTAATAGACGTGATGTCCCATATTAACAAGTGGATAGATACCGGCATTTCCATTGAGTTGATGTATAACCTTAACCGCAACATCCGCGCCAGAGATATTTATAACACGATTATGAGCGCCTGGAAAAAGGATATAAAAACCCTCTATTACACCCGCACCATTCAAAAAGACGGCTCCAGCCTTGAAAAATCGGAATGTGTCAGCTGCGCCGGATAAGGAGAAAGAACAATGCAGAGAAAAAAACTGTTTAACATAGCCGGAAACGATGAAATCATCAACCGCCGAATGATTGGCGGCAACGTAACCAATCTATTCAATTTAAATAACGTCAAATACCAGTGGGCGAACAAGGTCTACCGTCTTATGATGGAAAATTTCTGGATACCGGAAAAAGTTTCCTTGTTTGATGACAAGCGCGCCTACGAGGAGCTGACCGCCTCGGAAAAAACGGCGTATGACGGCATTTTGTCGTTTCTCGTGTTTTTGGACAGCATCCAAACCAACAACCTGCCGAATATCAGCGAATACATCACCGCGCCGGAAGTTAATCTTGTTTTGGCGATACAAACCTATCAGGAGGCTGTTCATTCGCAAAGTTATGCTTATATAATAGAGAGTATCATTCCCGCCGCCAAACGCGCGGAAATATACGAAAAGTGGCGTGAAGACAAAGTGTTGCTTGAACGTAACAAATATATTGCCGAGATATATCAGAACTTTATTGACAACAAAAGCGACCTTAACTTCGCCCGCGTGCTGATAGCGAATTATTTGTTGGAAGGCGTATATTTCTATAACGGCTTCAACTTCTTTTATAATCTGGCCGCCCGCAGCCTGATGATAGGCACGGCCGACGAGATAAAATATATCAACCGCGACGAGCTGACCCATTGCGTCATCTTCGCCAATATTATTCGTGATATTATGCAGGAGAACGCTGGATTCTTTAATGTTGATGAGATATATGCGATGTTTGACAAAGCGGTAGAGCAGGAGATTGCCTGGAGCAATCACATTATCGGCCGCAATATTATCGGCATAACCGAAAAGACGATTGAGGAATATACCAAGTTTATCGCCAACAAGCGGCTGAAGGATATCGGGCTGAAACCGCGTTACGAGGGCTTTGACCAAAACCCGTATAAACAGTTGGAAAAAGTGGCCGATACCAACGGCGAAGGCAATGTCAAGGGCAATTTTTTTGAAGCTAACGTTTCGTCTTATAATCAAAGCACGGCTGTTGAAGGCTGGGATGAGATTTAACCGGAGGGATAAAGGAAAAAATGAATTTCATAGCGGAATTTAATTTACGCGAACTGCTGAGCGCTTTCGTGGTTTTAGTGGCAATTACCGATGTGCCGGGCAATTTGCCGATAGTATTGAATCTGCAAAACAAGGGGATACATATCAGCGCCCGCCGCGCGTTTTTGTATTCATTGGTGCTGTTGGTATTCTTTTTCTACGCCGGCGAAGCCTTTTTGCGCCTGTTCGGGCTGGATATTTCCTCATTCGCCATTGCCGGTGCGCTGATTGTGTTTATGATTAGCATAGAGATGATATTGGACGTCAACTTTTTCAGCGAGGGAACGGAGGTTTCCGGTGATGCGACGTTTATTCCGGTTGTCTTTCCGCTGTTTGTCGGCGCCGGCGTGTTGACTGCCTTATTGTCAATACGTTCGCAGTATGCGGACATCAACGTGCTTTTGGCGGTCTTGCTGGACTGCGCCACCATTTACGCCACCATCCGCCTGTCACGCTTTTTGAAAAAACATTTAAGCAACGCCTCAATCTATGTTATGAAAAAATTTTTCGGGATGGTCTTGCTGGCCATTTCGGTAAAACTGTTCATTACCAATGTTGCGGTATTGGTTCACCAGATAAATGTTTAAGAGCGTAAGGCCACAAAAAAAATCTTCTGCCTGGCAGAAGATTTTTTTCTTGAATACATCCGTTTGCCTCAAACTGTGGCATTAACCTTAAGCGACCGCTCAATCAGCATCATCTCGTCTGCCGAGCAGGGGTGGTTAAACAGCTTGTCCGCAAGTTCTCTTGCCATTTCGGGATCCGCTTTGTCCAGTTCAAAAGGCGACCATATCTGCGAATAGTTGTGCAGAATGTTTACCCAGCTGTTTGCGCAAAGCGTATAGCTTATGCCGAAATGTGTTCTTAAATGCAACAGTTGCCTGAAAGTATCCGGCGCGCCAATCATAACAATATGGACGTCGTTCCGGTTACGCGCTTCCGCTGCAAGAAAATCAATAAAGGCAATGGCGTCCATACACGTTGACGGAAGGGTTAAGCGCCGTGCTGGCATGAATGCCGTGAACGCCGCAGGCCAGATTGACGACTTGCGCGGACAAAATGCCGTTCGGGTTGTCGGCGCAATAGAGCATCTGCGGCTTTCCGAATTGTTCAACCACGGTTTTCGCCAGTAGAAACAATTTTTGCGCATCGTTGCGGGAAATGCTTTCGTCGGCCGTCATCTCGGCACAACGGATAAATGTTAAATGTACCATAAATATAAAATTAATGATGGAAATAAAAATTTCAAAACTATAACAGAATAATCAAAAATCGGAAAAAAGCAAGTGCAAAATAAAGAATACCGCCAAAGAATAACAGAAAATCTTTGGAAATATGAAAAAAAATCCCATTATCGGATATAAGGGCTTGACAATGCCGCCAAATGAGGCAAAATAGGCACAAAGCGAGGATAGATGAAAAAGTTTTTTGTAAATTGTTTCTGTTGTTGCAACTCCTGAAGCCCTGCTGCCGGAGCTGTTTCAGCTATAAACAAACAAGGCAGCCGCATTGTAAAAGGCTGCTTTTTTTAACTTAAATTAAGGACAAGATGAAATGAGCGTATATTTGTATAACACCAGAACCCGCCGCAAAGATGAGTTTCAACCGCTGAATCCGCCGTTGGTGACGATGTATTGTTGTGGGCCGACCGTATACAATTATGCGCATATCGGCAATTTGCGCACCTATATTTTTGAAGATTTGCTTGTAAACGTGCTAAAACTTGCCGGCTATAAGGTCAAACATGTAATGAACGTAACCGATGTCGGGCATCTGACCAGCGACGGCGATGAAGGCGAGGATAAAATGCGGGTGGCGGCGGAGCGCGAAAAGAAAGGCGTAATGGAAATCGCCCGTATGTATGAAGACGCATTCTTCCGCCATACCGCGGAGCTGGGTCTGGCGCGTCCGACCGTTGTATGCCGCGCCACCGAACATATTCAGGATATGATAGATTTTATCAAAGATTTGGAAGACAAGGGCTTTGCCTATATTTCAAACGGCAATGTATATTTTGACACCGCCAAATTTCCGAAATACGGCAGCTTGTCCGGCCAGAACCGCGAAGACTTAAAACACGGCGCCCGCACCGAGCAGGATATGAACAAGCGCAACCCGTCGGATTTTGTCTTGTGGTTTACGTCCTCCAAATTTGAAAATCAGATTCTCCAGTGGGACAGCCCGTGGGGCAGGGGTTATCCGGGGTGGCACATTGAGTGTTCTGCCATGTCCACCAAATATTTGGGCGAACGGATAGATATTCACTGCGGCGGCATAGACCATATCCCCGTGCATCACGAAAACGAAATCGCCCAAAGCGAAGCGCACCTCGGGCATGACTGGGTAAACTTTTGGGTGCACATGGAGTTCTTAAACAATAAAGCCGGCAAAATGAGCAAATCCAAAGGCGGCTTTTTAACCTTGGATACGCTGAAAGAAAAAGGCTGGCAGCCGGTGCATTACAAATACTTCTGCCTGACCTCGCACTACCGCAGTTCGGCGATTTTCTCCGATGAAGCGATGGACGCGGCGAAAAAAGCTTATGAAAATCTGTCCGATTATATGGCGGCGTTTAAAGCGGAGGCGGAAGGAAAAACTTTATCGCCGGAAGAAAGCGCCGATTTGCAAAAGTTGCAAACCGAGTTTGACGGCTACTTGTTTGATGACCTGAAAACGCCTTTAGCGCTGTCCTATATGTGGAGCGTGGTAAAAGATAACGGCAAATCGGCGGCGGAACGTCTGGCTTTCCTGTTGCACGTTGACGGCGTTTTGCACCTTTTCTTAAAAGATGTTGCGCCCAAAAAGAAAGAAGAAGTCGCCGTAACGCCGGAAATCGCCGCTCTGCTGGAACAGCGCCGTGAAGCGCGCGCCGCCAGAGATTGGGCGAAGTCGGATGAAATTCGGGATAAGCTGGCGGCATTGGGCGTCGGGGTAAAAGATTTGCCGAATAAACAAATAGAGCTGATAAAACTCTGAAAGGAGGCTGTATGCGTGCATTTATAACCGGAGCCGGCGGCGGTATCGGCGGCGCTATCAAAGAATTATACCTGCACCGCGGGTATGAAATTGTCGCACCGCGCAGCAGCGAGCTGGACTTGTCGGATATGGATGCGATTCACCGGTGGTTTTCCACCCATCGCGCCGAGTTTGACGTCATAATCCATTGCGCCGGCTATAACCGCCCCCAGCCCGCCGCGGAAACGTCGTTGGAAGACTTTATGAAAACCCAGTATGTCAACTATATATCGCTGCTGGAAATTGTGAAAGCCAACGATTCGTATTTTAAGGAACACGGCGGCTATATCGTTGGTATTGGTTCGTTATATGCCACCATCACGCGCGAGGGGCGGGCGGCCTATGCCTGCTCAAAACACGCGCTGGTCGGGCTGGTAAAAACATTGGCGTTGGAGTATGGACCGTATAATGTTTTATGTAATACCGTCTCGCCGGGCTTTGTCAATACCCAGATGTTTCAACATAACAACAGCGAAGCCAAACGCGCGGAACTTGCCGCCAAAACGGCGATAAACCGCTTGGCCGAGCCGGAAGACGTGGCGCGCGCCGTGTATTTTCTCGGCAACCCGGAAAATACTTTCATCAGCGGGCAGGATTTAATTGTGGACGGCGCATTTATGGCCGGAAGTTACCAATCAATAAGGAGATAAAATAATGGAACAGCCGATAGCGGGACAAGCGCCCGCCGATTTGCAGAATATCAGTTTTGAAGACGCTCTGGCGCAGTTGGAACAGATTGTGCGCGAGTTGGAAAGCGGACGCATAAAGTTAGACGACGCCGTCGCCGCCTATGAAAAAGCGGTGGCTTTGAAAAAACTTTGTTCGGACAGGCTGGCTGCCGCGGCGTTAAAAGTTGAAAAAATAGAAATTGGCAAAGACGGCGCCTTGTCCACCGTGCCGTTGGATAATGTTGACGCCGGTTAAGCCGCAAAACGATAAACGCCATAGCAGGGGAGAAACAGGCGATGAGTGAGATTGAAACGGTTTTAAACGCGTATGCCGGGCGGTTTAACCGCGATTTGGCGGCATATTTTCCGTCCTCGGACGCACCGGAGCACCGGGCGGCTAAAGCGATGGCTTATAGTTTGCTAAACGGCGGCAAGCGCCTGCGCCCGTTTCTCCTGCACGAAACCGCCGCTTTGTTTGGCGTGGCGTATGATAAGGCTTTTCCCGTCGCCGCCTCATTGGAAATGCTGCACACATATTCGCTGATACACGATGACCTGCCGGCTATGGATAATGATGACTTGCGGCGCGGTCGGCCGACGTGCCACAAGGCCTTTGATGAGGCAACGGCGATTCTCGCCGGCGACGGGCTCTTGACATACGCTTTTGAAGTGCTGAATACCGCGGATATCCCTGCCGCACAAAAAGTTGAGCTGACATTGCTTTTGTCGCGTGCTGCCGGCGCTTTTGACGGAATGATTGCCGGCCAGGTTTTGGATTTATATACCGACACCCACCACGAATTTGCCAATCCCGAAGAGGTGATAAAACATACCGAAGCGCTGAAAACCGGCTGCCTGTTGCGTTATCCGTGCGAAGCCGGTGCCGTGTTGGGCGGCGCAGGAGAAGACGAAAGGCAGATTTTAATCCGCTTTTCCCGCAATTTGGGCATTGCTTTTCAGATTACCGATGATGTATTGGATGTTGAAGGCGATGAAAAGCTCGTCGGCAAGACACTGCAAAAGGATAAAAAACAGCATAAGCTTAATTTTGTCAGCATTTACGGCGTTGAAAGGGCGAAAAAAATAGCTTCTGACCTGATAAACGAGGCGGAAGAGTTGCTTTCGGCATTTAATTCGCGGGCAGAACGTTTAAAAATGCTGTCAAGATATTTTTTAACCAGAAATCACTGAAAACGGCATATTTTTCCTTAAAAATCTCTTGCCAAGCCGGCAAAATTTTGCTATACTCAAACTATAAATAAAGCAAATTATTATAGGAGGAGTTGGCCATGAGTAAGGAAGAGAAACCCAGAAAAGAAATAAAAGGCAAGGAGTTTGTTGCCGCTTTGGATGAGTGCCACACGACCAAGGATATCTTTGAGCTGCTGGACAAGACAATGGACAAAGATACGCTGAAAAACCGTTTGCAAAACGTGCGTGATCACGATTTGGTTGTTACGCTGAACGCCCAGGTTGCGCGGTTTAACATCGGGCAGGGGTTACGGACATCACACCAGGATTGCGTGAATATGGCGGCGGATAAATATCTGCAGATAAATAAAAACAGGCATATCCCGTACTTTAAAGCCCAACTTAATCAATACATCACCAATAAAGAACGGGGAATAGAAAAAGCAAAAGAACGGGATAAAGAGGCAAAAGAGCTGATAAATCCGATAATCGTCGCCCGTAACAAAATGATGGCGCAAAGGTAA
>CALXYD010000053.1 GCA_944392865.1 uncultured Alphaproteobacteria bacterium
TGGCGGCGAAAAATCCGCGGTGGCGGCGCTGCAGCGGACGGAGCAGCGGGCGATAAAGCGAGCGCCGGTGAGGGGGCGCGTGCGGGGACGGTCGGCGAAAAATGAACGGAGAGGAAAGATGCGGCGGTATCGGCTGAATAATATCAAATTGCCGTTGGAAGCGGATGACGGCGAAGTTGTTGCGGCGGTGCGGGCGCGTTTCGGCGCCGGGGTGCGCAACTGCCGTATCGTGCGGAAATCGCTGGACGCACGGCACAAAGATTGCCTGTGGAAAATTTACGCGGCGGCGTTTGAGTATGACGGAGAGCTTGCGGCGGACAGTGATTTGCTTGAACTGCCGGCGGAAGAGGAGCGGCTTGATTTTGCCGCGGCTTCCTACGAGGCCGGGCGCGGTAAGGCGATGCGTCCGGTTATTGTCGGGGCGGGGCCGGCGGGTATGATGGCGGCGCTGTGTCTGGCAGAGGCAGGCGCCAAGCCGATTGTGCTGGAGCGCGGGGCGCCGGTCGGCGAAAGGCAAGAGGCGGTGCGCCGTTTTTGGGAAACCGGCGAACTCAACGAAGGGACAAACGTGCAATTCGGTGAAGGCGGCGCGGGGACTTTTTCCGACGGTAAGCTGATGACCGGAATTAAAAAAGACAAATTCACGGCCAAAGTGCTGGAAACATTTGTTGCGACGGGCGCGCCGGAGGAAATTCTGTATCTCGCCAAGCCGCATATCGGCACGGACAAACTGGCGGCGATGGTCGGAAATATCCGGCGGCGGATTACGACGCTTGGCGGCGAATACCGTTTTTATGAAACGCTGGTTGATTTGGAACTGGAGGAAAAAGCCGGGGCGGAAGATGTGCGGCGACTGGCGGCGGCGGTGGTGCAACGGGCGGACGGCACACGTTATGAAATCGCGGCGGACACGCTGGTTCTGGCGCTCGGACATTCGGCGCGCGATACGTTTAAGATGTTGTTTGAGCACGGGCTTGATATGGCGCAGAAACCGTTTGCGGTCGGGGTGAGAATTGAACATAAACAAGAAGACATCAATCTGGCGCAATACGGTAAAAAATACGTCCGTTCGCCGTATCTCGGGGCGGCGGACTACAAGCTTGCGGCGCATTTGGCGGGCGGGCGTTCGGTTTATACGTTCTGTATGTGTCCGGGGGGAACAGTGGTGGCGGCGACAAGCCTGGCGGGGCATGTGGTTACCAACGGCATGAGCGAATATGCGCGCGATAAGGAAAATGCCAACGCGGCGGTGCTGGTTAATGTGGACGGGCGGGATTTCGGTTCGGCGCATCCGCTGGCGGGTATGGAATTTCAGGAGCGATTGGAGAAAATGGCGTTCGCGCTCGGGGGCGGCAATTATTTTGCACCGGCGCAGACGGTCGGGGATTTTCTGAACGGGCGGAAAACGGAAAAGTTCGGGCGGGTGCGCCCTTCCTATAAGCCCGGGGTGGCGCCGGCGGATTTTCGCCAGTTGTTTGACAAGCCGCTTTATGAGGCGTTGCAGGAGGGAATCCGGCAGATGGATAAGAAATTGCACGGATTTGCGGCGGCGGACGCGGTGTTGACAGCGGTGGAGAGCCGGTCTTCCTCGCCGGTGCGGCTTATTCGCGGGGCGGATTTTATGAGCAATATCGGCGGCGTGTATCCTATCGGCGAAGGGGCGGGCTATGCGGGCGGCATTACGAGCGCGGCGGCGGATGGGGTGCGGCTGGCGGCGGCATTGTGCGGTATTAAATAGGCGGAATTGAAGCAGCGGTGCATAAGCGGAACCAATCAACGGCATAAAAGCAGAGCCAATCAGCGGCGTAAAAAAAGACCCCTCGGATAAGCACAGAGGCGAATCCAGGGGGAGCTTTGGAATGAGTTTAACATGTGGCCGCAACTGAGGCGGCATAGCGCTTTACAGCGCGAATTTTTTTTACTCATACAGCAGGCTGTTTGCGACCCGCGACTTATAAATGCGGAGGAAATCATTCCGGCTGTAAATGAGCGTTTCTTCGTTTCCGTAGCGGAGGACGTATTTATTATCTCCGTCGCGGAAAAGCTGAGCCGGCATGACGGTTATGTCCTCTTCAAGGCGGATAAATACGCCTTTGTCAATGTCAAAGGCGTATTTATCCATACCGTCTACCGTAATTGCAAGATGCCGCACATCGCCGGAAACGCCGTCTACGTTAAATTTGCGTATCAGGACGGCAAAGTGCAGCTTTTCTACCCTGCGCCAAATCAGGCGGGCAAAGAAACCGAGGGAAAAGTTTATTTCTTCCGCCGGCAGATTTTTTTTGTTGCTCATAATATCATAAATTTATTGTTTCGTTGACATAAATAGCACAAAATTTTGTCAGACGCAAGTATTTTTTTTCGTTTACATAAACTTTTTTTTGCGGTATACTGTTTTTTATAGCGGCAATGAGCCGAAAACGCGAAGAAAGGCAATAACGATGAGCGAATGGACGGTGCTGGGCGATGCGGAAACGGTAAAAGCGCTTTTTCAACTGAAAAAGGCGGGGCGGGAATATCGGCAGGATATGACGGCAGATAACGCGCGGCAGGCGGCGAAGCAGTTTTCCAAAGCGGCGATGACGGCGGCGGAGGACGAAAAATCCTATGCGGAGATTATGCAAACGGCGGCGGGCGACGTGCTTGACGAGGCGGCGGCGCGGCTGGATATGGCCAAATTGGCGGAGTTTGGCGTCGATGATGAATTTTATGCGCTGTTTTCGGCGGAAGCGGCAAAGCGTTTTCAGGAATATTTAAAAGAGCGGGCAAAGAATGCGGCGGAAATCCACCGGGCGGAGCATCGCGCCGGTATGGGCGGCGCGGCGGCAAAAGAAGCCAAGGCGGCGGAGGAAGAGCCGGTTGTCGGTGAGCTGCGGGCGGAAATTACGGGGGCTATCGGCAAGGATAAGACTTTGAGCGATGAAGAAAAAGCGGCACGCGTGCAGGCTCTGGCGGCGGCGAAAGAAATCAAAGTGCAAGTTAAAGGCGCTAAGTGCAAGCTGACGTTCGGCGATTTTGCGGCGGAAACGATGTTGGCGCGCGACGGGGTGCAGATGCCGGGGAAGTTTTCCCGCTATGCCGCTTTGAGCGCGGAAACGGTTAAAACGCTTAAAAACGGAAAATATGCGACAGCAGCGGGCAAAAATGCGAAAAATGCCAAAGCGGCGGAGGCCAAGGCGGCAAAAAAAGCGGCGGAACAGGCGAAAAAATACGATGATTTGCTGAAACGACGCAATGATTTGCACAACCAGGAAGCGGAAAAAATTGCCGAGTTGGCGCAAGGTGCCGACGGCGAGAAAGTTTTTGCCGATATTTTAGGTGGCGGCCGGCTGGCGGCGGCGTGTATTGACAGCGGGCAGGCGGAAGAAGCGTTTGTGCAGGCGGCGGCTAAAGGCGCTATGGACAACCGCCGCGTGTGGGCGCTGTTTCGCGACAGCAACAGCGACGATTGCTATAATACGAGCAGCTTTTATGAAAAATGCCTGCAAAATGTCGTTACGGGGCATAATCTTGACGCCGGGGCGGCGGCCGTTGCGCTTTGGGAGGCGTATAACGGCGGATGTCGCGGGGAAGATTTGAAAAAGCGTGCTATTTTACAGGCGCAGCAAACCGCCGGAATGACGTTGCCTTACGAAGAGGCGAAAAAACTGTTACAGCAGGAAGTTTACAAAATGGGGATGGCGGTGCGCCACGGCGAGCTGTTTGACGAGAATAAATTTAAGTTTATGAATGAAGTGCTGGAAACCGACGGATACAGGATTACGTTTGAGGAAGTGCCGGTGGTGCAGAAAAGCGGCAAAGGCGCCAAAGCGCTCAGCGATGAGATTTTGAACGATATGCGCCGGGTGGACGGTATTAAGGCGACGAAAAACAAGGAAATCGCCCTGATGTACCGGCTGGGGGCGTTGTTGCACGGCAAGCCGAAGGCGGATTTAACCAATATCGGGGCGTCAAAGCAGACGGAAGAGCTTTACGATACGTTTATGCGGGTGTTTTATAACGCGGAGCCGCGGCGCAGCGGCGGGCTTTATGACAAGACATACGAAGCGCAGTGGAAAGCGTTTGTGCAGAATGACGGGAATTTGCAGAAAGCGGTTACGGTGTGCGATTATTTCAGGGGCGAGGCGGCAAAGGCCGGCGATAAGAACGGCGAAAAGCTGATGCGGTGGATAGAAAATATGGAAAGAGGGAATTATATTGAGCCGGGCAATCCGCTGATTTCTTCCAGCGCACACCATGTTTTTTACCGGCGTTTCGGCGGCGTGGCGGAGAATCCGGCGGCGCAGCTCAATGCGGCGGACAACGTGACACCGGTTATTTCCATGCACCCGGCGGATATTGACGCGCATAAAGACGAAGAACATAAATTTGATATGAAGGAAGTGTATTTGTTCAAACGCGACGGCGTGGTGCTGAACGGGACGTTTAACGCGGTGCGCGAGGGCGACGTGCTTTTGATGCCGGTGGTGTTGAAACAACGCGCGGACGGACAATTCCGGCGGCTGATGGAACCGGATACGCTTTTGGCAAGTGCGGATATGGCGATTAAGGAGCCGGTTGTCCCCAATCGGAGCAACGGCGTGGCGGAACGGAGCGTCCGGACTTTGATTAGAGATACATCGGCGTATTCATCCGGCGGCAAAGACGGCCGTGCGTAAATTATTCTCAATCACGGAGGAGAAGCGTCCGCAACGGGCGCTTTTTTTGTGGTTAAAATGGCGGAAGTGATTGAGGTTTTGCGGGGCGGCGTTAAAATACCGGCTATGTTGTATTCTGGCAAAAGGAGATTTCGGCAATGGATAAGAAAATTTTGATTGCGGGCGGCGTGTTGGTGGCGGCGATTGCCGGCGGGGCGGCCTGGTTTGCTTTTTCCGGCGGGGAGCCGAAAACGCTGGCTACCTATTGGGACGGCGAAAGCGCTCTCAATCAGGCGGACAAGTCCGGCAAGTTGCCGCTGATTAAGGCGGTGGAAGCAGGCGATGAAAATGTCGTGCGTTATCTGATTGCCGAGGGCGCCGATACCGACAAAGCCGACCGGAGCGGTTTTTCCGCTTTGGCAACGGCGGCGGCAAAAGGCGATTTTTCGTTATTTGAGACGGTGGCGGCCGGCAGCAAGGCGGATTTGAAAGCGCCGCTTTTGCTGGATAAAGCCATGGACGGCGGCAATCTTAAAATCGTGCAGTTTTTGCTTGACAAAGGCAGCGACGCCAATGCGGTTTTGCAATTCAAGGGTAAACACCGGCCGGACGATATGCCGGGGCTGGAAGACCCGCGCGTGATTACGCCGCTTAAAAAAGCGGTGGTGGCCGGGCGGGCGGATATTGCCAAGGCACTTTTGGACAAGGGAGCCAAGGGGGCGACGTATTTTCTGGAAGAGAATGTCAGCACCGCCAAGCCGGATATGGTCAAGGTTTTGGGCGATGCCGCCGGCGATTTGCGGGCGCTTACCGCCAAAGGGCGCGATTTGCTGACGTTTGCGGCGGAAAGGGCGCCGTTGGAAACGCTGGCGTATCTGATTGACAAGAATGCCGGCGATGTCAATCAGGCGCTGATGCAGATTTTGGTCAACCGCAAAGACGCGGCGAACGGCGCGGCGACGGACGGTAAAGCGGCGGCGGAAACGGCAAAGCCTGCCGGCAAGGCGGAGATTGTGGCAATGATGTTGCAAAAAGGCGCGCGGCCGACGGCGGAAGCGATGGAGATGATGCTGGCTCAAAAGCGGACGGATATATATTTGTCGCTGGCGAAGTGTATGCCTAATCCGAACGTGGAAGCGGCAAGCGGCGGCAGTATGCTGATGTATGCGACGAAGAACGGCTATACCGAGGCGGCAAAGTATATGCTGGAGCAGGGCGCGGATATGTGGCTGGCGGAAAAAGGCGGCAAGTCGCCGCTGGCGGTTGCCATAGAGAATGCGCAAAAATTCCCCGAAATGGCGGCGCTTTTTGAAAGCCGGCTGAAAAGCGTTGACGAATCCGGCTATGACGGCGAAACGGCGATGATGCTTTATGCCGCGGCGGGCAATGATACGGGTTTTCAGCAGTATGTCAGCAAAGGCGGCGATATTTTTGCCCAGGACAATGCCGGTAAAAACGTGTTTATGTATGCGGCGGAAGGCGGCAACCGGAAAATTATAGATTATCTGCTGTATAACGGCGGCAATCTTGCGGCGAAGGACAATGCTGGGCGGACGGCGCTGATGTATGCCGCCGGAAACGGGCAGGACGCGGAGGTCTTGTATTTGCTGGAAAAAGGGGCGAAAGCGACCGAGGCGGATTATGAAGGCAAAACGGTGTTGATGTATGCGGCCGAGAAATGCCGCGGAGAAACGCTTAATGAGCTGATTAGTGCCGGCGAAAGCCCTGCCAAGCTTGACAATAACAAGCGCATTGCCCTGATGTATGCCGCGGAGGCGGGAAATGTTTCGGCGGCTGAGGCGCTTCTGGCGCAAAATGACGATATTGGCGTTTTTGATGCAGATGACAGGTCGGTTCTGATGTATGCGGCAAAAGGCGGCGATGTTGAGATGATACGGCTTATCCGTTCTTACGGCGGCGATATTTATGCGGCGGACAAGAATAATATGTCGCCGCTGATGTATGCGGCTAAATCCGGCGATAAGGAAGCTTTTGACCTGTTGACGGATTGGAATATGGCGTATGGCGGCGTGCACCGGCGTTCGGGCAAAACGGTGTTGATGTATGCGGCGGAAGGGAATAATGTTGAGATTATTGACAAAGTGCGCGGTAATGCCATGGCGGGCGTGAATAAAAAAGACCGATTGGGACGGACGGCACTGATGTATATGGTAAATGAAGTGCGTCCCGATATTTTGCGCAGTTTCATTCGGGGCGGGGCAAATTCCGCGGCGCGTGATAATGCCGGCAAATCGGTGTTGATGTATGCGGCGGAGGCAAATGTCGCGGTTAATATGGTGACGGTGTTGCAGAATTTGCCGGAGCTGGAGGCGCGTTCCGTTGATTGGCGCGATAATGACGGCAAGACAGCGCTGATGTATGCGGCGTCCGGTAAAAATGCCCAGTTGATTAAGGTGCATATGTTGCTCGGGCGCAAAGTTGATGCCAATATTACGGATAATTCCGGCAAAACGGCGTTGATGTATGCGGTGGGTAATGCCGACGGCGCGCGGGTTGACGCCAAGCTGGTTGAGGAAGTGCTGGCGGCGACGCAACAGCCGGACGGCAAAGACGATAACGGGCGGACGGCGTTGATGTATGCGGCGGAAAATCCGCAGGCGGGCAGTTTGATTTTGGATATGCTGATTAACCGCGGCGCCGATGTCAATGCGGCGGACAATACCGGCAAAACGGTGTTGATGTATGCGGCGGCGGGCGGCGATATCGGCAAGCTCCGCCTGTTGATTGACAAAGGGGCGAAAACCGGTGCCAAAACACAGGACGGCAAAACGGCGGCTGATTTTGCCAAAGAAAGCGGTTCCTGCTTTGCCGGGGCGGCACAGGCCTTTTTGAAATAAAGTGCCGCGCGTGCGTGCCGGGATGCCGGAAAAGGCGGATAAAGCAAAAGCCCTTCGTTTGAGGCGAGGGGCTTTTGCCATTAGAAACAACCGGCTTGTCTGACTGTTTTCCGAAATACTATCCCGCTTTGGGCAGGGCAGAGTCTTTCGGAAGGCGAAATTTTATTTCCTTAAAAAACAATCAGTCAAAGACGACAGCAATGCGCTCGTGCTGCAGGCAGACGCTCTCAAAGCAGGCTTCAATCCGATGGTTGCCGTTCGTTCCGTCAAAACGGAAGAAGTGCATCGGGTTGTGCTCAACTTTTTCTTCACACCAGCAACGGCAGTCCAGTTCACCATCGGCGGGGATGCCGTAGTTGTCCAGGATTGCGGCGGTGGCGGAAATCCGCTCGGAAGCGCCGAGGTCATTGATTGTCGTCAGGAAATGTTTCCAAGACGGCAGATGTCCCTTGCGGCCGTTAAATTCCAACTTTTCCGCAACATAACCGGCGTAAGGGCGGTTATAAGCGGCAGTTTCCTCACTCTGAACGGTCTTTTTGATAAAAATGCCCGACTTCAGCTGCATTCCCCAGACTTCATCTTTGCGGGAGATGTCCAGAGCGTGCATGACTTCAAACCGATTCGTGCCGGATACTTTGTAGACAATCGGGAGCACCGTCGGAATGAGAGTGGGAGAAGATGAGCGTGCTTCCGGTCCGCGTATCGGCGCGGGTTTGATGTTTGCCGTGTCGTGTGAGCCCTTTTTTCTGCTGGTTTTGCCTTCGTGCGCCGAAATCTCGGCAGCGCGGTTGGAAACCCGGCAGACCACAGTAACCGCAGTTGTGCGGGGAACGACTTTTTCCAAGCAGGTGTTGAAGCTGTTCGGATTTGCTTGCAATGCGTTGATGGCGTTCGTGGCCATCGGTTTTTCTGTTGTTTTCATAAGAATAAAAATTTAATAGTTTGACAAGATAGTAGTTATTGTGCTTTCTTTTTAGCGGCATTTTTTTTGTTTGGCAAGCAAAAATGCGGTATGATAATACTAATACCTGCGCGAATGTATGTAAAAAGCCTGCCGGATATTAGAAAAATAGG
>CALXYD010000054.1 GCA_944392865.1 uncultured Alphaproteobacteria bacterium
AAGGGGATAAAATGCGATTTTACTTTGACACCCCTCCCTTACCACCGTATGATACGCTTATCTAGAAGATTGCGAGGATTTTGGCAGATGAAAAAGCCGGTTTTCTACTTTTTATGCGCGATAATGGGCGGCATAATCGCCGGACTGGGCGGTTTACTTGCCGGACAGTTCGGCTGGGACGTATCCGGCGCGGAAGCGGCAACGGGCGGCGTTATCGTCGCAATGGCAATAGGAGCACTGACGGTGCCGGCGGTGCGAAAAAAAATGCGCCATATATGTTGCGAACTGGATTGGGCGGACGAGATATGCAAAGGCTACAACGCCATTCCGCGCCTGTATCGCAAAAGTTTCTGGCAACTGTTCGGCTTTCTTAATTTGGCATTTTTATTCCACACGGTCAATTTTATGTGGGGTGCCGGCGATTGGGGCGCGGTGCGTTTTGGGGTTGACCCGGCCAAAGGCCTGGCCGCAGGGCGTTTTTCCGCCTGGTGGTTGCAGGAGTTGCTATTTGACGGCAAGATACTTCCGGTAATCAATAATTTGTGGGCGTTTGCCGGTTTGGCGCTGGCGGGCGTTTTGCTCGGCATATATTGGAAGCTGCCGCAAAAAACGGCGGCGTATGTGGTAACCGGGCTGTTTTTTATGGTAACGCCGTATACGCTGGGCTGGCTCTATACCGCCGAAAACACGCTGGCGGGTCTGTGGCTTCCGGCGATGGCGCTGGCGGGGCTTATGCTGGCGGACAGCCGCAGCCGTTCGTTGAACACGGTCTATGCGTGCAATACCGTGGCGGTGCTGTTGTTTTTAACCGCGTTCGGCACCTGGCTGCCGATAATCAATTTCATCGGCGTGGCGCTGTTGGGCAAAGTATTCCTCCAGACGGTATTTGCCGACATCGGGCTTAAAAACGCGTTTAAGCGGACGGTGCAGGCGCTTGCCGATTTGACCGCCGCATTGATGATATATGTTTTCATCATCTTTATCTTAAAAGACACCGGCCTGATGGACAGCGGCCGCGCCGGCTGGTTCACGGCATTGGCGCTGCTTCCCGAACGCCTGCCGGATTTGCTGGCGGCAATATTCGCGCAATTCGCCGCGCCGTTGCCTTTTGCCGATATATTCTATAAATTGCTGTATCTGGGTGTGGCACTGCTGGCGTTGTTCGCGCTGATAATCAAAAGCCCGAACGCCCGTGCGGCAATGCGTGGGCTGGCGGTTATCCCGCTGATTTTGCTGGCCTCCCGGCTGAGCACGTTTTTCACCCTCGCCCCTCATGCCGAAACCGTATGGGTGCGCACCGAGTTCTTCGGCCTGCCGCTCGTGTATGCGCTGGCGTTGGCGACAATTCTGAAACTGGGCGACCGCCGGCTGAAACGGACGGGTTACGCGCTGGGAATTTTGCTGATATTTATGGGCTTTGTCCGGGTGGCGTATGCGCAAAAGGTGTGGAAATTCGGTTGGGACGCGGAAACCAAACTGGCGGAGCGGATTATTACCCGGCTGGAGAGAATGCCGGACTTTAACGTCAACGCGCATTACAAGCTGCTGCAAATCGGCGAGCAGAGCCTGCGCGGCAAATATTACCTGAAAAAATCCGGCGAACAAAAGAGCGGCGAACTGTTGGCGTGGGCTTATTACCCGGCCGGCTACGCCAAAGACGCGTATAATTTCTATTATCAGACGGACTTTTTGGCCGCCGACGCGCTGTTAACCGACGCTGTCGCCGAAAATCCGCCGGTCGGCGAATACCTGTTACACCGGGCGCGCCCGTGGCCGGCAAAAGAAAGCCTGTTCATCAGCGGCGAATATATCGTGCTGGTGCTGGATGAGGCGGCGTTGACCAAAGCGCAGGCCTATTTAAGCCAAAACAGGGCGCAATAACTGTAAAAACATAACAAAACCCGGGAGTCGTAAGAAAAATGACAAAAAAAATCAGCCGCCGCAAAAAACTCGTCCGCGTCATCAAACGCAAACTGCTCAAACCGCTGCTCTACGCTGCCGGTTTAAGCTTTTTCCTCTATCTCGGCATCAGCAACGTCGTTTTGCAACGCCGTGTCGCTCAAGACCAGGTGCCGCATTTCGTGATTACGCGGCAATCGTCCTCATTTGACGAAACGGAATTTATGCACATGTTGCTGACGGTGCAGGAGATTATGCGCCAGCCCGGCACAGCGGCGGAATTGAAAGAATTTGTTTCCGGCAATGATACCGCGGACTGCCCGCCGTTTCTGCGCCGCCAGTTGTATCGGATGAACTGGGCGCCGGAAGCCTTCCTGTCGCGAATGAAAAAACTTTTGGCGATGTATGCGGTTTATGACCGGATTTCCCGGCTGGACGACACAATTGCCTTTTTAGCCGCGGAAGTTCAGGAAATGCGCCTGCCGCCGGAGATAAGCATACAGGTTGAGGCCTTGCAAAAAGAACGCGACGCGATTATCGGCTCTGAAATTACCCCCGCCGAATATGATTTCATTAAGGAATATTATGGGATTATCGTCCGCCTGCAAAACCTATAAAGCAGAGTCTTACGGTATTACCGCCTGCCTGCAAAATTTATAAAGCAGGGCTTCAGACGCTTCTGACGCCTACCCTGCTCCATAATTAAAAACGCACCGCCTCGGCTCACATAGACCGCACCCCGGCCTCTGATTTAGCGCTTAACCAAAACCTCGCGGCAAACCGTCCGACAGCGTTTGATACCGTTATCGCACGGAACGTATGTAACCGCCGGCGCCGGCACGTCATAAACCTGATATGTCGTTACCACCGTTTCGGTAACGATTTCCGGACAACACTCATTCAACCCGCCATAACACGGGCAAGCCGGACATTCTTCCTCGCACGGAACCGGCTGCAGATAAACCTCACGCGCGCAACCACACAGCGCCATCGCCGCAAAACCGGCTAATATCAAAGACTTACTAACCATTTCATTTTCCTTCAAAACGTTCTTATTTTTCTTGTATAGCCCAACATAAACCATTTTTTGCCAAAAGTCAAATTATTTTTAAAGGCTTGACAGAACGCTCCGTCCGGCTTATATTAACGCCAGCAAATTACCTCTATGTTTAATTTTTAATATTTTTATTATGGATAAAAACAAATTATTAAGCCTCATTGAGCGCAATGCCGCCGAGGAGCTGCAAGCTTATTTCGCAAGCCTGCCGAACGGTTGTCCGCTGGATTGCCACGAAGAAAAAGTTATGCTGGAGCATTTCTGCCCTGCCGCCGTCAAAAGCTATATCAATCGCTTCCGTTTCAGCGAAAGTGCCGAGATATTATTCATCGGCAAGGCGCCGGCAGACATTCGCCTGGCTTATCTCAATTACTACGGGCTGCGTGAAGAAACGCAAAAACACGTCATCACAGCCAATTTGATGGACGTTATCCGCGATTTTGTCCGCCTGCGGCATTTTGACGATGTTGATTATTTGCTGGAAAACGGCAGCAACGAGGCTGTTCGCCTTTACTTGTCGTATAACCGGCTGGAAAACGACGCTCAGGTGGAAAAACTGCTCCGCCGCGACAATCCGACGCTGTTCGCCGCTTATGCCAATAAATGGTATATCAGCGAAAACATCAAGCGCCTGATTTTCGACGAACGCAACCTTGCCGCCTTCCGCGCCGTTGTTTACCGTTTCTACCGCCTGTATAAGAAAAAAGCCAAACAGGCCTCGGATTACGGCAAACTGGCCTCATCGCTCACCGCAGAGGCGCTCCCCGCGGATTTGCAGGCCGCGATACTCGGCTCGTATAATCGCGAGTTTATTGAGTTACTGCTCAAAACCTGCCCGCTTGCCGAACCGGCGCAGGCCGCACTGTGGAAACACAATTTTGACGCCGAATGGCTGAAATTGCACGTTGAACACCTTTACGGCCTGGGCGGCTACCGCTTTACGCCGGAAAACGAGAAAGAACTGTTCAAACGGCTGGCCAAGAAAGACCTGGACGAATGTCTGACCGCTTTCCGCCAAAAGGACGACGTCAGTTTTATGCAGTGCGCTTCCACCGCCGCCGCCAAAAAGTACATCAAAAACTTTTGGCTCAGCGACGACGCGCAGGTGGCAACCGTCAACCGCGGCAACGGCGAACTCATCAGCGAGCTGATTTCGCGCTATTCGCCGGAACACGGTATGTGCTGGCAGGCGGAAGTGGCTATGGTTGAGCTTGGCGCGATGGACGCCGTGCGGCAATACATCTCTTTCCACACGATGTGCTGGCAGGCTTTGGAAAAGCTGAAAGCGAACTTTCCGCAGGTGGCAGAGGAATATTACGCCCGCCATCCGTATTGACAAAGCGGAGAAATCGCCGCCCGCGGCAAATCGGCACCCACAAAAAAACGCAGGTCAAACCTGCGTTTTTTAATTTGTTTTTTTCAATTCAGGCGTTCCCGCAATCGGTAAGAGCAGATTGCAAACCCCGCAAAGCCGGCTATGCCAAGCACCCACCCGGCACATGACGTCGGCAGAGAAGCGCAGATAAGCCCGCCCATCGCGATACTGACCCCGATAAAGGCAAAGGCTAAAAACCAAAGCCTGTTTTCATCATTTTCCGCCACTTTCATAACATATCCGATAGAAGAGGCTGCAAAAATAAAATACAACACAGCAGCCAATACCGGCACATCAGATCCGGTCTGCCATGCATAAAAGAACAGACACACGGAAAACACCAACAGCACGATATACGCGCCCGACAAAATAACTCTTTTCATAATTTACTTGTTTTTTTAACGAGGTTCGGTCCTGTCCCCTAATCCTTCGTGAAACACGGCCAATCGGCAATGCTCCAAATTTAACATGAAATAATAGGCATATTCTTACATAAACATAAGGAACATAATACTTTCTGCCATCCAATGCAACATTTATTTTTCACCATTCCCCCAAAAAATATCCGCCTGTATCTTTTACCCTGCTCCTCTGATACTTCTGCCGTCTGTCAGCCGGGTGCGGCCTGCCTGCACTTGCTCCGCCGGAGTGCGCTGCACATCGCGTTTATGCAAATAAATCTTGCATTTGCCCGACAAATACAATACACTTACGCCGAGAATTGAATCATTTTGTTAAACTATTAAATACCAATTACTATGGAACAGTTGCAATTAGCCGTTACGGCGTTCGGCACCATCGGCATTATGGCCTGCCTTATCGCCCTGTTTTGGTTTATGAATTGGAAGCGGCGCCACCCGAACGCCGGCACTCCGTATGCAACGCCGGCGGAAAAACAAAAAATCGGCCGGTTTATGACTTTGTTTTTGGGTGGATTTCTCATCTACGCGCTGTTGTTTGCCGGTGCGCTGGCCTATATGGCGACGCAAAATCCGCCCTGGGTTTTGCTGGCATTGGTCATTCTTATGGTGTTGTATATGTTCGCCGGCAATCGGAGAATACGGAAATAGCCGCCAGCCCCCCAAAAAAACAAGCGCAAAAAAAAGAGCGGCTGTCCTAACCGACAGGCGCTCTCTTTTTGTCTAATTACTTTTTTTCGCAAACCGTTCAAATCGCGCTTTGGATAAAAACCATCGCGTCATCGGACACCGGTGGCAAAATTTTCCGTCCGTTTTTCAGCAGCAACTGCAACTTGCCGTCAAAATCGTGCATCGCGATAATCCCGTTAAACTTGCGCACCAGTTCTTGTCCGCCGGCAATCATATTGCCCTTGTCGTCAAAAACGGTTTGCTCGCCTTTGGCTTTCTGGCTGACCACATAGACATCGCCGAGGTCGGCAACATAATCCACCTTGTCGCGCACCGCTTTATGCGCCTGATTGCATAAAAGCCCGCTTTCTTCAAGCCAATAGCGTCCGTCCGGCAAAAAGCAGACATTCTCGTCTATCGGAAATTCCAACTCCACCAGCGGCTCGTCTTCCCCTTTGCGGAAGAAACAGAGCATGCCGCCAAGCACGCAGCTGATATTGCCGTTGGCAAAAACGTGCGTATCGTGCGCATTGGCCAGACAAGGAGGCAACACCGCTTTATCCGGCATTTTCCAAACCCCGCCCGACATGGAAAAGCCGTTTTTCTGGCTGACGGCGCGATGCGGCAGAGTCCCAACTTTCCGGAACGACGCGTCGTAAAGGTTATCCCGACCGTCTTGCGCCAAAATAACCCCGCCGTCTTCCTGCGGAATAAAGTAACTGATGTTATCGCATATCAGCCCGCCGTTTTTGGAAAACATACGATACTCGCGGCGCAAACGGACACCGCCGGACTTGGCCGTCGGATTAGTCGGCTCAAACATCAGAATATAATTGCCGTTCGCAAAAACGTAAGCGCTTTCCGCATTAACGTTTCTTTGGATAAGCCCGCCTTCCGCGTCAAACAAAGAGAGGTGGCTCCGGTTGTTTTTAGCAATAAAATGCAAAGCGTAACACCCGTTTTCAAAAGTCAGCACGCGCATCAAGCGGTCGTCAGAAAAGTTCTCAATCTCACTCGGATTGACAATTCTAATAATTTTCATGAAAATAGTTTTTAATATTAAACATAAAGTTATTAAAGCGGAGAGCAGTATAAAAACTTTTTCATTTTTTGTCAAGTAGCAAAAAATCATTTTTTTGTATGTAAGTGATATTTTATCGCAGAGTTATTTAGCCTATCTTTTATCGCAGAGGTATCTATCCGGCCCCCAAACGGCCAACCGCCGCTCCCGTCTTGGAGTGGAGCCCCTTTCGGCTTTATCATCGTTGCCCGTGCGGCGCGCACCGTTTTAGCACGCCCCCATTTAAACTTGTGGCGCAGCCACGCCAAAAAACAAACCCCGTTTGTAGCACATCGCCCATTGTTGCCTGTGGTGCGGCCACTGCTGCCCGTGCGGCGCGCACCGCTTTAGCACGCCCCCAAATTTAAACCTGTGCCGTAGGCACGCCAAGGGCTTGGATAGTGCCGGTGCTTGAAGTCAATTTGCGACCGCGGTGTACATAAAAAAGGGTACATAAGGGAGGCTTCCCGCAATCATGACGGCGTTTTAGCACGCCCCCAAAAAAAATTTAAACTTGTGGCGCAGCCACACCAAGGGCTTGGATAGTGCCGGTGCTTGAAGTCAATTTGCGACCGCGGTGTACACAGATAGTACATAAGGGAGCAAATTGACGATAATGACCGGTGCTATACGAGCCCCTCCCCCACAATTAGATGCTCAAATCTTTCTCTTTCTCTTCACTCTCTTCCTCTCCTTCCTCCACCCTCTTCTGCGCAAAAAACTTACTCATAATCTCCCCACATTCTTTTGCCATCACGCCGGCGACCACTTCCGGCCGATGATTGCACGTTGGCGAGTCATAAAAGCGCACACCGTTTTCAACCGCACCGCCTTTCGGATTAGCCGCCCCGTAAACCAGACGTTTGATACGCATAAAAGAAATCGCCGCCGCACACATCGCGCAAGGCTCAAGCGTAACATAAAGGCTGCAATCCCAAAGGCGTTTCTGCTCTAAAGAAATCGCCCCGATGGATAAAGCGACCGTTTCCGCGTGCGCCAACGCGTGCAAACCATGCTCCGAAGAATTATGCGCCACGGCCAAAATTCCGCCGTCGGGAGCAACCAACACCGCCCCGACCGGCACTTCGTCCTCGCTATACGCCATTTTAGCCTCTTTGAGCGCCAAGCTCATATAATATTCATCGCTTTCCATCTGTTCCCTCTTTGAAAAAATCAATTTTACAAAGAATGTAGCAACATTTTTGCAAATATCAACTATTTTATGAAAAAAGTGCAAAATACAAAAAAAGCACGGAGCCGGAGGGAGAAATCCCGCCGAAATCCGTACTTTCCGTCAATTTAGTTTTAAGCCGCTGCCGTGGTTTGTTCCTCAATCGCCTTGCGCACGTGGAAGCTCGTCACGACAAGAACGAGAAACACGAGCAAAGCGGAGAACCATGCTAATCCGGCAGCCTGCCAGTAATATCCGGCAGCAATTGCACTGATAACCACGATTGCGCCAAAAAATGACACGGCCAGCAGCCCGCCGACGCCGCACCAGCGAACAAAGCGCAGTTTGAGCGACTTTCCGGCCAGAGAGGCAGCCAAAACAGCCAGCCCGCCGGCTAAGAAATTCACGCCCCAAGCCTGCAATGCCGCCTGATAGGCGCCTCCGGCCAGCAGCACGCTTAAAAGGTTTAATACTGTCCAGCCGCATGCAGCCAGAGCTAACACCACAGCTGCCCCATTGAAGAAACGGCTGTTGAGAAATGCAATGTTCTTTCTCATGGTCTTTTTTTATTTAAAGGGTTAATAAAGTGTCAAAAAGGTTTATGGACATCGTTTAAAAAACTTTTGCCGATTCGCCTTGTTTTGATTACCACCGTAACCCCAAAAAACAAACCCGAAAAAGAACTTTAAAATAATACCCATAAACTTATATTGACAAAGAAGATTGTATCACATTTTCCCTAATTGCGCAAGCAAAAAAAACACGCCGTTACAAGTTTC
>CALXYD010000055.1 GCA_944392865.1 uncultured Alphaproteobacteria bacterium
TTTATCTATTCTTGACATGTGCATCTCACCGAAATCCCGGCAGATATTCGTAAAAATCTGCCGCGCCAACTTTTGCTGCCTTTTCACGGCATCCGGCGTGTAGGTGCCGTTTTCCATCGCAAACATCGCGGCACGTTCTTCCTCGCTGATTTCTTTCATTTTATTTGCCTCGGAAAGACGTTTATCGTAAAAGAATTTGTTAACAACCTCAATTGCTGCCTTATCTGGGTTTTCCGACAGCATGGCAATATAACTATGTGCCATCACACCAGCTTCAGCTATGACCTCATTGCCACGGCCGCTGATTTGTTCATCTCTGGAATCTTCCCTTTTTATTTCCCCTTTCAGTTTTTTTATATTTTTCTCTTCCTCTTCATCTGCCCTTGTGCCATAGAGCGACCGGCTTTCCTGCGCCGACCATTTGGCACCGAAATTCATTTGATTACCGTGCGAGCATTCGTGCGCAACCTCATTGAATAGTATATCTGATGATAATTTCATAAGATTTTGGCAAAACTTTGGCTCTTTAACCATTTTATCCATAATATCATTTTTTATTTGCTCATAGCGCCATATATTATCCAGACGCCTTTCCCCCTTAGGATTATTTATTGTGCAAAGTTCAGCAAACTTTTGCATTTCCATAAATTTACGCTCGGAAGAATGCGGGCGCGGCGGAATTTCACGGGTTAAAAGCTCCTTAGCAGTTTCATCTCCACGGCTCGCCATAGTTTCCAGGGCATCAAAAAGAAAACCTATCTGATCATACCGATTTAAGTAGACGGCATCACGGGTCGGCGCGGCTGGGTCTTCCTCCATTATTTCTTTGGTGCAATGTCCGCCGGCACCGCCGCTATTATGACCGACATAAATTTTTTCCAGATAAAAATGATTTTCATCAAAATAATCCGGACGGCGCGGCGAACTTGCAAATTCCTGATAATTCGCACCCTCCAGAATCCGACGGCAATAGGGATTGTTTTTCATCCGGGTAACCGTATAATCAACTATCCCTTGCAATAATTTATCATCAAAGTCGCGGGCATCGCATATTGCCTGCCTTTCTTCTGCCGTTAACATTTGTTTCCTCCTTCTTTAATGTTGATGAAAATAATCGTACCATATTTTTTCGCTGAGACGGCCGCCGATAAAAAATATGGCTCAAGCCTAAAACGTTTTGTTTTTTACTTTTCTGATGCTACCGCTCAGAAGAAATAATACCTGATACCGACGGTTAATTCCTGCACATTCTTTTTAAATGTATCATCCTCGGGGAAAACATAGCGATACATCGCGCGGATGCCGATGTTATCGTTCAGGTTAAACTGGGCGCCGATACCGGCACGGTAGGCCGTTCCCTCAAACTTATCCATCTTTTTATCCAGATTGCCGCCGTCTAACGTGTATTTGCCGTAACCGACGGTTGTCAGCAACTCTACCACGCCCAAATTCAACGTATCGGAAACCAAATCTATACCATACGCCGCCGGTTTGGTTTTACTGCCGCCAAACGCGTCGGTTGACGCATATTGCTGGTAAAAACCCTCTACCGACAAAAAGCCAAGCGCTTTAACGCCAACGCTTACCACACCGCCGTTCAGGCTGTCAATATCGCCATATCCGTTCGGCGTTGCCGAAACATAATCCAACCCGACGTGGGGCGAGAGAATAAATGCGTGTGCATTCAGCGAAATCATTGAAGCGGCAAACGCCAGATAAAATTTTTTCATCGTTTTATTCCTTTCTCTTAAATACTCAAGGCAGTTCTTTGATGACAACGTCTTTGGCTGCGGCGTCATAAGCAATTCCCAGTTTTCCCTGACGAAAAGCCTCGGCGGATTTGCCGAAAATGTCGTAGCGCCAGCCTTTGAGAATCTGATTTTTGGCTTTGGGATTTTTGATATATTCGCGCAAGTTCTTTTCAGAAGTTATCAGGCGCGAGACAATACCGTAATCGTTGCTCTTTATTTTCAGCAGCAGTTTTAACACCTCACACAACGAGTGGAGGCTTGAGGGCAAGGCGACTTCTTTGTCACGAACGGCTTTGCTTAAACCATGGTCAAATTTATCTTCGGTCAGGGCGGCTAAAATTTCCACCATTTCCTTAGCCAATTTGCTTTTGGCAATATCGGGGCGAATACCGCGCACACTTTTCATTTCTTCCATACTTTTCGGAAAAGCCGTGGCGATGTTGATTAAAAATTCATCTTTAATAATGTTTTGGCGCGACAGGTTGCGCTCAATCGCCATTTTCTCCCGCCAGGCCGCCAACGCTTTCAGCGCATTTAAAAACGCCAGAGAATGCCCGTTATGGCGAATCCGCAGCCAGGCGTTTTCCGGTTCCTGCTCGTAATGGGAAATATCCGACAAATCGGCCAAATCTTCGGCAATCCAGTTTTCACGCTTATTCTCTTTCAGGTAAGCGGCGATTTTTTTATAACAAGTTATCAGATGGGTTACATCGCCGGCGGCGTATTCCAGCTGATTTGCGCTTAAAGGGCGCAACTGCCAATTAGTCAGACGGCAGGATTTATCCAACTCCACGCCGCAATACACGCGCACCAGATTTTCATAACTGACGCTTTCTCCCAAGCCGCAAGCCTGTGCGGCTATCTGGGTATCAAAAACCGGCACGGGGATTTTTCCCGACAGATTATATAAAATCTCAATATCCTGCCGCCCGGAATGAAAAACCTTCAGGATTTTTTTATTTTGCAACAAGGCAAAAAAGTCCGCAAAATCCATTTCTTTGGCAAGCGGGTCAATTAAAAACGCGCCGTCTTCATAGCCTACCTGTATCAGGCAGGGAATGGGGAAATACGTTTTTTCACGGATAAATTCACAATCTATGGCGATTATTTTTTGCTTTTTTAATATTTTACAGGCGTTTTGCAGCTCTTTTGTCGTATCAATTAAATTCATTTGGTTATTCCCTTGCTTTTTTAAGTATGTTACGGGGGATTGTTTAAGATTTTTTTAATTTTAGCTTGCATTTATGCCTTTTTAGGATAAGAATGGCTGCATTGAGGTTAAAATTATCTTTGCAGGGGTACTTAATGATTGAATACAGAACACATACCTGCGGCGAACTGAGAGCCGGCGATGCAGGCAAAAAAGTTAAACTTTCCGGCTGGATACACCGCAAACGCAATCTGGGCAATTTATGTTTTATTGATTTGCGCGACCATTACGGCATTACGCAATGCGTGGTGGACAGCTCCAGCGATTTGTTTAATATGCTGGAAGGAATCCGGGTTGAAAGCGTTATTACGGTGGACGGGACGGCGGTTATGCGCGAGAGCGTCAATAAAAATATGCCGACCGGCGATATTGAAGTCAAAGTCAACCACGTTGAACTGCATTCCATGGCCGATGTTTTGCCGATACAGGTTTTCGGCGAGGACAATGCGCCCGAGGAAATGCGCCTTAAATACCGCTTTTTGGATTTGCGGCGGGAAAAAATCCATAACAACATTATTTTACGCTGCAATGTTATCAAGCGTATGCGCGAGTTGATGAACGAACAGGGCTTTCTTGAGTATCAAACGCCGATTTTAACGGCTTCGTCGCCGGAAGGAGCGCGCGACTTTTTGGTTCCGTCACGCCTCAATCCGGGGAAATTTTATGCTCTGCCGCAATCGCCGCAACAATTTAAGCAGCTTCTGATGGTTTCCGGCTTTGACAAGTATTTTCAGATTGCGCCGTGTTTCCGTGATGAAGACCCGCGCGCCGACCGCAGTCCCGGCGAATTTTACCAGCTTGATATGGAAATGTCTTTTGCCACGCAGGAAGATGTTTTTGCGGTAATGGAAAAGACGATGGGGGCGATTTTTAACGAATTCGGCAACGGGAAGAAAGTTGATCAGGCGCCATTCCGTCGGATTTCCTTTAAGGAAGCGATGTTGAAATACGGTTCGGACAAGCCGGATTTGCGCAATCCGCTGATTATTCAGGATGCGACCTCTTTCTTCGGCAATTCCGGTTTCGGCGTTTATGACGGCAAGGCAGCAAGCGGCGAAGAGCTTCGGGCTATTGTTATCCCCAATGCCGGCGACAAACCGCGGTCTTTTTTTGATAAGCTGGACGGCTTTGCGAAAGAAGAAGGTTTCGGCGGAATGGCATACGTTGCATTATCTGCCAACGGCGCAAAGGGAATCGCCAAATTCTTCAGCGAAGAAAAGATGAGCGAACTTAAAACTTTGTTTAACGTCAAAGACGGCGATGCGATTGTCTTTATGGGCGGCCATAAAAAACTTATCAGCAAATTTGCCGGGAAAGTCCGCACAAAACTCGGAGAAGAGCTTGATCTGGTTGAAAAAGACGCCTTCCGTATTTGCTGGATTGTGGATTTTCCGTTTTATGAAGAAAATGAGGAAACAGGCGCGGTTGAATTTTCGCACAACCCGTTCTCAATGCCGCAAGGCGGAATGGATGCGCTGTTAAATAAGAATCCGTTTGAGATTTTAGCCTACCAGTATGACATGGTTTGCAACGGGGTTGAGCTGGCTTCCGGCGCGGTACGAAACCATAAGCCGGAAATTATGTATAAAGCTTTTGAATTGGCAGGATATGACCACAGCGTTGTTGATAACAAATTCGGCGGAATGATTAACGCGTTTAAGTATGGCGCTCCGCCGCACGCCGGTTGCGCACCGGGAATTGACCGGACAGTTATGTTGCTTCTGGACGAGCCGATTATCCGCGATGTTATCCTGTTCCCGCTGAACGGCAAAGCGCAGGATTTGCTGATGCAGGCGCCGAACACGGTTACCGAGCAACAGCTTAAAGATTTGCACTTGGAAATCAAAGCCGCGGATTAACCACAAAGGCAGGCTTGCGGCCTGCCTTAATCTTTGAACAAAATAATGGCGGAGAGAATAAGCAAGATTAAATCGGACAATATACCGCATATATGGTGGTGCGGTATGATTTGGATTTTGTTTGTCGTCATATCGGTTATGATTGTTCCGTATCACGAGCCGTGGGCAGATGAAATTCAGGCATTGCTTATTGCGCAGGAAACAGGTTTTTACGACTTGATGACGCAAATTCCGCGTCAGGAAGGGCATACGCCTTTGTGGTATTTGCTGTTAAAATTGTCGGCGGCAGTTTTCGGCGAATCTTTTAATATTGCGTATATTTCCGTTTTTATTATGTCTGCGGCGGTGGGGATTTTTCTTTTTGGATGCAAAATTCCTCCAGCTTATAAGTTTCTGCTACCGTTCGGACATTATTTTTTATATCAATACAACATTATCGCGCGCAACTATTGCCTGAGTTATCTGGCTTTGGCCTTGCTCGCCGCTTTATATGAAAAACGCCACATCCACCGATGGCCTTATGCGGCAAACCTCTTTTTGCTGGCAGAGGCAAGTTTGGTTTTTGCCTTGCCGGCGGCGGCGCTTGGATTTTTTTGGATTGCAGAAGCCTATAAGAACCACCGCGGAAGTGTCAAAAACTATTATTTACCGTTCGGCTTTCTTTGTATCGCGGGATTATTTACCTTATGGCAGATATTACCGTTCAACACGACCCTATACGCGGCGCGCCTTAGCCATATTGACAATTCCCCGGCTTTTCTGCCGATACATCTGGCGGAAGCTTTTTTTATCGGGCAAAACCTTTGGCTAAATTTGCTTTTTATGGGGTTTACAGCCTGGGTTATGATTAGAAACTCCTTGAGCGCAACCTTTTATGAAGATGTCTATCGGAATAGCGGCGTTGTTATGCGTTTTGTGGCCGTGTGGGGCAGTTTTATTCTGGCATACGCTTTTATCCGCCCGATGTATTATCACCAAGGACTGATTTGGGGATTATTTTTATGTTCAACCTATATGTTTTTTCCCGATTATGTCCGGCGGGGAAGACATTATTTATTTACCGCGTGCGCGGTTATGCATATTTTTTGGAGTGTTACTTCCATCCGTTATGATATTGACAAGCCATATTCCGCACAATTTGGAACAATGAAAATATTACAGCAATACCCCAAAGAAAAAATTACCGTAGCCGGTTACCACACCATTCCGTTAAAACAACTACTCGGCAGAAACAGGCTGTATATTTCCCCCGAAGAACGTATGTACCAGAATTGGGCTACTTATGATATATCTTCCATTCAGACGCTTATTAACCGACACGATGATATTTTGGCTGTTGACACCGCTGAGGCGGCAAACGCGGATTTGCACTATTATCAAAATCCGAATAAATTTTACGTTTATGATATTCCGGCGGCGGCTGTCTATAAAGGATACATATTTTTTGAACAAGGAATTCTTTTGTTTATCAAACGCAAATCAGTTTTAAGCGGCAGGGACGAAGATGGAAAGTAAACGGATAATTTTGTGGCAATATGTTGTCTTCGGGCTGTTTATCGGTATTTCTCTTTTGACTGCCGGCTACCACGAGCGCTGGGCAGATGAAGTGCAGGCGTGGCTAATCGCCAAAGAGGCCGGCTGGTCGGAAATTATTGCTTATATTCCACATCACGAAGGACAGCCGGTTTTATGGATAGCTTTGCTGAAATTATTACTTTATTGTTTCAATACACCTGATGTTTTGTTTCTTTCTACCGTTATTATGGCGGTTACGATATGGATTATCCTGTTTCGGTATGATATTCCGCCGGTATATAAAATCCTTATTCCTTTCGGGCAGTATTTTATATATCAATACAATGTTATCGCAAGAAATTATTGTTTGGGTTATTTGGCGCTGGCTTTGACAGGATTGCTCTACAAGGACAGACATTCGCACCGGTTCGCATACGCGGCGTCTCTTTTGCTTCTGGCGGAATCAACAACTTTTTACGCACCGGTTGCCGTTGTGCTCGGAGTGGCTTGGTTTTGCGAGGGGTGGCAGATTATGTGCGGCAAAATCAAACCTTATCTTTTGCCTATGTCTATGTTGGCTTTTTTCGGTTTTGTACTGGTTTGGCAAATGCTTCCCCTGCCCGAGATGAGTTTCAACGATATGACTTCCGTCAGCATATACTCCCGATATTTATATACGCAAAATTATCTTTTATATATCCTGAAACATCTGTTTTATTCCCTGCTTAATTTTCCTCTTATTATCGCCTTTTACATCATGTTATGCGTTTATTTGATGCGCAACGGCGTTGTCGCTGCAGCTTCCCATACATGGCGCGGAATTAAAGCGCTCCGTATCGGGTTTGTTTGCTTTTTGGCTTTTATGGTTGTTTTTTATTTAGCCATTCCCCTTTCTTACCATCAGGGACTGGTTTGGGGACTGTTTTTGTTTGTCTGCTATATTTCCGTATCCGGACAAAAGCCGGTGCGAGCAAATGCCTTTTTTGTTTTGTTAATGGCGTTGCAGGTCATCCGCGGCGCGGCAGCGATTTTTTGGGATATCAATATTCCCGTATCCGCCCAAACGCAAACTGCGGATATTATTCGGGAGCATACGCTTCCGGATACAAAAATTATGCCGGTTACTTATAGTTCCCTGCCGTTAAAACTGCTTTTTGAACGTGAAAAATTGGCTCTGCCGCCTGAAAATCCGCTTTATTCCCGGTGGGATAAAGATATTGTTACCGGCAAACAGCTTTCTGATGACCTTTATTCCGTTCTTGTTATCGGGGCGGATCTGCTTTCCGCTTACAGGCGATATATCCGCAACAATAAGAGCTACTATTTATATATTACGCCGGCCTATTTGCCTTTTCCACAAACAGGAACGTTTTTGAACCATACACATTATATTTTTATTCCCAAAGCACAATATATCGCGCCAAAAAGTTAAAAAAATACTTTACATTTTAAAATATTGTAGTATAAAAGCTCAGACAACCGAGAGGGCTAACGGCATGCCTTCCTGTTGTGATGAATCCAAACTTAATTTTTGAAAGGGATTGAAATGCCTAAATTAAAAACAAAAAGTTCGGCGAAGAAACGTTTCAGCGTTACCGGAACCGGCAAATTGAAAAGAAATTTTGCGAAAAAGAGACACTGCCTCTTCTGCAAAACCCAGAAAATGAAAAGACAAGCCCGCGGCACAACTTTGCTTTCAGAAGTTGATGTCCAGATTGTTAAAAAGTTTTTACCTTATTTGTAGTTGTAGGAGGATGTGTAAATGTCTCGCGTAAAAAGAGGTGTTACGGCTCATGCCCGTCATAAAAAGATTTTGGCTATGGCGAAAGGTTACAGAGGCCGCAATAAAAACGTTTTCAGAGTAGCCGTTGAAAAAGTTGAAAAAGGTTTGCAGTATGCTTACCGTGACAGAAAGGCAAAGAAGAGAAATTTCCGTTCTTTGTGGATTCAACGTATTAACGCGGCAACACGTTTGAACGATATGACCTATTCCCGATTTATCAGCGGGCTCTCCAAGGCAGGTATTGAGCTTGACCGTAAAGTGCTGGCTGATATTGCTTTCAAAGAGCCCCAAGCTTTTGCTAAGTTAGT
>CALXYD010000056.1 GCA_944392865.1 uncultured Alphaproteobacteria bacterium
AAAAACCTTTACGCGCGCTGCTGCCCCTGCTTCCTTGCTACCACCTTATCCATCTTAATTTCGCTGAATTTGTGCGCTTCTTCTTTCGGACGCTCCACCACTTCGCCGTTGATCTCGGCACGGCACCCCGCCGGCAGTTTAACTTCGGCCGCGGAAAAATCAACGCCGTTGAATTTGACTGATTTAAGCGATTTATATTTGGATAAGTCCGCCACTTCTTTGCCCAGATTTTGCGGGAAAGAAATTTCCAGCTCTTCAATGCCCTTAGGCAGGCTTGTCAACCCCGCCGCCCGCATATCGCATTGGATAAACGAAACTTTTTTAAGCTGGGGACAATCGCCGAGCTGTGCCGCGACCGGCGCCAGACCTGTCGCATCAACGCAAATCAGCTCTTCAATACCAGCCGGGAGGCGAACCGCCTCCGCGCCTAATTTTTCTTCTCCCAGACACAAAGATTTCAGATTTTTCTGCCCGCGCAAATCTTTCGCCAACCGGTGATTCTTGCGAATATCAAGTTCTTCAAGCCCTTCCGGCAGCCGCAACACCGCCGCCCGCGACGTATCCGCCATCGCCAGGCTGAGCGAGCGCAGTTCTTTAAGTTGGCTGAAATCAAACGCCTGCGTCGGAATACGTTGCGCGCGCGTCAAATCAATTTCTTTGGCTTCGGGCGCAAATCCGACCGCCGTATAGCCGGTAAAATCAACCCCGGTAAGATTGGCTTTTTCCTTAAGGTGCCAGGCGTCATACATATTCGTCCGTTTGCTGTCGCGGTCAATAAATTTCGGCAACGCTGCCACATAGTCAAACTCTGCCGCTTTGCCGCCGCGTTCCGCCGCCTGTCGCAAAAAATCGGCGGTATCATCGCGCATATCGCGCCCCGCCGCCATACCGAACACCAGCTTTTCATAATCGGCAAAATCCGCGCCGTGCGCCACCGCCGTCGCCGCGTGTTCCGCCAGCATGGACATAATTTTCGGATTATTGGTATGCGTCAGCATTTCTTCGCCGAACGCCGCAGTCATACCTTTATGGCTTTGCTCTTCCATCGCTTTGAAACATTTTAGCGGATCCCACGGCGCCGTAATTTCCACGGTATAGTCTTTTGTATCAGTCATAATCATATCCTCCTCCGAATAAGCCGGCGACGAGGCAAAATCCTCTCCGCAAAGCCGTTAACGGTATACCTCAGGCACCGACGCCCGCAAACACCGCGTTTAACTAAGTATACCACCAACGCCGGCTGCTGTCAACGTTTTTTCTAAAAAAAAATAATGCAAAACAAAATTTTGTGCCATACATTAACGCAGGTATGCATCCCGTTTCACCCCCCTACACATCCCGCCGCCGCCCGCCCGCCACATACAAACGCTGCCCCTGCTCCTCCCCTGCCGCTTACGCCTTCCGTTCCGCAACACACCCGCTCCACACCTTGCCGCTTACCCCGCCCCGCAACACCCGCATATTTGACAAATACATAAAAAAAGCGCTTGCATTTGCCAAAATTATCTGCTATACGCACTCCCGAGATAAATAATCTTATGTCCAACAATTAAAAAACAATTATTATGAACACAAAACCAAAGAACAACCAGGTCAT
This sequence comes from uncultured Alphaproteobacteria bacterium, assembly GCA_944392865.1. GTDB lineage: Bacteria > Pseudomonadota > Alphaproteobacteria > RF32 > CAG-239 > CAG-267. The sequence goes on from CALXYD010000056.1 coordinate 1,598, forward strand.
TTACCAGGTTTATCCGTTGACGTTCGCTTACGCACCGGGAAGTGCCGGCGATGAGTATTTAGGTTCTTACGGCAATTTGAAAGGGATAACCGCCCGTGCCGGTTACATCGCCTCTCTGGGCGTGGACTCGGTTTGGATTACGCCTTTCTATCCATGGAGCGGTTTCGGCTTCGGCTATGACATCATTGATTATCGCAACATAGACCCGATGTTCGGCACCAAAGAAGATTTTGCCGAACTGTGCCGGGTATTTCACGCCCACGGTCTGCGCGTCATCATTGATCAGGTGTATAATCACTGCTCCGATGAAAACGAGTGGTTTCAGCAAAGTCTGCGCCGCATAAAGCCCTATGATGAATATTTCATCTGGGCCGATGCCACAGAATTTGACGCCAACGGCAAACCTCTGCCGCCGACCAACTGGCAATCTATCTGGGACTCCAGCGGTTCATCTGCTTGGATGTGGAACGAACAGCGTCAACAGTTCTATATGCACAGTTTTGACTATTCAATGCCAAATCTGAACATTGCCAACCCGGCGGTGCAAGATGAATTGTTGAGCATTGCGAAGTATTGGTTTGACATGGGTGTAGACGGTTTCCGCCTGGATGCTGCCACGCATTACGCGGCCGGAACTGTCCTGCACGACAATCCGTTGGATAAAAACGGCGAGCAGATACACCTCTACGACCTCAACACCAAAGAAGGAACGGCATTCTTAAACCGGCTTAAAGACTTGTGTAACACCTATCCCGAACCCAAAACGCTTTTGGCCGAGTATCGGTATGACACAAGCAAAAAAGGTATCGGTCGCAGTAAGAAGATTGTTTCCCGCCTCAAGGTGGACGCCTGCTATGCCGAAGCGTTGAAAGGCAACTTTCAGGATATCCGGCCGCAGGTTCAAAAGCAGTTGAAAGTTTCTCCGTTCGGCGAAAAGTTAAACTGGGCTCTGAGCAATCATGACATGGTCCGCGCCGGCACCCGCCTGTTCGGTGAAAATTACACGCCGGCCAAAGGCGCTTTGCTGATGCGTATGCTGTTGACTTTCCCCGGCAGCGTCTGCCTCTTCCAGGGCGACGAACTGGGGCTGCCCAATCCGCAGTCTTTCGCCGCCTGCAAAAACCGCGCCAACGACCCGCTTGACGTGTGGACAGACTTTGACTCGCCATGGGACGCCGCCCGCGCCGGTTTTGCGATGAGCGACGCTGAAGATGACATCTCCCGCAAAATGGCGTTGCACCCGGACGAAGAACAGTATAAATACGCCGTCAGCAACCAAACCGGCGACAAATCGGTATTGGCGCAGACCAGACAGGCGATTGCCATCCGCAAGATGGGGCTGTTCAATGAACCGGGCAACATTCTGTTCTTAAACGATATTAAGGATGAGAATGTCATCGCTTATGTGCGGACGGACAAATCCGGCCGGCGCCGCGTTTTGTGCGCGTTCAACTTCGGCAACGAAAGTGTGGAAATAACCTATAAAAAGCACACGCTTCCCGTTCCCGCCGAAGACGCCGTATTCGTCCCGCTGTAAAAAAGAAAAGACACTGCCCGCGGTATTCCGCCGCCGGCAGTGTTTTTTTATCTGAAATTTTATCCGAAACTTTAATCGCAACCGGTGCCGTCCCCAAAGCGCCGCCCCCCGATAATTAACGGCCGCGGTTTTGCAGCACCGCCTTGACTATCGCGGCTTTATTGTTCTCATCAACCTCGCACAGGGCTTTAACCGCCGCCCGGGACGTCGTAATAGACGTATCGCCGACGCTCTGCGCAAAGTTATACGGTTCATTGACCGCCTTGGCCAATAAGTCATACGCATTATCGCCGAATTTGCCATACAACGTGTCAACCGTCCCGTTGACGTCAAAGCTGTTCCGTGCGCCGTTAATCCGGTTCATACCTTCAATAACCTTCATCATGCGCGCTTTATCCTGCGCGGCTTTTTGCATATCGCCTTTGAGCGCCTGCCGCTGTGTTGACGCCGCCTCTGCCGATTGGCCTGACGCAGCCCTTCGCGCCGACACCTCATCGGGAAAACCGCGCTCTCCGGGCTTGCGGATAACGTCCGCCATCAGGTTGAGCATCTCTTTTTTCTGCACGTCGGAAACGCGCTCTTTCGGGCTCCATTCGCGGTATTCCGGTTTTTTGTCTTTGTCCACCGGACGCACCGGCTTGTTCTCGTCCGCTTCATTGCCAAACCAGCCCTTGACGGCATCAATGGCATCGCTCCCCCATTCGCCGCATTTTTTGATTCCGGCAATAACCGGCGCACCGACTCCCACGCACAGCGCCTCCAACGGATAGCGAACCACCGCCGGCAGCTTGTCCAACTCGCTCAGTTCCTTCGTTTCGCCAAAGAAATGGGTATATTGCTTCACACCGCGTTTCCACCACCCCATATCCTCAACTTTTTGCTGCAGTTCCGCCGCTTCTTTCGGCAGTTCTTTTAGCGGTAGTTCATCTTTCGGGTTAAACGCCTGCCGCAGGTTGACTTTCCCCTCATACTTCAAATCAGCCTGATCAAACTTAACCTCCCCGCTGTAAAGTTCGTTAACCGCTTTGTTATAAGCCTCATCATCGCCTTCCGGCAGCTTTTCGCCCCGCTCTGCATAATCCCGCGCCACCTGGTTGACCAGCCCGTCAATCAGCGCCTTGTCATTTTTAGCGACTTTGTCAAGCGCATCGCCGTAATTTTCCAGCTGATGATCCATGAGTTTGCCCGTCGTCATATACGCATACGCCGCCATATCTGTATTAAAGCGTCCGATGGTTAAATCGTCATTGCCGGGAAACAAATTCATACACTTTAAGCCGCAACCATTATCCTGCACCGCCAATGCATGCTGCAGCAGGTTCTGATACTGGAGCAGGCTCATTTTGCCGTCATATTTCGGCAAACCCAGCTCCTCCGCCAGCTTTTCACTCCCCATTATTCTGCGTTTGCCCGCATCGGGAATTTCCACGTCCTTGTCCATATATTGGGAAAAATCCACGCCGCCGATGGTATAGGCGATTTTCCGCGCCTGCTCGTAATTCTGGTCATAATAGGCAGCGTGCTTGCCGTCCTTCTCGCCGTAAAATTTAGCAGAATCGACTCCCGCATCAAGATAAGTTTCAGTAGTCGCAAAATTCCTCATCCACATATCCCGCGTTCCGTTGGCAATCAGCGCCATTTCTTTGTCAAAATCTTCTTTTTTGTTGCTGAACGGATTTATCTCTCCTCTTTTGAGGGCATCGGTATAAAAACGAAAACGCGAAGCGTCTTCTTCAAAAACAGAAATATCTCCTGTTTTCAAATATTTGTCGCGTAAATAAACCAGCGATGCCATATTGGCGGAAATTTCGTCGTTCATCTCGGTTTTGTACGCTAGTTCCGGCGAAAGCGCATACGCAAACATTCCTAGCGCCTGATTGTCCCGATGTTTCTGCTCGTGCATCAGAAGCGACATACTGCCGCTCCACGAATTAAAGCTGTCTTCGCCCTCAACATAATTAACCGTAAGTGTATTGACATCTGGCGAGAAATAACCTCCGATACCCGTCCTGTTGCTCAGCGTATCCACCTGAAAATCCACCTCGCGCATTCTGTTTTCAGCATCCAGCCGCGCTGCCGCCAAATCTTTTTTAATATCCTTCGCCATAATGATGTCTCCCGACTCAACTCCCTACTAGGGAACATTATAACCGACAATAGCATTCAGGTCAAGCAAAAACATCTCCCGCCGTATTTTCCCCCACTTTCCCCGCCTTTTCCGCCACCCGTAACAAAATAACGGGAAGCAGGTAATCCCCTGTTTTCCCGTTATTTCATTGTTCATTTTACCACCTAAGAGTTTTCAGCATTCTGTTAACCTGTCTGATAACCTTTCTGATAAAAAGAATAAAAGAGACAATTCCAAACACGATGCCAAAAAAGAATACCGCTAACTGCTGGATTATAATACCGGCATATGCGATAAAAAAACCCGTAAACATCCCAGCCTGCCAGCGAAAATCCACCTCGCGGCACCGTTTGAAGAAAAAACACAATGCGCACACACCGTAAGTTACCAACATGAAGAGTTCTACTCCTACGCCGGAGATACCGCCGAGGTAACGTCCGTATGCAATAATTACGCCACAAAGCAGAACGAACACCGCAATACCGCAAATCACGGCCGTCTTTATGGATGGAACCTACGTTACAAAATCAAAGGACTTTTTCCCAAAATACAGGTTATCTTATCAAGAAATAACCGTCTATTGTCACTTACAAAAAAATCTCCGGCTATTGAACCGCCAAAACAGCTCAATAATCGGAGATTTAATATTACGGTAACTTAAGCAAATGCGTAGGCAAGCCAGGGAGCCAGAAAGACTGTTCCGACCAACATCAGCGTAATTCCAAAGAGGGTATACCCCCAAAGTAACAGATTGTAGCGGTCAATACTATACCGTCTAAATGCCCAACTGGCACCTCCAGGGATGGCAATCAGCATCGCAACAGCTATGAAAATAAAAAAACCTCTCCACCCATCAAGTGAAGAAGAAATCTTATCTTCCCATTCTTTTTGCGTCATACGCTGCAGATTGGCAAGCGTTTGTTCCGCTTCTTGCAGTTGCTTTGCACCAGCGCCTAGTGCTTTAAGTCCAACTACGGATTGACGTGCTCGCGCTATCATTTTCTGCTTATAACGCGCCAGATATTCCGGCATACCCTGAGCAACATCTAAGGCTACTGCCGCATCATTTATGTTTTCTCGACGCGTTTCCTCAGAAATCACCCGCTCGGTCTCCGTTTTTTGTTCAGTCGTCTGTTGTGTTTTTTCGGCAACCGTTTCCTGGCTTCTGCTTCCGAGGTAATACATGCCGCCGCCTGTTAAAACCATCAAAATCAAAACCACAACAAACCAAAACAATAACCCGCCGCGCCTGCTGCTGCTTTTGATTTTTATAGCATTTATAGCATCAATAGCGGCATCAATAAGGCGAAAATTTTCTCTCGTCTGTTCGTCTTCTTCAAAACGCGCAGGAACCCTCTCTTGCGAACCATCTTCAAAACGCGTAGGAACACTCTCCTGCGAACCGTCAGCATGCTGACGCATCGCAACCTCATTTTGTCTTTTCATGATAAAAAAATTTTAGAATAATTAAACATATGTCTGCCTTTACATGACTAAAATATAACTTTTTTCTATTTTGTCAATATTTTTTTGACATATTTATTGCCAACCACGACCGTTTCACTAAAATTTTCCTCTTAAACCGCCTATCCGACAAGTATGGCAACGCCATACTTGCCCCCGCCTTGCGGGGCTTTTATACTGCGCTCCTCCATAAAACCCGCGCACCACCTCATAAACCCGCCCGTCAAGCCCCCGCCTCTTCCACCTCTCCCCCAAAACCCGCGCGCCATCGCCCCTATAAAAATCCGCCACCGCCACACACAAAAACGCCCGGCAGAGTTTCCCCCGCCGGGCGCTTCAACAACAAAAACGACTGAATTTTGCCGCAATTACAACGCGGACGCGTCAACGCGCACGCCAACGCCCATCGTTGAGCTCAGAGAAATCTTCTTCAGATATGTCCCTTTGAGCGTCTGCGGTTTCGCTTTCAAAATCGTTTCAATAAACATCTTGGCATTGTCATAGATTTTGTCTTCGCTGAAAGACGCCTTGGCAATACCGGCATGAACGATACCGTTTTTCTCAACGCGGAATTGCACTTCGCCGGCCTTCGCCTTTTTAACAGCGTTGGCAACGTCAGCCGTAACCGTTCCGAGCTTCGGATTCGGCATCAGGCCTTTCGGCCCCAGCACACGGGCAACACGCCCAGCCAAGCCCATCATATCCGGCGTAGCAATGCAGCGGTCAAAATCAATTTTTCCGGCCAAAATGGAATCAACCAGATTTTCGGCGCCGACAATATCCGCACCGGCGGCTTTTGCCTCATCGGCTTTTTCGCCCTGTGCCAATACAGCCACGCGAATAGTCTTGCCGTTTCCGTGCGGCAATCCGCAAACGCCGCGCACCATCTGGTCGGCATATTTCGGATCAACGCCGAGGTTAATCGCCAAATCAATCGTTTCGTCAAACTTGGCAACCGCGTTCGCTTTAACCAGAGCAATCGCCTCTTTCAAAGAATAGCTCTTGTTCTTGTCAACGTTTTTATACGCATTTACTAATCTTTTTCCGCTCATGGCCTTACTCCGTTACCTGAATACCCATTGAAACGGCCTGGCCTTTGACCATATTCATCGCCGCCTCAACCGTTGCACAATTCAAATCCGGCATTTTTGCTTCGGCAATTTCCTTGACTTGCGCCATAGTGATTTTGCCGGCAATTTCCTTGCCCGGAGCTTTGGCCGCGGACTTCACGCCCGCCGCTTTTTTGATGTAGTAAGAAACCGGAGGCAGCTTGGTTACAAACGTAAAGCTTTTATCCTCGTATGCGGTAATGATAACCGGCGTCGGAATACCCGGTTCCAAAGACTGCGTTGCAGCGTTAAACGCCTTGCAGAATTCCATAATGTTCAAGCCTTTCTGGCCCAGAGCCGGACCTACCGGCGGAGACGGATTCGCCTTGCCTGCCGGAATTTGAAGCTTGATTAAACCTAAAATCTTCTTTTTAGACTTAGCCATTTTAAAAACCTCAATCCATTAAAAAAAATTGTTATTTTGAAGTTCCGTGGTCTGAACAATGGCTGTTCTCCCGCGGGAATTTAGCGCCGGTTATGCCAAGCATCGCCGTCTGCAGATACCAAAAGGAAACCGCAAATGCGCTGCCCGGTTATGCCAA
>CALXYD010000057.1 GCA_944392865.1 uncultured Alphaproteobacteria bacterium
CATGCTGTTGCGCCGGCGTTTTTCCCGCGCCGCCGCCTCATCTTGCGCAGCCTCATCTTGCGCCGCCTCAACCATACCGCCGCCCACGACCGGCACTTCCGCCCCCACTGCCCGTGCCGCTGGCACTGCCCGTGGCGCGGCCACCTCATCGCTCTCCGCAACACCACTTACTGCCCGTGGCGCCGCCTCAACCATACCGCCGCCCACGACCGGCACTTCCGCCCCCGTAGCCTGTGCCGCCGGCACCGCTGCCACCGGAACGCTGAAGTTGAAAACCGTTAAAACGGCGCCTATATAAAAAACAAACCGATTCATTAAATTTGCTGTTGATTTAAAAATAAGACTGCGCTAATAAGATGAATATTAGTCAGATAACGGGAAAAAATCAACCATCTTTTGTTAAATAAAAACATTGTGGGGAAATTTATGGGAAAAAAAGAAAACAGACGCTTAAAAGAAGATGACGGATTAGCGGAAATGGAGCAGGATTTTCCGGATTCGGCAGAGCGCGAGAGGGAACTGAAGCTGCGCGAAGACCTGTGCAAAGCGGTGTTGCGGATACACCAGCGCGGCCGCCTTGAGGCCAGAAAAGAGGCTCTTGCCGCCATGAAACGGAAAAAAAGCGGCAAAACCAAGAGTATCAAGCCGATGCCCGAACCGATATATGACCGGGAATATGAGGGAGAAACCGATGATGAGCTGACCCTGGCCGGCAAATGTCTGGTGTATATCGGCTCGGCGCATAAAGACAAATATGACGAAGCGGTCGTGTATATTACCGACTGTTCGCCTGATAGCGTCAAAGGGATTATCATCAACAAGCTGATGTTCGCCACAGCGGCGATAGAATGTCAGGAAAAAAACGGACGGGAAGAAACCGAAGATGGCGAACCCGCCGCCCGTAGCGTCTATGAAGATTTATACAGCGGCGGCCCCGTCAACCCCGCGCACGGTTTCGTATTGTTCCCGAGCGATGAAATTTTCTGCAGCGACCCGACGGCGCGCGTCCAGGGCGAAATTGCGATTTCCAATTCGTTCGGCGTTTTGCAGGACATTTTGGACGGCGTCGGCCCGGAAAAAAAGATTATCGCCATGGGGCATTGCGTCTGGAAACGCGGCGAGCTGGAGTGGGAAATCTTCAACAACGAATGGCTGATTGTCCCCGGCAACAGCGAACTGATATTTGACACCAGTTTTGAAGAACGCTGGGAAAAAGCCAAACAGGCAAGCGGTTTAAACCTCGGCGGCTTTATTCCGCGTATCGGCCTGGCGTAAAAAAAACGGCAACCGCCACCGACAACGTCGCATAATACCATAAATAAAGAAACGTGAACTAAGGAGAACCAACAGTGCAAACGGTTATAGATGTTTTAAGCGAAATTTTTTCCAAAGCTTTCGCCAATGCCGGTTATGACGCCGGCCTGGGGCGGGTTGTCGTTTCCGCGCGCCCGGACTTGTGCCAGTTTCAGTGCAACGGTGCGATGTCCGCCGCCAAACAGTATCGCAAGGCGCCGCTGATGATAGCAAACGATGTCATCGCCGCCCTGCCCGAAAATGATGTAGTGGAAACGGTTTCCGTCGTTGCGCCGGGCTTTGTCAACATCACCGTCAAAGACGAATTCATTTGCCGTTATCTGGAAGAAATGCGCGCCGCGCCGGACTGCGGCTTTGCCAAAGCCGAAAACCCGCAGACGATAATCATTGACTACGGCGGGCCGAATGTCGCCAAGCCGTTGCACGTCGGACACCTGCGTTCCGCAGTTATCGGCGAGTGCTTAAAGCGTTTGAACCGCTTTGCCGGACACAAGGTCATCGCCGATGCGCATTTGGGCGACTGGGGTTTGCAGATGGGGCTGATTATCCACGAATTGAGCCTGCGCCAACCGGATTTACCTTATTTTGACGAAAATTATCAGGGCGAATACCCCACCGAACCGCCGTTTGGCTTAAAAGATTTGGAAGAGATATATCCCTACGCTTCGGGCAAGTCCAAAGAAGACGAGGCCTATCTGGAAGCCGCCCGCCGCGCCACCAAGGAAATGCAGGACGGCCGCCGCGGCTACCGCGCCCTGTTGCGCCACATTATCGGCGTGTCGTTGCCGGATTTAAAGCGCAATTACGCCAGGCTTGACGTGGACTTTGATTTATGGCTGGGCGAAAGCGACGCCGACCCGTATATTCCGGCAATGGTTAAAATGATGCAGGATAAAGGCTTTGCTTACAAAAGCGAAGGCGCGTTGGTGGTGGATGTAAAAGAAGAAAGCGACACCGCCCCGATTCCCCCGTGCATTATCTTAAAGTCGGACGGCAGCGCGATTTATGAAACGACCGATTTGGCAACTCTGGTTCAGCGCGAGCAGGATTTTCACCCCGACCGCGTGATGTATGTCGTGGATAAGCGCCAGGGGCTGCACTTTGAGCGCGTCTTCCGTTGCGCCCGCAAAACCGGCGTCGTCCGCCCGGAAACCGAGTTGTCGTTCATCGGCTTCGGCACCGTCAACGGCAAAGACGGCAAACCTTTCAAAACCCGCTCCGGCGGCACGATGAAACTTTCCGAGCTGTTGGATACGGTTGAAAGCAAAGTCGCCATCAAAGGCGAAGAGGAAATGGACGCCGCCGAGCTAAAGGAATTAAAACAGATAATCGGCCTGGCGGCGATAAAATACGGCGATTTGATGAACCCCTGCGAAAGCAACTACATTTTTGACATTGACAAGTTCGCCTCGTTTGAGGGCAACACCGGCCCGTATATCCTATATACCATGGTGCGCATAAAATCTATCCTTGCCAAGTTAAAGGAGCGCCACCCGGACATTTCTGCCGCCTTATCCGCCGCCGGACACGGCGCGCAACAGTTTTCCCCGGCGTTTTCCGTATCAAGCGAACGGGAACTGGCTTTATCGCTGACCCGTTTCAGCCACGCCGTAAGCGAAGCGCAAAAGAAAGACGCCCCCTCGCTGATTTGCTCATACATTTATGAAATATCCAATAAATTCAATATCTTTTATCATGATAAGAAGATTTTGGCTGAAGAAAATAAAGACACCCTGCGCGCGTTGGTCGCCCTGATAACCCTGACGCTGAACGTGTTGGATATTTGCATTAACATCTTGGGTTTCCGCGCGCCGGATAAGATGTAGCGGTAAATATTGCCCGCCCGCTGCCTAATTCTCCGCGCGCCGGATAAGATGTAGCGGTAAATATTGCCCGCCGCCTAATTCTCCGCGCGCCGGATAAGTTACAACCGGCAAAATAGCGCCAAACCGCACCCGACATATTTTTCCGCCCGACCCGCTTTTTATTCTTGACAAAAAGCGGATTCGCCGGTTATACTGGCTTTGTCAAAAATAAGACTCTGTCAGTGAATTAAAATCCGAATTATTAACTAATTAAAAAAGCCCGCAAAGTAAAGTATGCGGCACAATCGTTATGAAATTGAAAAACCTGGAACAAGAACTGGAGTTCATCCGTTCCGCCGAACCGAAAGAACTGATGGCGCAAATCGCCAAACGGCGTTTTTCCCGCAAGGCCGAAAAACCGCTCATCGCGCGCAAAATCTTTGCCGCCAGCCTGTTCTACATCAAGGCATACGGCCTGTGCGACGCCGCGAAGATTGAAGTCTTCCGCGCCAACACACCCGAACTGGTTGCCGCCCTCCTGGAGGTAACCGCCGATTCGCCGGAAACGGTGAAACTCTTTCTTGATCACGGTGAATACAATGCCGTGATGAAGTATTTGCATGCACACGACGATGTGGCGCAATACCCCGAGCGGGAACTGGTCTGGCACGGCACGCCGGCAGATATTCTCCGCCATCTTGAGCGTTACCGGATGTCCACCTTTGCCCGCTATGACCTGATAATGCGCGGCAATCCCGCGATTATCCGCCGGATAATCGCCAAAGGGCGCTTGAACGGGCGTGAAAAAATGGCGATTATGACCCGCTGTCCCTACGAGCTGGTTGAGTTTTTGATAGAAACCCAAACCAACTTAAAGGAGGCCAAAAAGCTGCACCAAATGCAGATGATACGCTTCAGCAGCAACAAAAAGCTGGAGAAATTCATCAAAGGGCAGCGCTTTGTCCGCGAGGCGGAAGATTTCTTTTTCCGCTACGGCGCCTTCCCGGTGTTGGTCAGCTATGTCAAACGCTACAACATTGAAGGCGGGCAGGAAATGCTGTTAAAGCGCAGCAACCGCGGCGAAATTATCAGCTACCTGTCCAAACACCAGCTCTGCGAGGCGAGCGAAAAGCTGTTGTTAAAGCGCGGCATCCACGCGGAAATCAAAGCGTATATCAAAAAGCACTGTTTCAGCGAGGAGCAGGAAGTCCGCTTCATCAAACGCGGCAACCATCGCGAAATTATGTTGTATCTCGCCAACCACAGCTTGTGCGATTTGGCGCAGATAGAACTGCTGTATCGCCGCAACAACGCGGAGATTATGTATTTCATCAGCCGCTACCCGTTGGCGGACGCCGCGGTTGAGGTGTTGCAGAAATGCGGCAGCGACGAGGCTTTCAAACTCTGGATGCAGGATATTCGCCGCCCCTTGAAACCGGCAGACGAAGAAATCGGCGCCGGCGAAAACGGAAGCGAAAACGAAAATGAAAGAGGCAATCCGGAACAAAACGGCTTTGCCGACGCTGTTTCGCTGGCTTTTCGCCCGATGCGCCGGTATAAACACGCCGCCGAAAAGGTAATGTAGCCGCCGAACCGCATTGCCGCCAGATGAAAGGAAAAGTATTACTTTTTAACCGCAAAAACAGACTGTCCGCAAGAACAGTCTGTTTTTCTTTACGCCTGACCGGTTGGTTATTAACGGTCTTTGAATCTTTTTTTCAACTCGGCCAAAGTGGCAAAGTTTTTCTTGTTTTTCTGTCCTTTGTCGCCTGTTTTCTTTTCCTGGCGAGCCGCCTCGGCCTGCGCCGATTGTTTTTCTTTCGCTTCTTTCTGAAAAGCCTTGATGATATCCAAGACATACGGCTTGGCCGCCTCATCGCTCTTAAACATCTCTTGAATTAACGTCCCCGTTTCAGTCGGCGACAAAGAAGATTTCGCTTCGGCCTCGCGTTCGGCAATCTTTTCCTGAATAATCAGGCGCATTTCTTTTATCTTCTCGGCTTCGCTTTTTCCCTTATCGTTCTGTTCATTTCTTTGGCGGAGTTTTTCCTGCATCCGACGGTTAAACTCATCTTCCGTCCGGCTTATTGCCGATTGTTTGTCCGAGCGCTTAAACTCGTCTTTCGTCCGGCTTATTGCCGGTTGATTATTTGATTTGCCATAGGAAGGATCGCGTTGCCTCAATATTTCATCCGTATTGCTGATAATTCTTTTAACCCGTACGTCGCTGTACAGTTTTTGCCCGAGACTTGTCCAAATATCCCGAAAAACACCGATCCGTTCTTTTTTGATATGGGAGGCAATATTCCCCATAAATTCCTCAAGTTGCCGTGTTTCATTATTTTTCAGCGCGCGGTTAAACATCATGGCAAATGGCATCGCCTGAAATTTATCCATGGCAAAGCCGGCCTTGGTAAACGGGCTCGCTCCGTAATTTAAAGCCGTCACCGCCGCCTCGGCACATTTATATTGCAGTGCCTCGTTCAAAAACGTCGTATGCGAGTGGCTGGATGGATGATATGAAAATTCAAGCTTAAACTTTTGCTCAAAATCATACTTATCCAAATCATCCGTATCAAGATAAAACGATGCGTTCCGATGCTCGCCGTAACTGATAAGTTCACGCGGAAATTTGTATTTCATTGAATAGCCAAGCGCTGCAAGCTTATCCGCATCTTCATCGCCGATGGCGTTTGCCTGCTTGGCCTGATTATAGGCAAAATCCAAAGCTTTCTTATCAAAAACAGGATTTTTGCCATATTCATACAGAACAAACTTCAACATATTGCCCGCCGAATAATCACTGTATTTCGCCGCCTCTTCCGGACGAAAATCCGTATTGGCAATCATCTTCTCAATATAAGGTGCATAAAGCTCTTGGTAATATTTGCCCTCATTTACCATATTGTTAAATATCGTGTATTTTTCTTCTGCGGAAGAAAATTTCCAACCATCGCGTTTCAGGATTATATCAACCTTTTCCTCATGGTTTTTGATTAAAGACGGAATATCTCTGATGGTATAGAGCGTATCATTATTTTGCAGCATACACTCTTCCAGTTTGGACGAACGCGAATGAGTCCGCAGATAAGCCAATTCCGCCGGATTTCTGACGCCTTCGGCATATCTGCCGCTCAAAAGGTCTGCCGTAGAATACCTACTCAGTCCGGCCGCTTCCACTTTATCAACGCCATATTTATCAACAAGGCGGCTCAAAACATTATAATAGGCTTTGTATTCCTCTTTCGGTTTAAGATTTTCATCAACGCTGACAATGGCTTTTTTAACAAACGGACGCAACTCGTCTAACGGGATTTCCAAAAGCTTGTCGGCATACTGTGAAGCCAGCCTTCGAGTAAACCCGCCATTCCACAAAATATCAAATTTGGACCTACCGTCTCCGTCGCGCGCATCTTCAATTTTACCGCCAAACAATCTGGTATAATCGGCTTTTAGTTTTTCTTCCGGCAAAACATTTATGTCATACAGCCAGACGGTTTCATAAACCTTTTTTAAAATATTTTTATCAATCCGTTCACTTTGGGAGATAATATCTGCAGCCAACACATTCACATTGCTTGCCTCGCTACTTAACATGCCGAGCAGTGTTCGCGGATTTTTCAATCGATTATGCTGAAAGGCGTAGCTCACATAGGCCGCACGTTTTATATCGCAACTGGAAAGAAGTCGCGCCGTCTCATTTTCCGGTGTAGTTATCTTGTCAACAACATCCATCAGTTGGCGGTTGCTTTCCGTATCGGCAACTCGTCTGTTTTCATCAAGTTGCACCGCCTGCATTAAAAGGAAAACGCCTTCCTTATCCGGTAGTTGTCCGATCTTCTCTATACAGAAATCGGGATGTTCTTTCCATAATTCAATATATTTATCGGAACAGTCGAAACTGTTTTTTCTCGCCAGATCGTATAAAATATCAACGTATGCTTTTCCGTTTTCGGTGCGAACAGCCTCAAACACATCTGCTCCGCAAAGTTTCCGATACGCATCTGCCAGCTTCTGCCGAAATTGGATTTGTTCCTCTTTCATCCCCATGCCGGACGGGAATGTATACACATCTGTGTAATCGCTCTTGTCTATATTGGCTTTAAGCCATTTTTCCCGCAACAATTCATTCGCCTCATCAAGCGAATAGGCTTTCGGATGGGCGATAAACAGCTGCACATCCTTAAAATTAAATTCCTGCAAAGACCTGTCCAGCTTGTATGTATACGGCCGGTGAACCTGCTTGCCGCGCAGTTCGGCTATGATTTGGCGCACGTCATCATCTGACAAAGCCGGCTGCTCTGCCAGTTTTTGATAAGAAATATCACCGGAAACACCCAAAAATTTAATAAACGTCTCTAAATGGCCGCCTTTGCTGAAATCTTGAACTTCATTGTAAAAATAATCGGAAATTCTTTGCTGCTTAACGTCCTCAAATAAATCTTTGGTTTCCGAAAAAACGTAGCCGTTAGAATCCTTTTTTGAAATTTTCATAATTTTTTCGTCTTCGTTTGCAAAGGCTTTATCCAACCCCTGAAACGCTTTGTTTGTATACTCGACATTTGCATAATAATTTGAATAAGTTGTTTTCATATTTTTGAGGTCAAGATAAAGCTCCTCGGGAACAATCTCCAGTATTTTTGCCTTTTCCCTGACGACGTCCATATATTTCTGTTCTGCTTCCTTATTATATTCTTGCGCTTGCTCGCTTTTTATCCGTTCACGACTAGGTTGATACGTTTGCGCAAACCATTTTGCTATTGCATCCATTGTCGGATCCTCCTCAAACATTAACTATGAAAATAGAATACCACAAAAGAGATTCCCCGTCAATTATTTTTTTGCAAGCCTTATCCCCGCGTTCGCCCCTCCCCGCCCGTTCGTGGCACGCCCTCACCCGTCCGGCTTGCCTCTTGTTGCCCGTGCGGCGCGCACCTTAAAGGCGGAAAATCGGTGCCTAAAAACAAAGCCCATTCAGGGTGTTTAAAGGAGGATTTTTTTTGCGAAATAACCGCAGATGTCTTCCTAGGGCTCGCAGAGCAAAAACAATCCTGTGAATTGTTTTTGCCGAGAGCTATAGCAGTTGTCAGGCTGTGGCTTGCCGTAAGGCAACCAAAACAGCCGTTACAACTGGCTTGACCGGGTTTATCACAAAAAACAATCCTGTGAATTGTTTTTTGGATGAACCTGT
>CALXYD010000058.1 GCA_944392865.1 uncultured Alphaproteobacteria bacterium
TGGCAGGACATATCCGCCAATTTGAACTGGGCGAATCCGGACTGGCGCGTGCCAAGAATCTCGCCGCCGCCACGCAATTCCAAATCTTTTTCAGCGATATAAAAACCGTCTTCGGTTTGTTTCATAATATTCAGGCGCTCTTTGGCAACGTTGCTTAAAGGATATGAATACAGCAAAATGCACGTTCCCGCCTCATTGCCGCGTTTTATCCGCCCGCGAAGCTGATGTAATTGCGCCAGGCCGAATCGCTCGGCGTGTTCAATTATCATTATCGTTGCTTCCGGCACATTGACGCCGACTTCTATTACCGTGGTTGCGACAAGCAATGTTTTAACGCCGGATTTAAATTGCTCCATTACCGCGTCTTTTTCGGATTCTTTCATTTTGCCGTGAATCAGCCCGACTTTATCGCCAAAATACTGTTGCAACATTTCGCAACGTTCGGTAGCGGCGGCCAAATCCGATTTTTCCGACTCCTCCACCAACGGGCAAACCCAATAGGCACGCGCACCTTCCGCCAGTTTTCGCCGGAGCGCCGCAACAATATCCGGCATTTTTTTGACATTCATTACCACCGTTTGCGATGGCTTGCGTCCGGCCGGCAAGGCGCCGATTTTGGTATAATCCATATCTCCGTAAGCCGTCAGCAACAGGCTTCTGGGAATCGGCGTTGCGGTCATGACAAGAACATCGCATAAATTTCCTTTCTCGGAAAGCGACAAACGTTGATTGACGCCGAAACGGTGCTGTTCGTCAATAATGACATAGCCCAAATCTTTAAAAGCGACATTCTCGGTAAATAAAGCGTGCGTTCCGATGAGAATATCTATTTCGCCGGCGGCAAGCCGGGTGCAAATTTCTTTTTTCTCTTTGGCTTTGAGCTTACCGGTCAACAACCCCAGATGCACGCCCGAATCGCCACAAAGCGCACTTATGGTTTCATAATGCTGCTTGGCTAAAATTTCCGTCGGCGCCATTAACGCCGCCTGCGCCCCCTCTTCCACAACCTTTAACATACTCAATAACGCCACGACAGTTTTGCCTGAACCGACATCACCTTGTAACATCCGCAACATCTTATATGGTGCTTTTTGGTCAGCGGCAATTTCCTGCAACGCTTCCTCCTGGGCGGCGGTCAACTGAAACGGAAGCGAGGACAGCACTTTTTGATACAAAACGCCTGTCCCGTTGAAACTGCGTCCTTTTTGCTGGCGGACTTTTTGCCGTATCAGCGCCAGCGCCAACTGGTTGGATAAAATTTCATCATAAGCGAGCCTTTTTCTGGCCGGCGCGGACGGGTATAAGTCCATCGGGCTTTTCGGGTGATGAACCCGATTTAATGCAGTTTTGAAATCAATCCGCTCCAAATCGCCAAGCGACTCCGGCAATAACCATTCCGGCATGGACGGAACCCTTTGCAATGCTTCTTCCGCAAGCCGACAAAGCATTTTGTTGGTTACGCCGGCCGTCAACGGATAAACCGGCTCAAGCCGCGCGATTTTCGGCAACCACTCCGGCGATACGGAATAATCCGGATGACTCATTTGCCACATACCATTAAAAAACTCCAGCTTGCCACTGATGGCGCGGCGGGCGCCAACCGGATAATTTTTCTCCAGCGAATCCGCATAGACTTTGAAAAACACCAACACCAGCTCCGCGGTACCGTCGGTGCAATAGATACGATACGGATGCTTGCGCGTTTGCGGCGGCTGATGTTCGGTTACGGTAATGACTCCCGTCCATATTCTGCCGTCGGCAGCTTCGCGCAACGGCGGATTGTAAGTCCTGTCCACCGTATTGACCGGGAGATGAAACAAAACGTCAATTATTTTCTCTCCGCACAGATTTTTTATCAGACGGGCGTATTTCTCGCCAACGCCTTTCAGCCCCTCAACAGAGGAAAACAACGGATATAAAATACTCGGACGCATAATTTCTGTTCTTTACAAATTTTCGGTTTGCGTTATTTATATGCTAACGGATAACAAAAAAGAGCGCAAATGTCTAACGATTTTGAAAAATACAACAAAAAAACATTGGCCGGCGTTGCCAAAGACGCCGAGGCTTTTGCCATTGACGCACTTTTGCGGCGAACAGAGCGGGATGCCCTTTGCATTTTAAGCGACGGGGTCAGCCTGCAGCAGGCATACGACGTTCTTTCTTTTATGCGGCCGGAGGCGGAAATTTTGGTTTTTCCGGCATGGGATACGGTTCCTTACGACCGGGTATCTCCAAATGCGACGATATTATCCCGGCGGATTGATACGTTGGCAAGACTTGTACTTGATGATGAAAACAAAAAGCAGCGAATCGTATTGACAAGCGTCGGTGCCGCTATTCAGAAACTGCCGCCGAAGAAGATTTTTTACAACACGCGCAAGGTCATCCACGTCGGCGACAAACTTAATTTTGACGAGTTTTTGCACTATGCGGCGGTGAATGGATATACCCGCGTTGAACAGGTGATGGAATCCGGCGAATATGCCGTGCGCGGCGATATTATTGATATTTTTCCGAGCGGGGCGGAACAGCCTCTCCGAATTGATCTTTTTGACGATGAGGTGGAGAGACTACGACATTTTGAAGTTGAAAATCAACGCAGTACCGAAGATTTGAAATTTTACCGTTTTGACAGCGCGAACGAAGTTGTTTTGGATAAAAATACGATTAAAACTTTCCGCTCAAAATACCGTGAGGCTTTTGGCGCGGACGGTATTAAAGACGAACTTTACGAAAGCATATCTGCCGGCAAAAAATATCTGGGCATGGAAAACTGGCTGCCGTTTTTTTATGAAGATGCCCTGCCGTCGCTGTTTGACTATATGCCGCTTGCCGATGTTATTTCGGGTATTGATATTGAGAACGCTTTAAAAGCCAAAGATGAAACCATTGCCGACCATTACGACGCGCGGATTGAAGCGTTGAAAATACGCGATGTTTCAGAAATGGATCGTTATCGCCCGGTTCTGCCGGAATTATTGTATCTTTCACAGAAAGACTGGAAAAAAATTTTAGATGCAAGACAAACGGTAAGGCTCTCCAAGCTTTCCGTTCCGGCCAGCGCTGATGTTATTGATTTCGGCGCCGTGCCACAAAAAATATTCGCGTCGCTCAAAAACATCAATAATCTGACGGTATATGAAAATTTGGCAGAAGAACTTGAGCACCATCCAAAACAAAAAAAGATTATCTGTTGCTATACAAGCGGTTCGCTTGACCGAATGCACAATTTGCTGACGGAAAATAAATTTAAGAATTTGGCGATTGCCGACAACTGGAATGATGCGATAAAAAATGCGGCAAAGGGAAAAACCGTCCTTGTTCTGCTGGAATTGCAACACGGTTTTATTTCCGAAGATTTTTTTATTGTTACCGAACAGGATATCTGGGGTGAACGCAAGCGAATCCGCACTCGCAAAAACGTATCGGCGGAAAATTTAATTGAGGACATTTCTTCGCTCAACGTTGGCGAATATGTCGTTCATATTGAACATGGAATCGGGCGTTTTGAGGGGCTGGAAAATATTGTTACCGATGGTGTGGCGCACGATTGTCTGAAGCTTGTTTACGCTCATGGCGACAAACTTTACATTCCGGTTGAAAATATTGACGTCATCAGCCGCTATGGGGCGGAAGACAGCAACGTTACGCTGGACACGCTCGGCGGTTCGGCATGGGAAGCAAAGAAATCCCGCGTTAAAGCGAAAATTAAAGATATTGCGGAAAAACTGATAAAAATCGCGGCGGAGCGACAGATGAAAAGCGCGGAGGTTTTTGTTCCCGAGCGGGGGCTGTATGATGAATTTTGCAGTCGCTTTCTCTATACGGAAACAGATGACCAGCTCAATGCCGTGCAGGACGTGTTGAAAGATTTATCCGCAGGGACGCCGATGGACAGGCTTATTTGCGGCGATGTCGGATTCGGCAAAACAGAAGTTGCGCTTCGGGCAGCTTTTACGGTAGCATCCGGCGGGGCACAGGTCGCATTGGTTGTTCCGACGACTCTGTTGGCAAGACAACATTATCTGAATTTTAAGGAACGCCTAAAAGGATTTCCGGTAAAAGTTAAAATGCTGTCCCGTCTGGTTACGCCCAAGGAGGCGCGCGAAATTAAACAGGAGCTTAAAGACGGCAGCCTGGAAATTGTTATCGGTACGCACGCGTTGCTCGCCAAGGATATTGAATTTTGCAATCTCGGTTTATTGATTGTTGATGAAGAGCAACATTTCGGCGTGGCACACAAAGAGCGATTAAAGAATCTAAAGTCCGACGTGCATATTCTGACGCTTAGTGCGACTCCTATTCCACGCACGTTGCAGCTCTCGCTGACAGGTGTCAAACAACTCAGTATCATTGCGACTCCGCCGGTTGACCGGCTGGCGGCAAGAACGTTTGTTATGCCTTTTGACAAGGTTATGATAAAAGAGGCCATTTATCGCGAAAAATACCGTGGCGGACAGGTGTTTTTTGTGTGTCCGCGGGTTTCGGACATCTTGCAGATTGAACCCAAATTGCGCGAGATGGTGCCGGATGTCAAAATAGCCGTTGCGCACGGGCAAATGCCGGCGACGCATCTTGAAGACGTGATGTGTGATTTTGCCGATGGAAAAGCTGATATTTTACTATCAACAACCATCATCGAATCGGGAATTGATATGCCTAATGTCAATACGATGATTATTTATCGGGCGGATATGTTCGGGCTAGCGCAGTTGTACCAGTTGCGCGGACGAATCGGCCGTTCCAAGTTGCGCGGCTATTGTTATTTTACTATCCCGAATCAAAGAGTATTGACTCCGGTGGCAGAGAAACGGCTGACAATTTTGCAGGCACTCAATCAGCTCGGCGCCGGTTTTTCGCTGGCGAATCACGATTTGGATATCCGCGGGGCAGGCAATATTTTAGGCGTTGAACAATCTGGCCATATTAAAGATGTCGGCATTGCGCTTTACCATCATCTTTTAGAAGAAGAAATCAATCGGTTAAAGGCGCGCAAACAAGCTGATACAACCGAGACAGCAGACTCTGGCGACAATGATTGGGCAGTTCATATTTTGACCGGTGTACCGATTATTATTCCGGAAAATTATGTTGCGGACTTGGGCGTACGGCTTGGGCTCTACCGCCGAATCGGCAATTTAAGAACGGCGGAAGAACTTAAAGATATGCGCGAGGAACTGGTCGACCGTTTCGGTTCCGTTCCCGAGGAAGTTGAGAATTTGCTTAAGGTTGTTGAAATCAAGCAAATTTGTATGCTTTGCCGTATAGAACGCGTTGAGGCCGGCGCCAAGGGCATATTGATTGCGTTCCGTAACAATACTTTCAAAAATGTTGACAAGCTGATGAGCTTTATCCAGCGGCAACCGGGAACAATCAAGGTGCGTCCGGATCAGAAATTGTTTATTGAAAGAGATTTGTCTTCTTATAAAGTTCGGCTGGAAACAATCCGAAAATATGTGGCAAAACTTTATGAGCTTTCCCTTTAAATACTAAATACCGTCAGGATAATTTTTCCAGCAGTTTTTTATAGGCCTCGGTTAAGCGTTTAAACTTTTCTTCGGCTTCTTTGTCGTCCGGGTTTAAATCCGGGTGGCAGGTTTTAGCCAGCTTCTTATATTGTTTTTTCAGATTTTCCAAGCTGAAATCATCGGCAGATAATTCCAGATGTGCCATATCTTTACGGTCTTCGCGGCTGAAATATACATTTTCGGTTACTTTATCATATCCGGAAAAGCTATGCAGAAATTCCAATTCTTCGTCCAAGTCGCACCCGAATTTGTATTTTATTTTTGAGTGGAATCCGCTAAAGCGCTTTTTGTTACGAAAAGACTCGTGTTCCTTTTCCATTTCGTCGTCGGTATAATAATTCCAGTTGGCATTATATTCCTGGACGTGCTCCAGACAAAACCAGTAATACTCTTTCAGACTCCTGTCTTTGGGCGCTTTAAACTCTCCTTCTTTTTCACATCCCGGATGGTCGCACTTATGGTGTATGCCTTCGTTTTGCGGCGTGAAGTATTTGCGGGTTCTTTTTCTGGCCGAGGTTGATTTTATCACGTTCTTTCTCTTTTAATGTTTTAATCTGGGTAAGATTATATTATTTTTTGCCGTCCGTCAAATACTAATATAAAAAACATAGTGCATAAACAAAAGTTTGTAGTCGCCCCTTTGTATTTTTTCTTTATTCTTTTATATATAGGAGTTTATTTATGCCCGAATTACCTGAGGTTGAAACTATAAAAGAAGCTTTGCGACAGGCGGTTGACGGGGCGGTTATCAAAGAGATTACCGTCAGGTGCCGTTCTTTTCGGATTCCTGTTCCCGATAATTTTGAAAACCTGCTTAAAGGCGGGAGAATCGCCAAGATTTATCGCATTGCCAAGTATGTCGTCATAGATATTGATAACGGATACAGCATTGTCTGGCATTTCGGAATGAGTGGAAGAGTAAAAATCGCACCTACTCTGCCGGAAGTTTTGGATAAACACGACCATATTGTCATAACGACAACGGCCGGTTATTTGATTTTTAATGACGCCCGGCGGTTCGGACTGATGATTTGTATAAAGACTCCGGATGTTGCAAATTATTTTCGGGAAAGGCATACGGGGATTGACCCGCTTGATGATAAATTAGACGGCAAGTATCTGGCGCAACTTTTGCAAAAAAGAAAGACGCCGATTAAAACAGCCCTGCTTGACCAGAGCCTTATTGCAGGAATCGGAAATATCTATGCATCGGAAGCTCTATATCTGGCAAAAATATCGCCGTTGCGCCTTTGTTCCGATTTATCGGAGAGGGAAATCTGCCGTTTATTGGAAGCGGTGCGGGTAATTTTAAGAAAAGCGATTGCCGCCGGCGGCTCGACTCTCAAAGACTACCGAAAACCGGACGGCGGTATGGGGTATTTTCAATTTCAGCATAATGTCTACGGTAAGGAAGGACAGAAATGTCCTGACTGCCCGCACGTAGCGTGTTCCTGTGGCGGAATCAAAAAAATCATTCAGGGCGGACGCTCCACCTATTATTGTCCGCATTGGCAAAAATGAGGAATTTAAAATGTTAAAATTATTTATTTTTTCTTTCTTCTTTGTTTTTTCTCTCATGCTTTTCCCCGTGTGGGCGAAAGATTTTGTCGCCGGTTTTGAAGATATCCCGCTTATGGACGGCTTAAAACAAATTGACAATGCCGACATTGCTTTCGGAAATGAGGAGACTCGTTTTATTGAAGCGCAAATGGAAGCCAGCGAAGGCATAGACTTTCTGTCTATACAGAAATTTTATCAAGAGACTCTGCCGCAACTTGGCTGGAAAGAAGCAGAAAGCCTGCCGGATTTTTCTAAATTTTATCGTGAAAACGACATTCTGGAAATCGGTAAAATTGCAAATTATCCTTTAAAAATAAGCATCAGCCTTAAAAACAGAAATTAAAATTTAATTATTTTTGAAAAAATTTGTTGACTATCCTTGATTATAGAGTATAAGGGTTTCAGAATTTTATTTGTGTTTAACTTAAATTAAGACAGGATAAGAAATATGGCCAACCATAAATCGGCAAAAACAAGAATAAACAGAAACAACAAAAGAAGCATTATTAACGGTGCCCGCAGAAGCAGAGTCAGAACTTTTGTAAAGAAAGTTTTGGCGGCTGTTTTGGCCGGCGATAAAGAAGCTGCAACAGCGGCATTTAAAGTTGCGGAAAGCGAAATGATGAGAGCGGCACAAAAAGGCGTTTTTCATAAGAATAAGGCTTCCCGTACGATTTCCCGTTTAAATCAAAAAATTAAAGCTTTGTAAGTTTTCTCGTTTTATTTAAGAGCGCAAACACCTTGTTTGTTTCAGAGGGGTGTTTGCGCTTTTTTGTTTTGTTTTCAAAGCGTTACACCGAATCTCCCTCAGACTCTTTGTCAAGCGGTTTTATTTAAAATTTCTTAAAATAAATTGTTGTTATTTGTTTTTATGGCGCATATGGTTTTCGTATGTTGAAGAACAGTCGGACAGTTGAGTAATAACTAAAAGGTTAGAGAACATCCGTAAGGTAGTGAAGCGGCTAGAAAGCTGGGGAGCGACAGGAAGGATCTAGAATAGCCGGGCGGTTGAGGTGCGACTGGAAGGTTGAGACATAACCGGAGAGTTGAGGAGCGACAGGAAGGTTGAGAGGCAACCGGAGGGCTGGAGAACAACTGAGAGGTTGTGAAGTAGCCGGAGAGTTGGCGAAC
>CALXYD010000059.1 GCA_944392865.1 uncultured Alphaproteobacteria bacterium
AAGTGAACGCCGGCTTCAACCAGCTGGCGCAATGTAAAAGTAGGAAGTGTCATATTTTATTTTTCCTTATTTTCCGGTTAAACCTCCGCAGGATTTCGGCCTAAATTGCTTTAAGCACCGGAGCGTGAAGCACCTCCCGATTTTACAATCGGAACATACCGACGCCTTCCTGCGTGTGAATTAAGAAAACGGCGGGATTGCCGCTTTCGTTTATTTTATAGCCCCGATATATTTATTTTGCAATACTTTTTTCATATTTTTGAGATTTTTTTGCGCCGGCGATTTTACCACAAAAAAACAGCTCTTCCCTTTTGTCGGGAAAAGCTGTTTTGTTTGTTCGGATAGCGGCGGCTGTCAGATTTTTTCGCGCTGGTAGGCGTCAATAAAATCTTTTACCGTCCTTTCCGCCGTCCCGTGCAGCACAGCCAAAGAAAGAATCTGGCGCAAATCACGGCGGCGCGGATGTTCCAAATCGGCGCCGGCAAGTTTTAACGCCAGCATGGCATCGGCAATCTGCACCGCAAAGAGCATATCCTCTCCGCCAAGCAGTTCGTCCAATTTTTCCGGCCGGACGGAGAACAGCGCATCAATCGCCTCGGGGTCTTGCGACAAACGCAGGATATCCAGCGATTTTTCCACTGCCTCGCGGCGTTTTCCGTAATACATCGACAGGCCTAACAGGATTTCAATGATACGCGGCAACTTTTCCAACTCTAAAAGCTTTTCGCCTTTATCCAGCCAGAAAACCCTTTCCTCTTTTGACGGAAAGCCCTGTCCGTTCGGTTGGCACTTGAAAAGCAGAACAATCCGCTCTTTTTGGTCGCGGCGATCAAAATCACGAAGATTTTCCATCGCTTCGCCGGTTTCCACGTTGTCTTCGGCACGGTAGAAAGTAATGACGTCGCCGACTGCCAGCCGTTTCAACTCATCATTCTCCGGCAATTGCAGAGTTTCTTTTCTGCCATGAAAAAACTGTTCAAATAACTGCTCCGCCTGTATGGTGCGGAAACCATCTGCCGTATCAATCTGATTGATGCGAGCAATAATCGGTCCTTTTGACATAATATAATAAAAATTAAAGTTCGGGATACGGATAACATATTTTTTGACACAATGCAAGTTTTTTTGTTTATTTCAGGGTAATTTTTTTGCATAATGCGGGCGTGCCCCTGATTTCCTGTTTAAGATTTGGATATTTAGCTTGTTTTTCCGCTTTGTTTCGCATATCATTCGGCGAAAGTGTGCAGAAAGCAGCAAGCTGAAAATAAGGGAATAACAGAGGAAAAAATGAGCGATTTGTTTGAGAATTCCGCAACAGCGGCCAAAGAAGATTATTCGGCGCGCGATATAGAGGTATTGGAAGGATTGGATCCGGTGCGGCACCGTCCGGGTATGTATATCGGCGGAACAGATGAACAGGCTTTGCACCATCTGGTGGCGGAAATTCTTGACAATTCAATGGACGAGGCCGTGGCCGGCTATGCGACGAGAATTGATATTGCGGTCAATGCCGACTTATCGGTTACGGTTACCGATAACGGACGCGGCATCCCGATTGACGACCACCCGAAATATCCCGGCAAATCCGCTTTGGAAGTTATTTTTACCACTCTGCACTCCGGCGGCAAGTTCGGCGGCAACGCCTATAAAGTTTCCGGCGGATTGCACGGCGTCGGCTCTTCGGTCGTTAACGCCCTGTCCAAACGGCTGGTGGTTGAAGTCGCACGCGATAAAAAACTCTACCGGCAGGAATATTCGCAAGGCAAACCGCTTACGCCGCTTGAGCTCGTCGGCAATGCCCCGAATCGGCGCGGTACGTGCATTACATTTTTGCCCGATGAGGAGATTTTCGGCTCGGATAACAAGTTTGTGCCGGCGAAAATCTACCGTATGGCGCGCTCTAAGGCTTTTCTGTTTAAGGGGATTAAAATTTTCTGGAAATGCGCGCCCGAACTCTTAAACGAATCGGATGGAATTCCGGCGGAAACGGAATTTAATTTTCCGAACGGGCTGTTGGATTTCCTGAATTATCAAATCGGCACACGCGGGACGATTAACCGTGCGCCGTTTTCCGGCGAGGCGGAACTTTCCAATGACGAGGGAAAAGTTGAGTGGGCGATTACCTGGCCGGAAGACGAAAAAGGCTTTTGCAACTCTTATTGTAATACGGTCATTACCCCGCAGGGCGGCACGCATGAACAAGGTTTTCGCACGGCGTTGCTTAAAAGCCTTAAAGAATACGCCGATATGGCAAACATAAAAAAAGCGGCGGGAATTACGGCCGAGGACTTTTTAAGCGATGCGGCGATTATGCTGTCGGTGTTTATCCGCGATCCGCAATTTCAAGGGCAAACCAAAGACAAACTGACCTCCACCAAAGCAGCGTATCTGGTGGAAAAAGCGGTTAAAGACTCTTTTGACCACTGGCTTTCTTCAGACAAGGAAAACGCCGCCGCGCTGATTGAATATGTTATTGACCGCGCTGAATTGCGCAAAAAGAGAAAAGAAGAAAAAGTACAAAACCGCAAGTCGCCGACGAAAAAACTGCGTTTGCCGGGGAAACTTGCCGATTGTTCCAAAGCGGCGGCGGAAGATACGGAAATTTTTATCGTTGAGGGCGACTCGGCGGGCGGCTCCGCCAAACAGGGACGCGACCGGATGACGCAGGCGATTTTGCCGCTGAGAGGAAAAATCCTCAACGTTGCCAGCGCCAGTCTGGATAAAATTACGCAAAACCAGGAAATCAAAGATATGATTGAAGCGTTGGGTTGCGGAACTAAAGACAACTATAAAGAAGAAAATCTGCGTTATGAAAAAATTATTATCATGACCGATGCCGATGTTGACGGCGCGCACATCACGTCCCTTTTGATGACGTTCTTTTACCAGTATATGCCCAAATTGATAGAAAACGGGCATTTGTTTATTGCGACTCCGCCTTTGTATAAAATCGTCTTCGGCGGCAAAAACTATTATGCGCTTGACGACGAGGAGAAAGAAAAAATTTTACGCAAGGCCAAAGCTAACCAAAAGCCCGATATAAGCCGCTTTAAGGGATTGGGCGAGATGAGCGCCCTGCAGCTCAAGGAAACGACTATGGATAAAAACAACCGTGTCCTTTTGCGGGTAATGGTGCCGACGGCCAATACCGAAGAAGCGCGCGACGAGGCGTTTGAAACGCGGCGACAGGTCGAGCGGCTGATGGGAAAAGACCCCGAGCAGCGATTTAAATTTATTATTGAACGGGCTAAATTTGCCGAAGATTTGGATATTTAACCGTCCACATTCCGAAATACGGCAGGCTTTTTGTGTTAGTTACAGCAGGTGTTTTTGTCAGCCCAGTTCTACCCTGTGCGCCTGATGATAACGGATGAATGCAGCTAATTTTTTCTGATTGGAATGAATGCAGCGTATTATCAGCTGCCAGCCTTTCAGGTATGCACGGGAAAATTCGGCATATTGTTCCGGCGTATCGCAGGCAAGCTTACGGAGCGGAGGAAGCGGTACTGCCTTTTCTTTATTTTGCGCCAGAGAGTTTAGTACCGCGTTTTTCAGAATATTGTTGGCGAAAGACTGCATTTTCACTGCCCCATTGCTCATATTTGCCACTTTTTTAAATCCTAAAAATTCATGTTCGCCAAGTTTTCTGGGCTCATCTTTTTTTTCTCTGCCTGCTTTCGGTCTGTTAAAAATTTCATCGCCCGTTACCGGCCTTAATATCACGACTTTTGGTGGATTTCCCTCTATGCCACTTTTATCTATCTTAGTGCACATTAATATATTTCCATTCTGTTTCGGCATGCGAATCAGACCGAAATCAAAAGATTTCATCTGCAAATATTCTTTAAAATCCGTCTGGTACCTATTATGGTCATCAGCCGCACTTTCAATTGATATAAACTGCGACTTTGCCATGTCCTGTGCACAAACCGGCGCATAATTCAAAACCAGAAGGCTGCGGACAACTTTGCGCTGCTCGGACGGCGCATATCCCAACTCAGACATTTTTTCCAGCATCATCTGTTCCAAGCACAACGCATCATAACTGCCATGGCAATGCGTTATAATATTCAGGCGGCGGATATTCCGCGATGCCTGTTCTGCCGACAGGCGTTCCGTTCCGCCCTTGCGTGATATGCGCGGCAGAAAAGCTGCGTTAAAAATATCTCGTATATACCCGGGGTTTAAGGTTTCTTCCCGATACATATCCGCTATGTCTTTTGTGCAGGCCTTTGCCAGCATTCTTTTATCATACATGCACTTCTGTATTATTTTTTCATCATAATATGATCCGATATAGCAAACGGCTACGCAGACCCGGACATTCTTCCCCTGAAACTCCGGATGCGTTTTAATGAATTCGTCCGTCTTTTTCAAATATCCGTTATAGCCGCGAAGATGCACCCCCTGCCCGCCGAAACCGCCAAGAACCAATACCGCCGTTTCCTCCGGGGAAATATTTTCAGCAACTTTTATGCCATGCGGCGCGACAGATGTCTTATCCGTCCGTTCCCCCAGCAAGGCAAAACTTTTTCCCTGACTTTCTTTTATTTTTTGCCGGATAACCGAAAAAACAGTCATTATTTATCCCTTTCATTATTTTAGACAAATATGACTAAAATATCTTTTATGATTTGTCAATCACTTTTTTGCATGCCTGCTTTTTTATCTCTAGTCATACGCACGGTAAAAACGCTTTTTGTAATCATATTCACACTTTAATTTGCTGTATTCCGGCTTTAGGATATACAGCGATTCAGAATTATCAAACGGTTTGTAATATTTATTGACCAACTCCATATCCGGGCGATGGACATAAATATCCACTCCGCGTTCGGCGGCGTATTTATCGCGATAAGGCGCGGCGAATATTATTCTCGGCTTATAGGTGCGGATAACCTTGTTAATATCCATCAGCGGGCGAATGCCTACCCTGGCTCCAATGACATCCAGCTGCCCCAACAGGTTCCAGTAATAGTGCGGATCGCGGTTATATAAATTATACAGCGTGCCGTCGCCGTTTAAAACGTAATCGCACGGGGTTATGTAACGGAGGATTTTTTTATTAAGCGGTTCATAAAAACGCCCGACCCGACTGCCGATGTTGCCCTCATAGACGGCCGGCTTATACATGCAAAAGCCCAGTGCTGCCAACAAGACGTATATCAGGGCAAAATATTTTCGGAATATTTTTTCTCTGAGAAAAACCGCCGATAGCACTGCCGCGGTATATATCAGCTGATAGAAATAATAGGCAAAAGCGGAAAAATACAACAGCCGCTGCGCTAATTCGGCGATAAACAACAGGGTGAGAATTTTGAAATAAAGATTAGAACCACGCCAGCAAAACACTACCGCCAAGCCGGCACCGGCAAGCAGGAGGCGAAGTTCCGGCCATATCATCCCGATACGGCGTCCGGCAAACAGCTCGGGAATATGGAGGTTAAACGTGAAGTTGGAATGATACCACACGGCGAGAATATCATTTTGCCAGAGGTAAACGACAAACAACAGGCTTAAGCCCAACGGCAAGAGCAACGCATAGAGCATATCGCTCCAGCGAATCCGGCGGCGATACAGCAGATACAGGGTTACCAGAGCCAGAAGCAGCAGCGTAAAAATAATTTTTTGCAGGAACATAAAGGCTGCCCAGAATAAGAGCATTGCCAGACTCAGCTGCCAGAGTTTTTTATCGCGGAGATAGCCAAAGTAATAATACAGGCCGGCAAAAAACGACAACATCATAAAATTATCAGGACGGAAATTCGGCAAAGCAACAATGACATACGGGGTCAGCGCCAGCGCTGCGGCGATTATGCCGCCTAATTTATCGGTCAGAAAGCGCGAGGCCAGCAGGTATAAATACAAATACGTCAGAAAAGAGGCCAAAACCGCTGCGGTTACGACAGTGGCGGTAATAATGTTATCATCCAGCCCGTGCGCGTGCAAGCCGACAAACGGGGCGAATAAATACCACAGCAACGGATTATGATGCTGGAAAAAATCTTTATACGGAATGAAATTTGCATACACCAGCCATGAGGAATGGATATGCTCCAGCGTATCGCCGCCCAAAGTGTTCGTTTTCCAGACGATATAAAGGCAAAACCATAGTCCGAGCGCCAGATGAAGCAGGAAGAGCCAGGCCGGAAGTTTTTTATACAACATTTTAAGGTTTGGCATATCCCCCTCCCGCGGTTATGGTAGCGACACCACTTGCCGAAATACGTTTTCCATAAAAAACAACGAGATAAAGCACAGCATAAAAGCAATGACCGGCGTGGCCACCCAACCGGACACAACGCGTATGACCAGGCTCCATTTTATCCCTTTGCCGCCTTTGACCAGACCGATACCGACGATGGCGCCGATGACTGCCTGCGTGCTGGATACAGGGACAGCCGGCAATGGCGGCAAATTTAGCGACAACAAAAAGTTTTCCAATGTTTCCGATGAAAATAAAATCAAAACCAGCGACTCAGATAAAATAACAATCCAGGCGACCATCGGAGAAAATGACAGAACATTTTTGCCAACGGTTTTAATGGCACGCTGGGAATAGGTAAAGACGCCGATACTTGCCGCCAAAGCGCCCAGCAAAAACAGAACCTGCGTGCTGTTCAGGGTATAAAGGCGGCTTAACTGCAACGGCTCAAAAACATTTGAGTCAATAAATACGCCGACGACATTGGCCATATTGTTTGCACCCAAAGCATAACCGCCCAAAGCGGTCGTCAAAATCATACCGGTGCGCACAGCCATATCCTGCCACAGAATATGAATTTTGGTATGGTGCAGAAGGCTTTTGACGCAAAGATACAACAGAACGGCCAAAGCGCCAGAGATAATCGGGCAAAATATCCAGGACGCACAGATTGATGCCAGCGTATCCGTATCCGTCGGCTTATGATTATAAACGTTCCAACCGATGATACCGCCAACGATAGCCTGAGAAATTGACACGCTGATACCGGATTTCAGCATCAACAGCACGGCCAGCGCCGAGGAAAGCGAAACGGTAAATGCGGCGGGCAACGTGTTGACCTCGCCTAAGGTATTTAATGTTTCCGCGGTGTTCTGCCCGCTTATGACCGCGCCTAATATCAAGAAGATGCTGGCGATGACGGCGGCAGTGCCGAAACGCAACATTTTTGTTCCGACGGCGGTGCCGAAAATATTGGAAGCGTCGTTGGCGCCCAACGACCACCCTAAGAACAAACCGCTTGATAAGAAGAACAGATATTCAAACATTATCAAATTTCCCGCTTAATCGCAAAAATCAGCAGCGCATCAATACAATCTTCCGCCAAATCGGCAATATCCGCGACTTCCTCAATAAAATTGTTAATCTGCATTTTATGCGCCAAATCCATATCCGAATCGAACACGGCGCGGCGCAGTTTGGCGGCGGTCTTGTCGCTCTGATGTTCCAGAAGATATACTTTTTGCGAATAATCGCGCAACGTTACCAAGTCGCGGAAAAAAGCGCGCGAGGCTATTGCCATATTTTCCGCGCAATCCGCAACCTGGGCGACAAGCGTTTGCAGCTGGCTATGATAGATTTCCGGGATTTCCGGCTGTTCAATATAAAATTTGTGCGCAACCTCATCAAACAGGTTTATGACCCTGTCCAAATTTTCCACCAGACGCAAAATACTGCCGCGCAAATCAGGTATCAGATTTTCTTCGTAGAGTTTTCCTTCTATTTCCCGGCGCAAAACATCCGAATCGTGTTCAATGGTTTTTATTTTTTTGCTGATGTGACGGTAGGTTTCGCTGCGGCGCTCTCTCAGGTATATGCCGACAGCCTCTTTAAACACCATTGTCATCTCAATAATCTTATCGTGCAGATTGTCTATGTTATGTTCCAAATCGCGCGTGCGGGCAAACAAAGATATTTTTACATTAAACATTCAGGCTTTCCCTCTTTATCGTAATAGAATCGCTCAGGCTATTTTTACCTTTTGGTGCATTATGATTTTAAACCCGGGCACTTTGTCAACATATTTTTATTTTGGGCTTGCATTTATTTTTTTCTTTTATTAGTTTTAGAGCGTTATATAACATTATTTTAAGGATGGGAAATATGCAAAAAGATAATATCATTACCGTTTTAGTTTCGGTAATTCTCAGTGTTGTCGTTTCCGTTGC
>CALXYD010000060.1 GCA_944392865.1 uncultured Alphaproteobacteria bacterium
TTAGCGCCGGTTATGCCAAGCATCGCCGTCTGCAGATACCAAAAGGAAACCGCAAATGCGCTGCCCGGTTATGCCAAACACACCCTAAGACAGACACAGAAAGGAGATATTGAAAAGCGCTGCCCGGTTATGTTTTTCCTGACCGGCTCTGCTTTCATAACACAAAAAAAATAAAAGTAAAGCATTTTTTTAAACTTTCCGCCCATCAGTATAAATGTTCACTTTCCGCCCACCTGCAATAAGCACTCCATTTTCCGCCTGCCAGCAATAAACCTGTTCCCCCGCGGCGCACGCAATTTTTTTCGCGCCCCACTTGACTCGCGCCTGAAAATATGCTACACTCCGCCCATAAATTTATAAAAGAATATGGATAAAAACAAGGGGAAGCATCAGCGTTATGGCACACACGGATATTATTTCGCCGGAAATTATTCTTTTGGAAAAGCTTGAGGATATTGACAGGTCTTTGCCGCCCGCTTTGTGGCAGCAAATGCGCTCCGATGTGGCTTTAGCCGATTCGGCAGAGCGGAACAACCCGGATATGCTCCCCGCCGTCCGCCAGCGCAAACGGGTATTTTTGCGTGACTTTGTTGACAAGGCGGTCAGCCTGCCGCTGAAGATTATTCCCGGTGTCCCGCAGGAAACCGCGGACAATTTATACCGCCTGCACCTGTTTTGCTGCCAACGCGCGATACATTGCCCCGAAGTGCGGCACAACCCGTTCCGCCTAGGTTTTGAAGCCCTGCGCGAGATGAAAACCGCGCTGGAAGGGATTATGATTTCCTACCGGCTGATAGACCCGTCCTGCCCGTATAGCTGGGATCGCAAGTTTTTTGAAAACAACATCATCGCCGACAAAGAGGCCGACGGGCGCACCGTCATCCGTTTCTGCCGCATTCCGCCGGAGATAATTCCCAAAGCCGTAACCGAAGAAATGGTAACCGACTGGCTGATATACCGCGCTTATGACAACAACGGCATCCGCACCTTGATGGACTACAAGAACAATCTTTTAACCCTGCCGGACTATCAGCGCGGCGGCTCGCCGGAAAGTGAGTTTTCGCGTTTTGAACGCAAAATGCAGGAACAGCGCAACCGTGAGGAAAAGCACAAAAATCAGGAACTGGATTTGGAATTTCGCAAAACGCTGGTCAAGAGCGTCGCCGAGCAAACCGCCTCGCGCCTGATGAACATGGGCTTGTCGGATTTGGAGATATTGGAAAAAGCCTACAACGGCGATTTGAACACGTTGATAGACAATCGCCCCGGCGCTTCCCGCCGCCGCCAAACCGCCGAAGAGCTACCGCCGCAACCGGCTTTCAACGCCGCCCTCGGGCAGGAAACGGAATACACGCCGATTGCTTATCGCAATTCAGAAGAAGAAAGAAACGCCCCGTGGCTTGCCGGGCAGGAAACCATGGAACGGCTGGAATACGGCAGCCCCCGCCAAAATCATAACAACGCCCGCGCCCTCCCCGCGCCGCGCCATTCGCACGATAACGCCGCACCGCAAAACGCCGGCGCAAATCCCAAACAGGACGGCTCGCCCCGCCAATCGCCGCACAAAAGCGCTCAAAAATCCGCTGCGAAAAAAGACTCTTCCCCGTCGTTGATAGACGACATCATCGCCCGTTTCTTGGACGAGTAACCCTGCATAACTCCGCTTATAATAACAGCAAAACCAACCGCCCCGCTCACAATTCCGCGTAGCCGAAATTATCCGCCATTCAACCGGCTATTCCCGTTCATTGCCCCGGCTGATGCCCGCACTGTCGTTTTCGGGAAAAGAAATATACGTCTTATAAAGCTTCTCCCCCTGAATCCCGATATGCGTATCTTTCTCCGTCAGGTTGATTTTTTTCATCTGCCCCAATTTGACCAACAGCGCATATGACGTATCTTTTCGGGTCTCAGCTTCCCAAACACCGCCTTTTTCTTTCATATGATTAAGCAGCTCATACAGCATTTTCTTGGAATAGCGGCGATAATCCGGATGCACGGCAACATCGTGAATATGCCTTTCCGTATCGGAATATAACGCATACCCGACAACTTTATTCTGAAAATTTTTCAACATCATAAATTTGGAATTTTTATCTTCTTCCCGAAATTCCGCCCGCCACGGATAAGCGGCATCGCCCACTTCCAGCGCCTGTTGCCGCTCGTCATCGGTAATCGTGTAAGCGTCGCGGTGCGCCACATAAAACTGCTTGTCATCGTTCTTGGCAAGCGGCTCGGCGGCAAAATTTTCATACACCAAAACCTGATGTGCCGAATCCCCGTAATTGATTTTGGCATGTATGCCGGGGTGTTCCGATTGGTTTTCATAAACCTCCGGCAACGGCAAAGCTTCCGTTTCCGGAAAAAAGCCGGCCGGCGAATAGTGAGTTGCCTTGGCCCCCATTGTCACACGACGCAAATTATTCTCTTCGGCAATTTTAATCGCGAGTTTTTGCGTTGCCGCCAGAATCTGCTCTTTATCGCCGATGACGTAATTGGCCAGTTCCAAATTATCAATACACAAAGAATTGAACTTTTTGCCGTCTTTTTCTTCTTCCGTTACCCACAGCCAGGCCAGTCCGACCGTTTCGCCCTTGTTTTCCACCGCCATTGCCCGTGAAAAAGGATCCTGCACCGAGGACAACGCCGGATAAATTCCCTGCTTATCAATTGTCTGACACGAAAAACCTCTTCCCACAAACATGATATTCGGATCATTAACGCTCATCAGGCGCACGGTATAATCTGCATCGCTGAAGCAATAATCTTTGTTGATCACGCGCGGTGTATCCAACCCGCGTATATAGGCGCTCTGCCCGATATCAAACAGGCGCGGCGACAGTTGGTGCATTTTCGCCGCTTCCACAAATTCGCTTTTTTGCTCGTTCAGATAATTATCAACTTCCGACATGGCCAAAATATTTTTATAGCCGGCTTTTTCCTGTTTTGGCGTCAATTGAGGCCAAACCTTGACAATCTTTTTCAATTCCTCTGTCGGACGGGCGCGCAGTTTCCCTGCCGTATCTTTATAAAAATACTCGTTGAGGATAAATTTTCCGAGCGATGCATATTTTTCGGAAGTATAGTCGGAAGGCAGAATACTAAGCAATTCCAACACTTTTTTCTGCGTATGCAAAGAAAACA
The DNA here is from genome assembly GCA_944392865.1 of uncultured Alphaproteobacteria bacterium. Taxonomy (GTDB): domain Bacteria; phylum Pseudomonadota; class Alphaproteobacteria; order RF32; family CAG-239; genus CAG-267. Next base: position 3,145 of record CALXYD010000060.1, read on the forward strand.
TCGGTATTTTTTGCCCGACGCTCAGCGGCACATCAGATACCGCGCCGCTCCCTTTCAACAAAGCCTGCCTCTGGCGCACCGCCGCAATTCTGTTTTTAACCTCAAATTGCGCTTCGGTCAGAAAATCAATTTCACCCCCGGACACATCCTCGCTATGTTTAACCTGTCCGCCGGCAACATCATTCTGCCCGAAAGCTTCGGCGCATCGTGCCAAAAAAGTCTCTGTCTGAGAGCCAAAAGCACGACATAAATTCAAAGCTGTCTGGGAAACATAATCCCGATTGCGCAAATACGCACCAATCGGCAACGTATGTTCGTCGGGCAAAATCGGTTTTAATTCAGTTTTCTCGGCTTCCGCATAGCCGTCATCATCATAACCATCGTATTCATTGTCTCCGTTCCCGTCGTCATCATAATCATCTAAACCGTCATAATCATCATAATAACGGTCATCATAAGAATAGGAACTGGCGTTATAATCGCTGTAATCAACATATGTCACGGCCTCGCCGATATTCGCATATTGAAAATCTTTGCGGAAAGCCCTGCCCGCATTTTCATCGTTGCACAAAAGCGCCACCACTTTATCCACGCTTTTTAAATAATTGCCGTAAGAAAAATTGTTCTTTTTATCTTGAAAACCGGTAAAATCTTCATATTTCAGCGTCTTATCTCCAAGCATACGGGCTTTTTCCGCAAAGCTGATATTCAGCTTATCCGGCATATAGTCGTCAATCAGACGGATTTTATTCGGCACATAGTTCAGATTAAACATAGAATACTTGTTCAAAAAATCATAAACTAATTTTTTATCATCCGGCAAAGACAACAATGTCTGACACATACCCAGATAATCACCGGTTGAAGGAAAATAATCGCGCGCATAGTTAATCTGAGCCAGCGCAAATTCTTTAAGATGCGATATTTCCTCAGAAAAATTTGTCCCGGCTTCTTCGTTTATTTCCGTCACGGCATATGAATAAACCGGATCATTATCATATTGGGAAACGTGCTTGGCAATTGATAGCAGGGATTTTTTCTCTTTTAATTCATCCGGATATTGCCCCCAGTAAGACGCTATTTCAATAAAAATAGGCCGGGGAATTTCCTTAAACGCCCCCTGTCCGTCCTTATAATATCTGTTTTTCTCATAAAAATCCAGAAAAAGATTTTTGTCTTTCTCTGATCTCCTGTCCAGATTATCCAGGATATCCACCGGCAACTCTTCATATTTCATAACCCATCCTCCGCTTTCGCAAAATTTCCTTATAAACGTCCCGCACCTCACCGGCCGTTGCGCTTTTTGCCCGCCAACAGCAAATCTTTCGTCAAATCATTTTCCGGCAACAGCTTCTGCATCCGGCGACATTTCTCTTCCGCCGTTTCTATCAGCTGTTCATTACCCGCGTTGCGCATTTCCTTGATTATTTTCGCCACATCATCGGGACGTATCTCCGCTTCCCAAAACAATTCGCACATAAAACCGGCGCAGGTTTCCGCATCGGCTTTTCCGTCATATCCCCGCAAAAAGCGCCGTAAAGCAACCGGCTTTTCCTCTTCCGCCAAAGGAGTTTTATCCTGAAACGCGCCGGCAACCCCGTCCAAAATCTCCTTCGCCTGCCGGTAAATTTCCTTGTTCTCCAACCTATGTAGATAAGCGATATGTCTTTGAAATCCCGCTTTGTCACGTGCTCCGCCAACCAACGCCCGCACTCCGAAAAACCTGTCCATATTGCCGTATTTATTCCGCTCGGCAAAGCTCAGCAATTCCAAATTGCCCTTTTCCTTTTCTGCCATAATCGCCGCTTTTAAATCCGGCACAAACGTTACTGATAAAGGCTTGACCGGCTTGTCGGAAGCAATCTCGCCCGCCCATCGCATCGGCACCGTAAATTCTTCCGCGTTAAATGTATATAAATATGCGCTCTTGTTTTTGTAATGCTTATCCAGCGCATCAGGCGCCATTTCCACCAGCCGCATGGAGCCGCTCTTCGGGTCAATAATCGGATGAACCATATAATCGTTATGCCCCTCAACGCCGAAATCATACGCCAACGGCTTATACGGCGTCGCATAAACGACTTTTATCCCCTTGGATTTATCCGGCTCAAAAACTTCAATTTCCCCGACCGGCGAACAGTGATAGGCAAGTTTCATCTTAACTTCCTCCAAATTTACCCATATAAATGGAATATACCACGCCGCCACGAATTATGCAAGTTAAAAATATATTGGAACAGCAGAAACCTGCATTGTTGGCAATGTGATTTTATTATGTAAATTTTAGCAATTTTATATTATCATAAAAGCATAAGCTGCTGTAATCCTGCCATCTTCCGGACTTTTGCCCGGACATGACATCGGCGTTTTCATCCAGGACAACCAATTCAAGCCACCACCCGGCCTACCTGCGCGAATACTTCGCCTGATACCCCGCACGGCATAACGGCAAAAAATAACGGGACGCAAGAGCACCCCTTGTATCCCGTTACTTTTTTACCGGCGGCTAAACCTCAGCACATCCGATGCGCCGCCGTTTTCCATTGTTACACAGTTTTTTGCCGTTAGTATCAGGCACTCTGCCTTATCATCTTGTTATACACGCCCCGGTTTTCCCGCATATTGCCGTAAAGGGGCGGATTCTCCTTTTCTATCTCCGCCAAAATATCATCAACATAGCACTCGTATTCATACGAACGCATCATCGGGCTTGCCGCCGGAAGACAGGCAAAATCGCCACTCAACAACACTTTTTCCATAACCGGAAACAGATTTTGAAGCGTAGCCGCATCTATGGCAAACGAAAAGCGCCACTTCCGTTCCAAGCCGGCAATCACGCCCGAAAACGTATGCACGGGCAAGGCCAGCGCCGCCAAAAAGCCCAAGGTAGAAAAGGGGCGTACCTCCTGCCAAAATTTAAACGTCCATTTTGCCGTCCGCCACCGCAGCATATCCGCGGCCATGTCCAGGCCGGATTTCGCCGCGGCAATCTCATCTTCGGCAAACGCCAGCGCCAGCAGTTCATCACTGTCCGGAACGCAATCGGCACTCAGCCCGAAGTTAAGGCGGATAGCCCTGAGTTCCATTTCAGAAAAAGAATGCCTCCGCCGGCATAAGCCTTCTGTTGTACGCATAAATCCGGGCAACGGGCAGTTGACCAGATTATCTTCCGGCACAAAACGCGCATATTCGGGCAAATCGGTTTTAATCTCCAGATGCCAACCGGGAAAATACGCCAACACGCCGCTTTTTCCCCCCTGTTCGCGGCAAGCCGCCAACCCGGCATACAAAAACAAAGTAAATGCAGTCGTCTGCGGCAGACAAAGCGGTGGCGCCACCATATATGCCTCAGACAAAAACAATTTATCAAGAAAATATTCAAATAACAGCGCCTGCCGCGGATAAACCCGTTGCCGGCAATAATTCAAAAACTGGTTTTTGTCTTGTTCTTTCATAATTCAACATATTTATAGGTTCATAAAAATAAATCATTGCCGCCATTCTAGCAACGCCGCGCAAAAAGTCAAGCCCTAAAAACCGCCCCGCCGCAAATTATGCAAGATATATTTGCCAGCCCCGCCCGCATCCTTCCAAACCGGCCTTACAAAAGAACTTGCCTAAATTCAAAAAAGATGATAAAATTAAATAATGATAACCAAGGGAGAAAACGCATGATATTTAGGAAACCTGATTATTCGGAAACGTCGGAAGCCCCTGAAGTCGTTGCCATACTACAAGCGGCAAAAGAATTTGCGCAGAAAATTTCTCCCGACGGCTGGAAAGAAAAAGTTGATGAAATATACCGGGAATTAACCGTCGTCCTGTGTGATAACAGCCGGACTTGCAAAAGAATGGCGGACGGTATGTTAAGCGACATCAGAGTTCCGTCAGGCACCGCCGCTTATAAATTTTTCGCCAGTTCAGACAGTCGCACCTATAAAACCACACAGGGCATTGCGATACGCCCGCAGGCAAGCGCCCACGTCATAACGCATGAAGTCCTGCACGCCTTTTCTTCCGACAGCGGCATGACGGAAGACGGCGGCGGTTATGTCAAGACCGGCGCCAGATATGCGGAATTTGACAAAGACGGAAACGTCATCGCGGAAACAAACAACAGCCTGAACGAAGCCATTACCGACGCACTGGCAAGCCGGGCTTGCGGCCGGCTCGGCCCGGGAACGGGTTCAAGCTACGCCTCGCAAGTCATTATGGCAGACCTGCTCATGGGTGAAAACATAGAAAACAACGCTTTCGTTCAGGATGTCTACTTCGGAAAAAGCCAAAAATTCGCCGAAGATTTTGCTAAAACGCTAAAAACGTCCAAAGTCAAATTTGCCGATTATCTGCAGGGCTTCAACGTCATCGGCTCCGAGGAGGATACCCAAAAATCGGATGAATTATTAAAAGGCGCGGTGGAATACAATCTGAGAAAAGCCCAAACGCCTGAAGAAATTGACAAAGTTTACGCCTTCCAGCAAAAAGTCATCAATATCTACAAAGACGGCGGACTGGAAACGAACTTTATGGATGACGAAGACATTGCCAGAATGGAAAGCCTGTTACAATTTGCCGATAAAATGCAAAAACAGTGCAAATCCAATCTGACCGCCCAAAAACTCATCACCCGGCCAAACACGCACGAAAGCTGACGCGCCGAACCTATCCCTCTCGCCATAATATTTTGCGCAAACCGATGTGCCAACCCCGCACCCGGCATTTCCGCACCCGCCGCCGGATACAAAAAAAGCCCCGACCAAACGGAGCATGATAAACAAAATGGAGCGCGATACTATGCGATTATCGGACAGCTTTTTATGATGATTTTAAGCTTTTGAGTAGGAAAATTTGAACTTTATAT
>CALXYD010000061.1 GCA_944392865.1 uncultured Alphaproteobacteria bacterium
AATTTATTGTGCATATTCCAATATAGCTTAAAAAAGGCGGTTTGGCAAGCAAAAAAAGTTATAAAGGCGATTTTTTTATGGGGCGCAAGGCGGAGGAGAGGGGGCAGAAATAAAAAAGCGGTTGTTCCTGTGGGGAACAGCCGCTTTTGGTTTAGAGAAACACGCTTTTACTTTTGCTTGTCAATTTCGGCGAAAATCACGTCGGCATTGGGTAGCTCCGAGATTCTCTTTTGGGCTTCGTCGCAGAAGCAGAAGCCATACCTGTAGCCCTGTCTGACGTATTCAAGGGCAACTTCCGAAGCGTTCGGCAAGCCAAAGAGCTTGAGCTGGGCTTCGTCGCAGAAGCAGTAGCCCTGTCTGACGTATTCAAGGGCAACTTCCGGAGCGTTCGGCAAGCCAAAGAGCTTGAGCTCGGCTTCGGCGCAGAACCAGTAGCCATGTCTGACGTATTCAAGGGCAACTTCCGAAGCGTTTGGCAGGTCAAAGAGCTTGAGCTCGGCTTCGGCGCAGAAGCAGTTGCCATATCTGACGTATTCAAGGGCAACTTCCGAAGCGTTCGGCAAGCCAAAGAGCTTGAGCTCGGCTTCGTCGCAGAAGAAGTTCCCCTGTCTGATGTATTCAAGGGCAACTTCCGAAGCGTTCGGCAAGCCAAAGAGCTTGAGCTCGCAGTTTTCGGGGATTTCGGTTCCTTTCTTTACCAAATCCAGGATGATTTCGCTTGCGTTGGGTTGTGCAAAAGTTTTTTTTGTGATTTTTAGCGTTTTTTTCATAATAGTTTTAATTTTAATATTAGACATAAATTTATTTTGATATGGGAAAGTATAACATACTTTTTTGACAAATGCAAGCGTCTTTTTTTTTGTCTTTTTGTGCGGCTGATATTGGCAAAGGCGAGGGGGTGGTTGTGGATTGCCACGGGCGTTTCACGCCCTCGCAATGACGGGAGAGGTGTGGCAATGACGGGCTGTGAGGGGGTGGCGGTGGTTTTTCTGATGGGGAACGGCGGGCGGGCGTCAGGCGGTGATGTCGGCCAGAGTTGCCGGAACGACGGTTTGCAACGCCGCCAGCGGCATTTCTACCTGCCAGCCGATCATGCCGGCGCTGAAAATTATGGTGCCGAAGTCGGCGGCGGTGTGGTGGATGGTGGTGGCGAACTGCTTTTTCATGCCAATCGGCGAACAGCCGCCGTGAACGTAGCCGGTCAGCGGCAACAGCTCTTTTTGCTTAATCATCTCCACCGATTTTTCATTGACGGCGCGGGCGGCTTTCTTTAAATCCAATTCCGCGGCGACGGGCAGCATAAAGACATAATGCGCGCCGGATTTGCCGACGGTTACCAGCGTTTTGAATACCTGCGCCGGGTTTTGCCCGAGGGCGGCGGCGACTTCCACGCCCGCTACCGCACCGCTCCCTGCGTAGCAGTATGTTTTATAAGCTATCTTATGCTTATCCAAAATGCGCATGGCATTGGTTTTGACGCCGGACATCTTATCCTCTCAGTTTTCCGTTGTATTGTTTTACGGCACATCTATACGCCGCGCGGAGTAAAATGTAAAGCAAAAAAATAGGGGAATTTGTCGGCCGGCATATAAAAAAAGAGCCCCCCAAGCGGACTGTCCCGAAAAGGCAGGCGCGGGGAGGCTCTCATTCAAGATTTACAGCGGTCAAAACACCAGATTGCAGAAGCGCAGGGTCAGGATTTTTACCATTTTTTCCGACAGTTTGTAAAGCCGGTTATACAGCATTACAATTTTTAAATCGGCGTTTTCCAAAAAATGGGGTTCAACATCAGGGTCAAAACGTTGTCCTCTGATAAAACCTTCCAGACAGGTGTTGTTGTTCAGGCAGACCAATGCAAATTGTTCGGCCGGGGTTAACACTCTGTTGCTTACTGACTGCGCAGCCACCGTGATGGTGTTTACACTGCTAAAGTTTACATTTTCCATATCTAAATAATTTATTGTGCATATTCCAATATAGCTTAAAAAAGGCGGTTTGGCAAGCAAAAAAAGTTATAAAGGCGATTTTTTTATGGGGCGCAAGGCGGAGGAGAGGGGGCAGAAATAAAAAAGCGGTTGTTCCTGTGGGGAACAGCCGCTTTTGGTTTAGAGAAACACGCTTTTACTTTTGCTTGTCAATTTCGGCGAAAATCACGTCGGCATTGGGTAGCTCCGAGATTCTCTTTTGGGCTTCGTCGCAGAAGCAGAAGCCATACCTGTAGCCCTGTCTGACGTATTCAAGGGCAACTTCCGAAGCGTTCGGCAAGCCAAAGAGCTTGAGCTGGGCTTCGTCGCAGAAGCAGTAGCCCTGTCTGACGTATTCAAGGGCAACTTCCGGAGCGTTCGGCAAGCCAAAGAGCTTGAGCTCGGCTTCGGCGCAGAACCAGTAGCCATGTCTGACGTATTCAAGGGCAACTTCCGAAGCGTTTGGCAGGTCAAAGAGCTTGAGCTCGGCTTCGGCGCAGAAGCAGTTGCCATATCTGACGTATTCAAGGGCAACTTCCGAAGCGTTCGGCAAGCCAAAGAGCTTGAGCTCGGCTTCGTCGCAGAAGCAGTTGCCATGTCTGACGTATTCAAGGGCAACTTCCGGAGCGTTCGGCAAGCCAAAGAGCTTGAGCTCGGCTTCGTTGCAGAACCAGTAGCCATGTCTGACGTATTCAAGGGCAACTTCCGAAGCGTTTGGCAGGTCAAATACTTTGGGCTGACAGTCTTTGGAGATTTTGACTCCTTTCTTTACCAAATCCAGGATGATTTCGTCGGCATTAGGCTGAGCAAAAGTTTCTTCAGTGATTTTTGTTGTTTTGATTTTTGTTTTTTCCATAATAGTTGGTTTTTAATTGTTAGACATAAATTTATTTTGGTATGGGGAGGATAACATACTTTTTTGACAAATGCAAGCGTTTTTTTGTGTGTCTGTCAAATTGTGGGCAGCGTTTGATTGCCGGATAGCCGGAATGTCCGTGGTTTAATGAGAAGGGCGGATTGTATCCCGTTGGCGTAAATGTTCCGGCGGGCTGGGCGTTGTATCGGCTCGGCACGGCAACGGGCGGGCAGACGCGCAAAATTTGCCAAATCCGCCAACTCACGAAAACTGGATAAAGCAGAATTTTGAGCGCTAAAGCAAAAAAATGCTTGCATTTTAAAATATTCCGGCTATAAAACGACTCGTCCTTGCTGTGGGTCTGCGCCCGCGGCTATACATTTTTATTGTTGAGAATCCATAAGGAGAATTTATTGATGACAAAATACGAAAGTATGTTGATTGCGCGTCAGGATCTCGGCCAGTCACAAGTCAACGACATTGTCGCAGCTTTGTCCGAAGCTATCAAAAAAGAAGGCGGCGAAGTTGTAAATGTTGATAACTGGGGGCTGAAAAACCTGGCTTACCGCATTAAAAAGAACCGCAAGGGCTATTATGTTGTATTAAACATTTCCGCTCCCGCAAACGCGATTTTTGAATATGAGCGCCTTGCCCGCTTAAACGAAGACATTATCCGTTTCATGACGGTAAAGGTTGACGAATTCAGCAGCAAAAAAGAAGAAAAAGCTGCCGAAGAGCAGGCTTAATCAAAAATAAAGGAGTATGGAACAATGGCCAATAAAGGATTTTTTAAGAGAAAAAACTTTAGTGACAATCCGGATTTTGTGATTGATTACAAAGACACCAAGTTTCTTTCCCGTTATATTTCGGAAAGAGGCAAAATTATGCCGAGCCGCATTACCAACGTAACCGCAAAGACCCAGAGGGAAATTGCCCGCGCCATCAAGCGCGCCCGCTATGTTGCCCTCCTGCCGTATGTTGCTGACTAAGGAGACAAAACAATGGAAATCATTCTTTTGGAACACGTCGAAAAATTAGGCAAAATGGGCGATAAGGTTCACGTTAAGAACGGTTATGCCCGCAACTATCTGTTGCCGCAGAACAAAGCTCTGCGCGCGACCGAAGCCAATGTGGCTTATTTTGAAAAGCAGCGTGCCGAACTGGAAGCCCGCAATAAGGCTCTGTTTGATGAAGCGACCAAAAAGGCTGAGGAGCTGAAAGGCTTTTCCGCGGTCATCATCCGCCAGGCGGCAGAAACCGGCCAGTTGTATGGTTCGGTTACCATTCGTGACGTTGCCGCGGCTGTAAACGAAGCCGGCGTTGCGCTGGAGCGCCGTTTTGTCGCGTTGGATAAGCCGATTAAATATCTGGGCGTTTATCAGGTTAAGCTGAGCCTGCACCCGGAAGTTTCGCAGACAATTTTGGTTAATGTTGCCAGAACGGCTGACGAAGCCAAGCGCCAGGAAAAAGCTTATCACAATGAATCGGCTGAAGCCGTAGCGGCGAAAGCCGAGCCGGTAAAGGCTGAGGCGGAAGCGCCGGTTGCTGAAGAAGCCGCCGCCGCTAACTAAATAAAAATTGCCAAAGTGCGAACGTAACGCCGGAAGAATAGGGGACACCCCGACACTTCCGGCGTTATTTATGGAAATTTTATACGGCGCACAGCCCGGCCTCTTTGCCCTGAGGCGCACAAACCCGGCCGCCCGAAACCATCGTTGCCGTAACAAAAAAACGCCGCCCGAACTCATCACTGCCGCAATAAACAAGCCGCCGCATTATAGCCTGTGCCAGCCCCGCCGCGTCTTTCGCACAACAAAAAAGCCGGCGCGACCACAACCATCGCTCCGGCATATTCAAACCGTAACCAATAAACGCTAGAAAATTCCTTTCAATAGCCCTTTGGCGCTGTCTTTAAGATCCTGCGCCGCGCCTTCCAACGCTTTGGCGCTGTCTTCCGCCAGATTCTTCAACCCGGCAAAACCCTGTTTAACCACCGTTTCATACGCCGTATCCAAAATCTTCTTCAACACGTCGCTGGCGGTTTCGGCAATACTCTTGCCCTCGTTGCCTTTTTCCCGCCCGATGTCTTTGAGTTCAATCGCCGGCAGCGGAATAGCCGCATTGGCGTCTTTTCCCGCCAGGGAAGCCGCCAGATTGATTTCCCCGTTCGTAACGCTCAACACGTTGATAACCACTTTTTTGCCCGCGCCGCCGTCGCTTTTTGCCGCTTCCGGAGCTGCCGGTTCTTTCGCCACCGTATCCGCCGGTTTCGCCGTATTCTTGTTAATATTGGCAAGCAATTCCGACACGTTGTTTTTCGTTACGTCTTTAAGTTCGTAAGCAATTGCCGGCTTGTCAATCCGTATCTCTTCCACCACGATAACCGGCTCCAGCAGTGACTTGACGTTAAGTTTGATATAAACCGCCCCGACGCTCAAAATATGCGGTTCCTGATAGCCTTGCGGATTCGCAACGCGTAAATTTTGCAACGCCGCTTCGCCCTTGAGCGGCGACAGTTGAAATCCGCCGAGCGTAACCTCGGTGCCTGTAACCTGTGAGCCGTATTTATTGACCGCCGTTTTGACGATACTCTCCAAATTCTGATAAACATAAAACACTCCGCCGCCTAAAATCAGCAACAGAACCAGTAAAACCAGCAAAAACTTTTTCATCGCAACTCCTTTCCGCACAAATAAAACTTATCATCGCCGCCATAATGCCGCCTGTAATGATATAAAGGAGTATATCGCCGCTCCGCATTTTTGCAACAACAATATGCGCCGTGGGATAATTGCGCCGCCCCTCGCGCGCCTCAATCATCTCTCCGCTGCCGCCGTCTTCGCTAAACGGCTGCCCTGCAAAGCCCATAAAAAAACAGCTCCCCCGCACGGAGGAACTGTAAAAATCTGGCTGTCAGCTTAGCTGTCTGCTTAGTCAAAAGCGCCGTTGCGTTCGCGCAGCTTCAGCAAGCCCATGGCAATCAGAGCCACCCAGGCTAACGCCCCGCCGCACAAAAGCGAACCGGCCGCCGCGCCGCTGTGTCCTTGCACGCCGGTAATCCAAAACGTAATGACACACGCGCTGGCAATAGCCAAACTAATCACCCAGGTTTTTTGTAAAAATTTATTCATTTCTTCATCGGGCTTGTTTAAAGAGGGCTTTGTTTTCTCCCGTTCCCTCTGTGTTAGTAAAAAAAAAACAGTATCGGGAACAGCACATCGCACTCTCCGGTAACCCGAAAAATGAACAATCGCTGAATAATAAACCCAATACTTAAATATCAAACCAAGTATAACACATTTTTCCGCCACCCGCAAGCATAAAAACACCTGCCGCCGTTTTTTCCGCAAAAAATGTTTTTTTCGCTTGCATAAATCGCCGCCGTGCGCTACATCGTAAAATTAAGGGAAAGTAAAATCCGCAATAAGGAGGGAAATAATGACATTCGGCTTAACCCAGACGCTGAAAAAGAAGCCGGCGAAAAAGCCGGAGCGTGAAAAAAGCACGACGTTCAACATCTCGGAGTTTATCCGCGTCAACCGCGTTTATTTTATCTGGGCGGTGTTCGGCGGGCTGATATACCTGTTCCGTAATATGTTCGCGTTGGTGTTTATCACGTTTATTATGTGTTTTATCGCCTCGGGCATAAGCCACAAGCTACGCCGCCGTTTCCGCTTAAACCGCCGCATGATAATCGTCGGCATTTATCTGCTGTTTTTAATGGCGGTTGTCGCCTTTTTGATGTATATTCCGCCGCGCCTGCTTTCCGAAGCGATAAACTTTACCGAACAGCTGTCGCAAAGTATAAGCTCAATTGAAAAATGGTTTAATCAGACTTTGGGCAGCAACGAACTGATAGTGCCGCTCTTGCCGCAGGTTAAAGAGGCACTCTCGCCGGATACGTTCATTGTCAGCGCCTGGAACGCCGTGCGCAATATGGTGGAAACCGGCCTGCATTATCTAAGCTGGTTTTTCCTGGCGATTATGTTCAGCTTCCTCATAATGTTTGACCTGCCCAAACTCTCTAAAGGAATGCGTCATTTGCGCTCAACCCGCCTGTCGGAATCCTATCATGAAATCTCGGACAGCGTCATCTTGTTTGCCAGGGTTGTCGGCGAAAATTTCCGCGCCCAGTTGTTGATTTCCGCGATTAACACGGTGCTGACCGCGATATGTCTGCATTTTATGGGGGTTAAAGCGATAGCCTTGCTCTGCACGATTGTCTTTATGTGCGGTCTGATTCCTGTGCTCGGGATGTGGATTTCCTCGGTGCCGGTTATTTTGATGGCGATAAACAGCGGCGGCATGCAGTTAGGGCTTTGGGCGCTGGTTATGATTATCTGCATTCACCTGCTTGAGGCGTATGTCTTAAATCCGCGCATTATCTCGTCTTTTATGCACATTAACCCGGTGATGACCTTGATTATTTTATACATTGCCCACAGCTTAATCGGTATGTGGGGAATGTTGCTCGGGGTACCGACCGCGGTCTATATCTATCGCAAAATCAATCAACCGGTAAAATTTGTCGGCTAAACTGCCAACTAGACAAATATTATTACAAACTAAAATTATGTTAATTATGAAACAAGAAGACAAAGAAAAATTTTTAGCCTGCTTACAACAGTGGCAATTCCCGCGTCAGGCGCTTTTGTTTGAGTATGTCTTGAACAAACTTTATGATGCGTTAAGCCAAAATCAGGGCGTGAAGAACATTCCGCAGACCACGGCAATGCACCTGTTTTTGTATACCTGCCTCGGCAGCCGTCTTGCTGACAGC
>CALXYD010000062.1 GCA_944392865.1 uncultured Alphaproteobacteria bacterium
ACGACGAACGTTTTGCTGGAGTGTGCGGCTTTTGCGCCGGTTTGCATTGCGCGCACCGGACGTAAATTCCAGCTTGATTCGGACTCGCGCGCCCGCTATGAACGTTGGGTTGACCCGATGTCCACTATCAGCGGCAACAACTATGCGACGCAGATGATTTTGGATATTTGCGGCGGCGAAGCTTCCGAAATTGAAATTGCCGGGGAAGAAAAATTTTCCGCCAAGCCGGTTTATCTCCGTCCTGAAAGATTGAAGACTTTTGTCGGAATGGATATTGCCAAAGAGAAGTGTGAAGAAATTTTACGCCACCTCGGTTTTGCGGTCAGCGAAGAAGAGGGAAAAATCAAGGCGATTTCTCCGTCGTGGCGCGGCGATATAGAGTGCGAACAGGATTTAATTGAAGAAGTTGTCCGAATGGTCGGGCTGGATAATATTCCGGCAACATCCATGAAAACGGCGGATTTTCCCAAACCGGTTTTGACACCGCTGCAAAACAATATCGTTATGGCAAAGCATGAACTTGCCCTGCGCGGTATGTATGAAACGGTTACGTTCAGCTTTACGGACAGTTCTCTGGCCAAATATTTCCGGCGCGGACAAGAGCCAGTGCTTATAGAGAATCCGATTATCAACGAATTAGACGAGATGAGGCCGTCATTATTGCCGAATCTGCTTATCGGAGCAAAAAATAATATTGCCCGCGGATATGACAATCTGGCATTGTTTGAGGCGGCACCGGAATTTTACGGGCGCCATCCCGGTGAGCAAAAAGCGATGGTTACCGGCATACGCGTCGGTAAGACTGCGCCTAAGGACTGGCAACATACGTCACGCGCATACGATGTTTTTGATGCAAAAGCCGATGCGCTGGCGGTTATTGCCGCGTGCAAAGGACCGGTTGAGGCGCCGCAGATTACCACCGATACGCCGGATTATTACCATCCGGGCAGAAGTGGCGTTATCCGGCTCGGCAAAAATGTGCTGGCTTATTTCGGCGAATTACATCCGGCTGTCTTAAAAGCTGCGGACATTAAAACAAATGTTGCCGCGTTTGAAGTATTTTTGGACAATATTCCGGTGCCGCATGAAGCCAAAACGAAAGCGAAGAAGAAGCTTGAATTGTTTGCTTTGCAGGCGGTTGAAAAGGATTTGGCTTTTGTCGTGGCACGGACGGTATCGGCGGCGAGCATTCTGGCGGCAGCGAAAAACGCAGACAGAAATGCGATTACGAACGTGCGGATTTTTGATGTTTACGAAGGCAGCTCTCTGCCGGAAGACAAAAAATCCGTTGCCATTAACGTTACATTCCAACCGAAGGACAAAACCTTTACGGATAGCGAACTTGACGCGTTGATGAATAAGGTTATTATGGAAGTCGGAAAAAAGACCGGTGCGGTTCTGCGCTAGTTTTTTTCGGACAATCATTTAACCCAATGTATTTGTATGAACTGTCCCTCTTGCGGGCAGTTCATTTTATATGCAGGAGCTTTTTACAGACCGAAGCTTTTCACGCCTATTTTTTTATAAAAATAAAATTTTCGGGAGTTTTTTTGTAATGAAATACGGCGCAACGTAAAGATATTTTAAACAAATTTTCTTTATAAAACAGCTTATAAGGCAAATAATGAAAATAAAATGAACTTTGGCGGATTATTTTCGTTATTCTGTTTGTGTGAAACAGAAATTATGACCTTTTTTGCGGGGCAAACGATGGAAAAAACGGCGACAAAACGAAGAAATTATAAAAAATATGCTATTTACGGCACTATCATTTTGGCAGCGGGCTTTTTGCTTCTGCGCCTGTTCGGGCAAAGCGAGCCGATTTCTTACATTACCGAGCCGGTTAAACGGCAGGATATTGAAAAAGTTGTCAATGCCGCAGGCGAAGTTCGCGCATCCGAGCTGGTTACCATCGGTGCACAGGTTTCGGGAAAAATTGAAAAGCTTTATGTTTCCGTCGGGCAAAATGTCAAAAAAGGCGATATGATTGCCGAGATTGACTCTACAACCCAGCAAAACGAGGTGGACAGCACCAAAGCCAAACTTAAGAGTTATCAAGCCCAACTGACAGCGGCACAGATTACGGAAAAAGTCGCACAACAACAATATGACCGCACGAAAAAGCTGGCAGAGCAAAAAGCCGCATCCGCTGAAGATTTAGAAAACGCCGAGGACGTGCTGGCAACAGCCAAATCCAGAGTTACAGAGCTGGAATCCACCATTAAAGAAACGGAAATTGCTTTAAGCACGGCCGAAACGAATTTAGGCTATACTCGCATTACCGCCACGCTTGACGGAACAGTTGTTTCCGTGCCGGTTAAAGTCGGACAGACAATTAACGCGGCAATGAACACTCCGACGATTGTTCAGGTGGCTGATTTGAGCAAAATGGAAATTCTTATTGAAATTTCCGAAGGCGATGTGACGAACATTAAACCCGGTGTAAAAGTCAGCTATGCCGTCCTTGCCGATTTGGATCGCACATACGAAACGACGCTTAAATCCATTGATCCTGGGTTGACGCTTTTGACGAACGGCGAATATACGGAAGTCGTTTCTGCCGACCAAGCCATCTATTATTATGGGCGGCTGCTGGTGGACAATCCGGACGGCGTGTTGCGTATCGGTATGACAACGCAGAATATTATTTATGTTGAAAACGCCGACAATGTTCTGACTATTCCGGTTTTGGCCGTCAAAGGCGGCGCCGATGACGAATATGTTGATATTCTGACCAGCGACGGCGTGCAGCGGCGGCATATCAAAACCGGCATTACCGACGGAATGCGCGTTGAAGTCAAAGAGGGGCTGAACGAGGGAGATAACGTTATTTTGGCGCAAATGTCCTCATCTGAAATTTCCGATGTTGCCAATAACAACCGCAGACGCAGAGGCTTCTAAAATGAATATTATTGAGTTAAAACAAATCAATAAATTTTACGGCGAGGGCAATAACCGCGTCCACGTCTTAAAAAATGTTGATTTGGCCATTGAAAAAGGCGATTTTGTGGCGATTATCGGGCAATCCGGTTCGGGCAAGTCGACAATGATGAACATTATCGGCTGTCTTGATGTGCCGACTTCCGGCTCCTACAAAATTAACGGCGTTGAAGTCGGAAAGATGGATAAAGACCAATTGGCGGAGCTGCGTTGCAAGACTTTCGGCTTCATTTTTCAACGATATAATTTGCTGACGAATCTGAAAGCGGTTGACAATGCCGCTCTGCCGGCGGTTTATATGGGGATGGATGCGGGTATTCGCAACCAACGAGCAGCAAGGCTCTTAAAGAGTCTTGAACTTGGCGACAAACTGCGCAATAAGCCGAACGAACTTTCCGGCGGACAACAACAACGCGTCAGTATCGCCCGCGCTTTAATGAACGGCGGCGAGGTTATTCTTGCCGATGAGCCGACCGGCGCGTTGGACTCCAAAAGCGGTGAACGGGTTATGGAAATTATCAAAGACCTGCATAAGCAGGGGCATACCATTATTCTGGTAACACATGACAGCCATATTGCCGCCCAGGCGAGCCGGATTATTGAAATAAAAGACGGAGAAATTGTTGCGGATACGCGCAAATCATCTGAAATTTATGAAGCGGCAAAGCAGCCGGAGCAAATTACGCGAAGCCGGATTGACGCTCTGAAATACAGTTTTCTGGAATCGCTCGGAATGTCAATTTATGCGATACTTTCCAACAAAATGCGGTCATTGTTGACGATGCTCGGTATTATTATCGGTATCGCTTCGGTCGTTTCGGTGGTGGCGCTCGGCAATGCGACGCAAGAAAAAATCATGCAGCAGATAAACTCAATGGGTACCAACACCATTGACATTATGCCCGGACGAGGGTTCGGCGACCGGCGTTCGGGACGGGTTAAGACGCTCAAGGTCAGCGACTCGGAATATCTGAGCAAGCTCAGCTTTATTGCCAATGCCACGCCAAACGTTACGGTCAGCGGTAATCTGGTTTATGGCAACAATACCCTGACTGCGACTTTGCGCGGGGTCGGCGACGAGTATTTTGACGTTAAAGGAAAAGATATTGCTCTGGGGCGGATTTTCAGCAAAAATGAGGTAACCAACGCGGCGGCGGTTGCCGTCATTGACGACAATACGCGCAATGAGGTTTTTGCCAATAATCCCAATCCGGTCGGGGAAATCATTATCTTTAACAAAAAACCGCTTACCGTTGTCGGGGTAACCGAAAAAGACAATTCGCCGGGAATGTCGTCCGAATCCATGAATATCTGGACACCCTACACAACGGCGATGTATAAGATAAACGGGACAAATGACATTAATTCAATTACGGTTCGCGTTTCGGACAATATCAATTCGCAGATGGCGGAAAAAAGCATTGAGAGCATTTTAACGGCCTTACACGGCAAAAAAGATTTCTTTATGATTAACACCGACAGTATCAAACAAACCGTGGAAACAACGACAAATATGATGAAGCTGCTGATTGCAGGCATTGCGGTTATTTCTTTGATTGTCGGCGGTATCGGCGTGATGAACATTATGCTGGTTTCGGTTACGGAACGAACGCGCGAAATCGGTATACGCATGGCCATCGGCGCCAAGCAGGCAGATATTTTACAGCAGTTCTTGATTGAGGCTATTTTAATCTGCATCCTCGGCGGGTTTATCGGCGTTATGCTTTCTTTGTTTATCGGCTGGGCGTTCAACACCTTTTCCGAAGATTTCGGCATGATATTTTCTACCGCCTCAATTATTCTGGCGCTCGGATGTTCAACGGCTATCGGCATTATATTCGGCTATATGCCGGCAAAAAATGCTTCCAACCTTAACCCTATTGATGCTTTGGCGAGTGAATAATATGACTAAATACGGTATAGCTAAAAATTTACTTCTGATTTCTCTTATGATGGCTTCCGGCTGTGTTTCTTCACAATACGCCGTGCCGGATCTGAAATCTTCTCTGGCACAATATGAAAGCGCGGCGCCGGCGGACTCCTCCTGGTGGTTGCAATATAAGAACAATGAACTCAATGCCCTGATTGACAAAGCTTTGCTCTTTAACCCCGATTATCTGCGCGCGGCGCTTAACATAGACAAGGAACTTTATAACCTCAATCTGCAAACGCTCAACCTGTTCCCTACCCTTTCGGGCGACTTAGGGCTCAGCTCGCAAAGCGCGGTGCGACGGACTGACAATTTTTCCAGCAATTTTTCCGGCGGCCTCGGATTAAGCTATGAGGTTGACCTTTACGGCAAAATCCGCGACCTTAAAAACGCACAGGAATTTGAGTATCTGGCGACGGTGCAGGATAAAGAGGCGGCACGGTTAGCGCTTATCAACAGCGTGGTTGATTTATATTTTAATCTGGAATATCTGGACAATTCCATTGATTTGACTGAAAAAAATATCAACACCTACCGGCAACTCCATAAAATTGCGGAAGAAAAATACACCAGCGGCAAAAGCGACAATCTGGAATATCTGCAAGCCAAGCAAAGCCTGCTTTCCGAAGAAAACACGCTTATCAGCCTGGAAACTTCCCGCCGCGAACTGGAAAGCAGCCTGCGCAATATTTTGAATATCGGGCCGGAAGAAAAGCTTAACCTTACCTACGGGGATATTTTAAAGCAGAATAATATCAATGTTGATATAGATGTGCCGCTCTCCGTTCTGGCAAACCGTCCGGATTTAATTGCCAGCCAATACCGTTTGGAAAAAGCTTTTAAAAATTTGGAGGCTGAAGAAAAAAACTGGTATCCGAATATTTCCCTTTCGGGCGCGGTCAATACCTCTTCGGACAAGGCGCGGACAACATTTGACTTTCCTTTTTTGTTAGGCGCCGTTTCGGTTGATTTGCCGTTTTTGGACTGGAACAGGGTGCAGAATAACGTTAAAATTTCCGAAGCCGATTATAAACTGGCGTTTATTGACTTTCGCGATACACTTAACCAAGCGCTGAACGAAGTTGCTTATTACTTTTATGCTTATCAACAGGCACAGCAGCAATATAAAAATATTGAGAAGAACTATAACAATGCGGTCGGTATTTCCAAATATTATCAAACCAGATACAACAACGGCAAAATTGAATTCCGCTATTACTTAGAGGCGTTGAATACGGAAAACACCCTTAAGAAAAGTCTGATTGAAAAGAAATACCAGATTATTACCTACGAAAACTATATCTATAAAGCAATGGGCGGCAAGTACTAAGAAGTTTTTGCCACCCATCCGCTGTCGTAAACTTTTTGTTTGACTATTGTTGCTGATAAGTCAGCGTAACGCCGTCGCCTTGAAGCTCCAAGGTTTTATTTTTCAAGCTGTATGTTTTTACTTTGCCGAGATTTTGAAAATAGGACTGTTCCTTTTTCATTTCAGCTTCCGGCCCGGCCATCATGGTTGAGGCAATAGCGCCGAATTTAATATTATTTCCCTCAACCGTATATGAACCGAAATAATTATTCAAAACTTTTCCGGCAAAACGGTCTTCCTTAGCGTCAAAAGACAGCGTTATGTTTTTATCGTTCTGCAACACAAAACTCTTACCCTTTAAGGTGGCCGGCGAATTTTCGGCGCAGCCAGACAGAGCAACTGCCATCATCAATGTCATCAGTATTTTTTTCATCATATTCTCCTTATTGCAATCATTCTATGGTTATATATATCTATTGTATCCGGTTAATCAACCATAATTTTCATTTTTGCCAAAGAGATTATCGGTCAGATGAACGGCGGCGGAAAAATTTTTTAAAATATTTCTTGACTTTTTAATACATATCAATTATTCTATATATAGCTTTAAATATGTATTTAGGAGGCTATTATGATGAGACTGTCCGCTATGGCGACATTGTTTGCCTTATTCCCTACGGCCAAGGCGCTGGCGAATCCGGCATGCGTTGTTTGCACGGTGGCTATCGGCGCTTCGCTTGAGATTGCACGCACGCTCGGAATCAGCGATGAGATTGTCGGGTTATGGGCGGGGGCGATGTTTACCCTGCTCGGCTATTGGGCGATTTTGTGGTGTGAAAAGAAAAATTGGAACTTTGCCGGACGGAATGCCATTTTGCTTATATCCAGCCTGGCGATGATTGGATTTATTTATCTGGGAGAACTGGACTACACGCCGCAAATTGTCGGTTTCTTATATATTGACACCTTTCTTCTGGCTTCGCTTATCGGCGCTTTGCTCTACATTTTTTCACAAAAATTTTATCAGTGGATGAAAGCCCGTAATCACGGGCACGCACACTTCCCGTTTGAAAAAGTGGTGTTGCCGGTGGCTATGCTGTTCGGAGCCAGCGTTATATTAAATTATTACCCTTTTTAACTTTATATACGGAGAAAAGAGATGAAAAAAGCAGAGAACGTCAAGGAATTTGTGGAGCGCATAGACGCCACGAAAAAGGTCAACCCGAAAGATTTATCATCGGATCAGGATTTGACGATTGCGATTATGAATTT
>CALXYD010000063.1 GCA_944392865.1 uncultured Alphaproteobacteria bacterium
AGGCGCCGGCGATTTGTCCGGTATGTAGTCATCCGCAGGCTTACTTTTTTGAACTACAAGAAAAGTTTTAAAGGGTATTTTTTTGTGAACTAATCCGCAGATGGAAGCCACTCGGCGAGGCAGTCACGTACTTCTATGTACGCTCCTGCCTCTTGGTGGACATCTGCGGTTATTTCGCAAAAAAATCCGCCTTTATAACTCAGAACGGGCTAAGAGGCATGGCTCCCGCGGCTCAGTGGCCACGCCAGTGCCAGTGGTACCTGCGTTAAAGGCGATGTGTTTTGGGCGGATAGAAAGAGAAGGCGCTCAACCGGTGGGCGTGTGTGATATATGTGTCGCAAGAGATTATTCCTGCGGCTTTTTTTTATGTGGCGTGCGAGGCGTGGAAAGATGGTGTGGGCAAGTTGATGAAAGCCCTTACGGGGCAAATATGGCTTTGCCATATTTGGTAGCAGAATGGTTTTAAATATGGTTTTCAGATTTTAAGATGAAATTTTGCCGTTTGATTGTGGAATAAATGTCAGGCGCGCAGGGCGGTGGAAATCGGGCACGTAATGAGTGAGGCGGGGGCGTGGAGGTGGAAATCGGGCGCGTGATGAGTGAGGCGGAGTGCGTGGAGGTGGAAATCGGGCGCGTAATGAGTGAGGCGGAGTGCGTAGAGATGGAAAGCAGGCGCGTGATGAGTGAGGCGGGGGCGTGGAGGTGGAAAGCGGGTGCGTGATGAGTGAGGCGATTGGTTGATGCGCAAGGTTGAGGTGGCAAATTTGACGGGTGGGTGCAAATATTTGTTGACATTTTGTCAAAATAGCGTATATTCCGAGGTATTGTCTAATTATTTAAATATATATATGTTGTATGAAACTGAAAATCTTAATTATTTTGGGTGTGCTGCTTCTGGTAGGAGTAAGCTGCCGCGATGGACACGACGGACCGTTGCAAAAAGAAGCTTACGGTTTGGCGGTTTATTCGCCTGATGAAAAGACGCTGACAATTCAGGACGAGCTGGACACAACGGAAGTGCGGAAAAAGTATCCGACGGATTATGCTTCTTTCGGGTTCGGCGATGAAAAAGTAGACTTGACCCAAAAGGTTTACGTTTATTTTTACGGCAACTCGCTTGAAATGGTGGTGTCGCATCTTGATATTGACCGGGCGCCCAATTATCAATTGCTGGCTTATCGGCTGGGACTGAGGCATTTTTGGCATTCGCTATGGCCTTATCTGATGCCCGTAGCGGTTGTTCTTCTGTGTTTGGGGTATTACTGCCGTTACAGATATGTTTTGCGCAGGTTTGATGTCAAAAAAGGGTTAAATCTCGTCCGGCAGGCGCATCTGCTGTTTTTGGCGCTGTTTATTGTCGGTTGGTTTAATCAGTCCTGGCTCGGAAAGAGCGATAATCCTGTTCCGGCGGCGTTGGCAGATGTTCAAGCCGATGAAACGGTTTGCTGTCTTGACGACAATGGCGAAATAGCTTTTTTGCCGGCGGCGTTTGTGCCGGAGAATTTGGCTGTTTATCGGCAGAACGGAGAGGCTTTTGCCGTAGCGATAACGTTGACGGACAGCGAGCGCATCTATTTTCGCAGTACTTATGACGAAGCGCAAACAATTCTGTTTCGCCTTTATTGGTGGGGAATGTTGCTTCTGTTATCGTCCGGACTGCTGTTTGTGGCTATGCTGATGCGGCCGCGGATAGCTCGTGTCATGGTCGTTTTGGGACTGATAGAGCGCTATTCGAATGCGACGGAATGGCTATGTTCCGTATCCAAAAAAATGGAGGAACATCCGGAGAAGAGATTATCTCTTTTGTTGGAAATGGACAGGCGGCTGTTTACCGAAATGGTGCTTCATTCCTATGAAGAACTTAAAAAAGATCCGAAAGCTTTGCGCGAGGTTGAGGAAAAATTTGCCGCAAGCGGTGTGAGTCTTTCACAGTTTATGACCGAAGCCGAAAATTATTTGAAAAGCGCTTTTGAGACGGTCAAGCCGGAAGAAAACGGAACGGAAGACGGCAATCCGGCCGGTGGAAATTCCGAAACAACCGGCGGAAGCGCGGACGGCGATAACAACGATTCCGGCGGTGCAAACGGCGGAAGCGCGGACAAGAAAGGCGGCGCGTAAGCCGAATGAAAAGAAAAAAAGCAGGCGGTTAAGCCTGCTTTTTTTCTGCCTCCGTGTCGGCATTCTACTGGTCAAGGAAAGAACGCAGCTTTTTGCTACGGCTTGGGTGCTTCAGCTTGCGCAGCGCCTTTGCCTCAATCTGGCGGATACGTTCGCGGGTAACGTTAAACTGCTGCCCGACTTCTTCCAACGTGTGATCGGTGTTCATCCCGATACCGAAACGCATACGCAGGACGCGTTCCTCGCGCGGCGTCAACGATGACAATATGCGCGTGCAAGTTTCTTTCAGGTTGGAATGAATTGCGGAATCCACCGGCTGCAACGCGTTTTCATCGGCAATAAAATCGCCCAGCGACGAGTCTTCCTCGTCTCCGACCGGCGCCTCCAGGCTGACCGGCTCTTTGGCAATCTTCATTACCTTTCTAATCTTATCCACCGGCATAGACAGGCGTTTGGCCAGCTCCTCCGGTATCGGCTCGCGCCCCATTTCCAACATCATCTGACGCGATGTGCGCACCAGTTTGTTAATTGTTTCTATCATGTGAACCGGAATGCGGATTGTGCGCGCCTGGTCGGCAATTGAGCGGGTTATCGCCTGGCGTATCCACCAGGTCGCGTAGGTGGAAAACTTGTAGCCGCGGCGGTATTCAAACTTGTCAACCGCTTTCATCAGGCCGATGTTGCCTTCCTGTATCAAATCCAGAAACTGCATACCGCGGTTGGTGTATTTTTTGGAAATGGAAATAACCAGCCGCAGGTTGGCTTCTATCATTTCCTTTTTGGCGCGTTCGGCTTCGCGTTCGCCGCGCTTAATCGTATCCACCATCTTGCGGTATTCGGATATCGGCAGGCCGCATTCTTTGCTCATCTCCGCCAAGGAATTGCGCAGTTCGGTAATTTCCTCGCGGTTGTTGTTGATGAAATTCTGCCAGTGCTTGTCTTTCTTTTCCGCCATTTTTTCCAGCCAGTGCGGATCCAACTCCGAACGCTGGTAAGCTTCCAAAAAGTCTTCGCGCTTGACTTTGGCGTTCAGCGCCAGGCGCATCAGCTTGCCTTCAACCCCCATTAAGCGGCGGTTCAGCTCGTTTAATTGTTCAACCAGCTCTTCCACACGGGCGGAATTCAGGTGAATGGCGCTCATCAACTCCACCAGCTCTTTTTTGATGTTCAGGTATTTCTTTTCCAGCGAGGTTTGCGCCTTGCGGCCGGCCAAAATCGCTTTCATACGCTGATTCTGGATACGGCTCAGCTCGTCATAGTAGCTGGAAATCTTGTTCAGAATCTCCAGAACCGGGTCAAACAGCGCGGTTTCCATCGCGGTGATGGAGGTGGTGCTGTGCGCGCCGTCCTCATCATCTTCGTCATCCAGCATTTCTTCGCCGTCGCCGTCCAGACCGCCGGATTCTTCAACGTCTTCCGCCGCGTCTTCATCTTCAACCGCGCCGTCAAACTCAATATCATTTTCCAAATCGTCGTCAATGTCGTCAAGGTCTTTGCCTTCCAGCTCCTTGGTAACCTGTTCCAGATCGTCCACCGGCTGGGTTGCGTCATCTTCATAGACAATCGCCTCGGAATCCACACCATACATCATTTCCAAATCAATGATGTTGCGCAGCTGCATGGTGCCGGCGACCAGCTCGTCGCGCCATTTGGATATTGCCTTTAGCGTCATCGGGTTTTCGCAAAGCCCGTCTATCATCACGGTTTTGCCGGCTTCAATGCGTTTGGCAATCGCAATTTCGCCCTCGCGCGACAGCAGTTCCACCGAACCCATTTCCTTCAAATACATCCGAACCGGGTCGTCCGAACGCATCAGCTCTTTGGCGTCCAGATTGCCGACGCCGTCTTCCTCATCGTATTCTTCTTCCTCGGAAGCAGGCTCCTCAGCACCGTCATCATCGTCAAAATCTTCGGTTTCATCGGCGGAAATAATGCTGATTTCCATATCGGAAATCGCCGCCATAATGTCTTCTATCTGGTCAGAGGTTTCTTTTTCGGAGGGAAGCGCCTGATTAAGCTCTTCAATAGTGATGTAGCCCAGCTCCTTGCCTTTGGCAATCAGCTTTTTCAAGCCGCTGCCAAACGAATCCAAAAGCGGGGCATCCGATTTGTAATCTTCGTTTTCTGTATCTGACATGTCGTTCCTTAAAATCGATTTTAATCTGCCTTTTATACTTCGTATAAAAACGGCAAAAAATTGCAAGCGGTTACACAAATAATCCTTTGAGGCGGAAAAGTCAAGCGTTAAATCGGCGAAATCCCGATTTTTTTTGCAATATTTTGGGGCGGCGGCCTGCCGGTCAGGCGCGGACGGTTTTTGTGAACAGGGGAAATCGCCGCTTGACACGGCGGGCGGCGGCGTTTATGCTGGTAAAAACGGGCGGTTTTTATGCCCGGCGGAGGGATTTTTTGCGGGCAGGCGCTGATGATTTGGTCTAA
Source organism: uncultured Alphaproteobacteria bacterium (assembly GCA_944392865.1). Classification (GTDB taxonomy): domain Bacteria; phylum Pseudomonadota; class Alphaproteobacteria; order RF32; family CAG-239; genus CAG-267. The sequence goes on from CALXYD010000063.1 coordinate 4,558, forward strand.
ACAGGAATTGGAAAATCTGGCTATCGGCGGAGCGGAGCCGACGCGCGAACGGGTGTTGAAGCATCTGTCGGCGCCGGAAAATGCCGATATTTTTACGGCGGAGAACTTCTCTTATCTCTGGGGCGCGCTCGGCGTGGGCGGGGTTAAGGGAACCGACGCGGCGGCAAGGCGCAAAATCTGGCAGGCGCTTGGCGACAACGGCGTGTTGGACGCGTTTGACAAAGGGATTTTAGGCGATTTTAACCGCGAAATGGCGGCAAATTTTAAGGACAGCCGGCTGCGCGCGTGGAAAGGGCTGGACAATTTTCAGACCGGCGTGAAATTTCAGAAGACGATTTTGGAGAAGCTGGCGCGCGGAGACGAGGAACTGGCCGCGGCGGCGGCGTCTTTGCTGTTTGACTATCGCCAGATGGCGGAACAGCTGGACAAGCACGAGCTGGACGCCAAACTCAAAACGTATCTTGAACGGTTGCGCGGGTTGTCGGCGGCGTGCGGCATTTCCGGCGATGCGGTGCGGGCGGTTTACGAAAAGACGATGATTTTGCGCAAACTCTGCGATGTGGCGGCCTATACCTCGCGCAAACTGACCGAGGCGGAGAAGGATTATCTGTTCCGCTATCTGCGTGAGGCGGTTATTGACGGATTTGCGCCGAAAGACATCGGGCTGGACGATATGGTTCTGGCGCGGCTGATGGCGGACAGCGTGCCGGAGGGGGCGTCTGAGCTGGAGAAAGCGCCGCTGCTCTCGCGCAACGCGGAAATTGAGGAGTTTGCTGCGGGGTTGGAGGAAGAACAGGGCTTTTTTGAAGAAACCGCCGCCCGATATATCCGCCTTGACCCCGGGAAAATGCGCGAACTGACGCAACGGTGCCTTAAACTTATCGCCGCGGGCAAGCGTCCGAAAGGGGTTATTTTTGCTCTGGCGCTGTTGGAAATGCGGCAGGTCAAGTCGGCAGTGCAGATTTTGCTTGAGTTGGCGAAAAGAGGGCAGGCGACGGAGATGGCGGGCTTTTTGCACCGGCTGTTGCCTAAGGCGAAAGGGGCGGAAACGCTGATTGCGGATATTGTGCGGACGAATTTGCAGAATCTTGCCGGCGCGGCGGAATACAAGCGCGATTATGCGGCGCGGCTGGCGTTGCTGGCGGTGCGCGATTTTGCCGAGGCCGGTTTGACGCAGCAGGGCGCGGAGCTGTTGGCGTATCTGGCGGCGGCGTATCGCCCGTGGTTTATGGGCGAGGGGCAGAAGCCGTATATGGCGCTCGGCAATATGCTGATTGCGGCGGATAAAAACGTTGCCGGTCTGTTGGCGGAACAGGCGCGGAAAATCGGGCTGGCGGCGTATGAGGCGGAGGGGGTAACCTTTCTCGGGACGGCAGAGGATAATCCGTTAACGGCGGCGCGGCGGCGGTTGGAAAAATCGGTGCAGGGGGCGACAACGCTTGACATTGGCGCGGCGACGAAGAAAATGGCGGGGCTGGAAGCGGCGACATACGGCGTTTATCGCAATCTCAAAGGCGTTTTCCAGCGGCGTAAAGAAGCGGCGGCAGACAAAGCGACAGAGGCGGTCGGAGTTGTGGCGACAGATGAGGCGGCGGCGGTTTCTGTGGCTGATGAGGCGACCGGAGTTGAGGCTGAGCGCGCGGCTGATGAGGCGGTTGCGGAGAGCGTTGCCGGGTATGAGGGGCGCGCGGTGAGCGTTGTTAATGAGGCTGTTGCTGATGAGGCGGCGGTTTCTGTGGCTGATGAGGCGACCGGAATTGTGGCTGAGCGGGCGGCTGATGTGCCGGAGAGTGCGGCAGAGATTGAAGAGAGCGGGTATGTGCCGGCCGGCGATCCGACGATTAAACTGCCGGCGTTTGAAGAATGGCATGAGGGCGAGACGGAAAGTGCGATGGAGAGTCCGGCGTTTGAGGTTGGGCAGGCAGCGGACGAGGCGATGGAAGAGGTTGCCGATGTGGCGGTGAATGTTGCGGTTGAGGCGGAAAAAGAAGAGGTTGCCGATGTGACAGAGCAGGCAATGATTGAGCCGGCGGCGGCAGGTGTCCGGATTGATGAAGTTGGTGCGGTTGATGAGGTGGCAGAGGTTTCTGCGGCGGCGGAGAGTTCGCCGGTTGATGAAACGGCGGGGAATGTTGTTTCCGGCGAGGTTTCGGCGGCGGTTGTTGCGGCGGAAAATGCCGGCGGGGCGGAGAATGTCGGGTCGGTTGCTCCTGCGGCGGATAAATTGCCGGCGTTTGAGGAATGGAATAACGAGGAAGAAAATTCTTCATCGGAAAATCAAAGCGCCGAATTGGGCGATGTTTTGAAAATTACGCCGCAGGAGGTTGATGCGCATTTCCAAAAGATTAAGCAGATTATGGCCGCGGCGGCGCATAAAGCCGAGTTGATTAAAGAAAAGGCGAAAAAGACCGGATTGGCGCAATCTCCCGCGGTGCAACGGATTAAAACGTGGATAGAGCGTAAGTTTAAGAAATAAGCGTTTCGGGCGAAAAAGGTTTTTATGGCGGTGCTCCGGGGCAGCGTGCGGCGCATTTATGCGGCGAATGCGGCAGTCCGGCGATTGGCAAAGGTATGGGGTGCTTGTGGGGTGGGTATGCCCCGCAAAGCGGGGGCAAATGCCTTGCGGCATTTGTTTGATAAATTTTTAGAAGATGTATTCAAAATGGTAAAGAAGAGGCAAGACCATTGTAACCCTGACGGGGCAAACACGCAAGACGTGTTTGGCGGCGGGCTTGAAAATGGGAGAAAGCCCAGCAAAGCAGGGGCAAGCAACGGTGAACGTTGCTTGGCGGCCAGATGGTTTGTGGTCGTTCTTATGCTTATGCCCGA
>CALXYD010000064.1 GCA_944392865.1 uncultured Alphaproteobacteria bacterium
TGACCCTGACCCTGACCTTGACCCTGTCCCTGTTCTTGACCTTGACCTTGACCCTGACCCTGACCTTGACCCTGTCCCTGTCCCTGTCCTTGACCTTGACCCTGTCCCTGACCTTGACCTTGGCTCTGGTTTTGGTTTTGTTGCGTATTTTCCTGCTGTTCTTCTTTTTGGCTTTCACGCAGTTTTTCGTAAGCTTCTTCGGCGGAAAGGCCTTTTGCCTCTTTGATATTGAGGCATCCATCCGGTATTTTTAATCCTTCGGCTTTCAACATCTGGTTGATAACCGCGTCGGTGGCCGTGTTCCATAAGTTCATGTCGCGATTTTGGCAGCGTTCTATGTGCTTGAAAGCAACGTGCATGATTTCGTGAGCATAGCTAAATATTTTATCGTTGTTATTGCAGGATTGATAATAATCCGGATTGATGTAAATTTTTTTTCCGTCAGTGGCGGCGGTCGGTATATCCGTGGTGGTAACCAGCGGCAAAGAATCTATGGTCTTGCCCAGCAGCGGAAATTTGGCTTTGACCTGGTTTCTGGTATAGTCAATATCTTGTTGCAGTTCATTCATGTTATATCTTCCAAAGCAGGGCAACGGATTTGATTTCCGGGGCAATGCGGGTTTCCGAGGCGGCGGTGATGATGATACGCGCCGAGGCGGGCAGCTTGTAGCCTCCGGCGCGGCGGTCTTTCAGCAGGCTCATAAAATGTTTTTGTTCGGCGAAAGCAACGCTGTCCAAATCTTTTATCAAAAGGCAGGCTTCGCCGGCGGCGGAGGCGGCGTCCAGCGCGGACTGCCAGGCGGCCGGCGTATGCAGCTCACGCTCGTTTATATCGGCAGATAAAGTTATCACCGGGGTATTATTCAACGAGAATTTTCCGATGATGATGAGCGGATGAGCCGTATTGTCGCGCAAGACGTTGCTGAGTTTGATTTCTTCTATCCGTTGTATTTTTTGCATCAGCGTTTTTTGCATCAGCGTCCTCCGTCAATGTGTAAATTTTGCCACAGGGATTTGTTGAGGGCACGTTCGGGTTTTTCTTTTACCAGCATCGAGTCATACATGCTCAAAACTTCTTTGCCCAGCTTTTCCTGGATGAACTTGCGGACTTTGGGAATATCCTTGTCATTTATCTCCAGCAGACGGTAGGCCAGATCCAGCTTTCCGTCAAGCGTGGTCGGGATGGGGATATCATTGAGCTTACCGGCGTCATAGATTTGCGCGGCTTTCGGGTTTTGGAGGTGGAGTAAAAATTTATCGGTCAGCTCGGGGCCGATTTTGTTTTCCAGCAGTTCGCGTCGGATGACGCCGCGATTGTTGTAGATAATGTCGGAAACCTGTTTCCAGCCGCGCGGGTCAACCGCCGTTTTAGCGGGGTCTTCTTCATCGTATTCGCTGTAAAAGACTTTTTTGCCATGGGCGGCGATGAAAGAGGATACGGCCGGGTGAATGTTGCGGCGGTTTTCATCGGGATAGTGCATATCGCGCTCAGCGCCCCATTCCAGCCACTCGGGGATGTTGATGTCCAGGTAAATATGGCCGCACATTCGGCGGAACAGCGGTTCGGGCATATTATACGCCGCGCCGGATTCTTCTACGCTGTTGCCGGCAAGGACAACAACGGCGTTTTCAGGCAGCCGCCCTTTGCTCGGGGTAATGGATTTCTTTAAAGTAATATGAAAAATCAGGCTTTGCGTTGTCGGGCGGGCGTTGGTTACTTCGTCAATAAACAGGACGTGCATTCTGTCCGGCTCTGCCTGACATTTCTTTTGCAACTCATTATACCAGTCCGGTGCGACCCAGATACCGCTGCCGATGTTTTCACTGCTGGCGGCTTCAATCCTGCCGCTCGGGTAAATGACTTTGCCGACGATGTCTTCCGGCAGGACGCCGTTATACAGCGGAACGGCGGTCAGGTTCGGGTCTACCTGCTCCACTCGGGCGGTTTTGCCGATGCCGGAAGGGCCGTGAAGCATAAAGCTCATACCGTTTTGAACGTAGAAATTTATTTGATCGCGGGTGGACATCGGATGCTTGTCAATGGTTACTTTAGAGCTGCTTTTTTGTGTGGTTCGGCTTTGCTTGGTATTATTCGGGCGTGCCGAAGAAGCGCTGCTCCAGCCGGTATCCGACGCGGTTTTGGCACCGGCGGTTTTTTGCGTGTTCGTGTTGGCAGACTGCGTGTTTGAGGCGGTTTTTGCACCGGCAGACTGCTGGTTTGACGTTGTTTGGTTTTGCGAGGTTGTTGTTTGCTGCGCATTGGCTCTTATGTTGGCTTGCCATTTTTGATTTATAAATTCTTTGGAGAAATAGTTTTCCAGGTAATTATGAATGGTGGTGCCGTTAAAATAAATGCTGGTGTTGTCCGGCGCATTGAAAAGCGCATTGGCAAACAGGATTTTTTCCGAAACCAGCATACCGGTGCTTTGAACTCTTATCCAGGTAATCGGGGCGACTTCGGTTAATCTTCCGTCATAAATAACGTATTTTTTGTTCTGATAAATGAATTCGGGGCAGGATACAATATTATTATAGGAAGGTATGTGGTAGGTTTGCCCGGTAGTCGTCAGTTTACTGACATTGTTGGCGTAATATATGCGCTGTATATCCTGTTCGGTTTGAGCGGAAGCGGGATTTTGGGGAAATTCGCCGAATTCGCCGATTGTATAACAATTACTTCCGGCATTTTTTTGGGTGCGCATATTGGACAATGCTATTTTGTTGGCATCGCGCGGCGGGATGACCAGACGATAGGCCAGGTCATTTGAGGCGGCGGGGATTTTTTCCGTGCAGAGATGTGCCGTGCTGAAAGCCATCAGTGATTTTCCGCGGTCTTCACAGGAGGCCAGCGGTATATGGGCATTGGTCAGGACTATATCGGACTGCTGTTGGGATAAATTGGTTAAATTGTTGTTGATGATTATTTTTTTTATTTCAGGATCCGTCAAATCATCCATGCTTAAAAGAGTAACATTCATTTAAGAAATCTCCGTTGAATTGCTATTATTTTTTTCGTATCTAACATTATCTGTTTTTGTCATAATGGGACAAATAATACAAAAATTGACAATAGTCAAGAGAAAATTTGTTTATTTGTCGTTTTTTTGTTGCGAGAGGGCGCGGCAGAGATGACAGGAGGGAAGAAGAGGAACAGAGGCGCGCTGATGCGGCGGCTTGGGGCTGGAGCGGTGATGGAGCCGGGCAGGGGAGATGACGGGAGGCGCAGAGAGGGTGCGGCGTGTTTAGATTGTGGCGGCGGCGGAGGGTGTATAAAGCCCTGCTTTAGCAGGGGCAAATATGGCAGATGCCATATTTGTAGGCTTATTGGTTTTGTAGCTGGTCGGCAGGACGGGGATAAAAAACAAACACTTAAAAACGAGGAAGAGAAGCTCCGCGCGGCAAGCGCTGTTTATTGTTGTGGTTTGAATATGTGTTATTTAAAGAGAGCAGATAGCTGTGCGGCCGGTGGCGATAGGGCGCGGGTTACCTTGTGATGGCGGGTTGGGTGCGGCCTATATCGCGGGGAAGGAAAGGGGGCATTTGGCGCGGGCGGCGTTCCATATCGCGCGGGCGGCGGCGGTGTGGGTAAATTTTTCCAGAGTTATGCGGCGGGCTTTTTCCGCCAGAGCGCGGCGCTCGTCTTCGTGCGTCAGATAGTAGCGGAGCAGGGCGGCAAGCTCTTCCTTATTTTTATACATCGGGACGGCGTTGCCATACGCCGCGGCAATCGCCGGCATATAATCGGAAATTACCAGCGCGCCCGCCGCCGTCGCGTCATAAATGCGGTTGTTGACAAAGCCGAAGCTTTGCATATCCGGGCGGTGGTCGTTTAAGACGATTTTGGCGGAGCTGTAATAGCGGTTCAGTTCGGGGTTCGGGATATACGGCGCTTTATACATTTCCGGCGGGACAATACCCTGCCAGTTGTAACCGTAGACGGCGACGGTAAACCCCGCTTCCAGCGCATAGCGGAGGCTGGTGCGGTCGTGCCAGTTGGAGCCGACGAACAGAATGTCGGTGGCGAGCGCAGGGTCGGGAGCGGGATAGAATTTTTCGGGGTTGGTAAATTGCGGCACATAAACGGCGTCTATACCGGCGCGCTTCAGTTCGGCGGCGTAATCCGGCGAGGCAACGGCGATGAGGTCAAAATTCTGCCAGTCATCATCTAAATTGGCATTATCCGGCACGGGGTTTTCGGGGAGCGGCGTGCGGCGGCGGTTGGGGGATTTATGTGCCGAGGCGGCGGTATAGGCCATCGGGTAATAGGCATACAGGACATTACAGCCCGGCGGGAACGGCGCAGTAAAATCGGTATAGCCGCGCATATAGAGGTTGACGGCCGGTTCGGGGTTGCGTTCGCGGTTATATTCGCCGCGGTAGTCAATATCGGCGGGAATTTGCAGGGCGCGGAAACCGGCGGCAAAGTCTTCGCCTATCCAATAATCGCCGATGTTTGTTTCGCCGCGGTTGGTGGTGGATTTGACAACAACTTCCGGCGCCAAACCGGCGAATTGTCCGGTGGTTGTTTGAGGCGGAGAAACGACGGGTGCGGGGGCATTGAACGCGTTTAGGAGGAAAACAACGCCGGCGGCAAACAGTATTGCGGCGGCGGTAAGCGGCAACATCACGCCGGCGCGGGCGGAACGGCGGAAAACGGATTTTGCGGTATGGCGGCGGGGCATGGGCGTATTCCTTTAAAACAGAGATTTCTTTTTTAAGGCCTGTTTGAATTTGGCGTTCAGGTCTTCGGCGCGCAGGCGGATGTTCGGCGGCAACTGCTGTTTTAACGCTTTGGCAAGCTGGCGACGGGCAATCACCCGGTCGCCGACGGCATAGTTGTATTCGGCGGCAAAATAGTCCGCGGTGCCGTTTTCGCCCAAGGCGGCGTATATCTGCCCGAGCAGGCGGTAAGCTGACGGCCAGGCGCGGTTGCGGTTGGCCTGTTCCAACAGCGGGATAAGCTTTTGCAGTTCGGAACGGGGCGCGCCGGCGGCGATGACGGCTTCGGCATACGCCAATTTAAATTGCTCCGACTCCGGTTTTAATTCCAACATCTGGCGGTAGGCGGCGGCGGCTTCGGCGGGTTTGCCGCCTTCAAACAGTGCCTGCCCCTTTATCTCCCAAAAATACGGGTTATCCGGCTCGGCTTTTATCAGCTTATCCGCATATTCCAGCGCGCGGGGCAAATTCCTTTTGCGCATATAATAGACGGCGTGGGCAATGCCGGCGGCGAGCGAATTGTCGCTTAGCGGGTAGCGGCGGATAACCTGTTCGGGCGGCTCCAGATAGGCGAACAGCTTGGCCTGAATGCGCCTGAGGCGGGCATCCAACGCGGTTTCCGGTGCAGCGGGCTTTTCCGTCCGTAATTTTTCATTAAAAAAGGCGACACGTTCGGCGGTTACCGGGTGGGTGCGGAAATACGGGGTTTCCTCAATACCCTGCAGGCGGTTGGCGGATTGTATTTTCTGCATAAAATTTTTTAAGCCCCGCACCGATTTGTTATTTTTGCGCAACAGCTTGACCGCGGTTTCATCGGCGGCGCGTTCTTCGCTCATCTGGTAGGCGGTCATTGCATTTAGGGCGGAGCTCTGCGTACCCAGTACTACGGCAATCGCCGCGTCGCCCCGTCCGCTTGCCGCCGCCGCACCCGCCGCGGCTATCAGCGACGCGAGAGTTGCCGTCTGCAAGTCCTGCATTGTGATTTTCAGCCGCAGAATATGCCCGCCCAGAATATGCCCGGTTTCGTGCGCCAGCACGCCCTCTATCTCATTGGCGTTTTTTGCTTTTAACAGGGTGCCGGTGTGGACGAACATCCGGTTTTGGTCGCCGACAAACGCATTCAAACTGTCATCTTTTACGATATGCATATAATCGCGGTTTAATGGCAATTCGGCGGCGCGGAATATCGGCGTCAGCACGTCGTATAGCCAGCTTTCCGTTTCTTCATCGGAAATCAGGCTCAGCGCGTGCGCGGGCAACGCATAGCACAGAAAAAGCATTATCAAACACAGGCGGCGCATATCGGTTCCTCCCTACCGGGCATATCCTAATATATAGTTTGCGGCATGTCAAACAGAAAGGACGGCGTGTGCGGAATTTTCCGGCATCGGATTTCGGTTTAACGCAACACAACGTCCGGAAAGATAAAATATACAGAAAACAATGAGTCTTGACAAAAAAATGGTTTTAGGGTATGATTTTAGCCGTAAGCCTTTAGGGCAGACATGAACAGAACGAAGAGGAGATTGGCAATGGAAAGAAAATGGCAAATTTTTGCCGGAGCGGCGGTGCTGGCGTGTGGTATTAACGGGGCGGCGCCGGCTAATGTTGACGATATGGCGTGGGCGCCGGCCGATGATAGGCCGCGGGAAATGATTGCTGCCGACGGGCGTCGTCTGAGTTGTGCTTTGAACGGAGATTTTGACGTTTGTTATGATCAAGACGGAAAGCCTTACAGCGGGGAATTGCGTGAATTTTACCCGGACGGGAAATTACGCGAAAAGGCTTATTCGCGCAACGGTAAGCTTGAAGGGCGGCGCGAAATCTATAATGAAAACGGCGTTTTGACGTCAAGCGGAGATTATGTCGGCGGAAAAATGGACGGCGAATGGATTGTTTATTTTACAAACGGGGAAATTTTTGCGCGGGGGAATTTTAAGTCCAACAAAACGGACGGCGTGTGGAAAATGTATTGGGAAAACGGGAAGATAAACCATGAGGTATCTTATAAAGACGGGGTGCGTGACGGTTTGTCGCTTACCTATGATGAAGATGGAAAATTATACAGCAAGATGAATTATAAGAACGGAAAATTAAACGGCCCGTCAATTTTTTATTACGAAAGCGGGCAGCCGGGGCTGGTTGCCGTGTTTAAAGACGATGAGTTTGTTCTGGATAAATGTTATGACAGGCAGGGGTACGGCATTTCGTGCGATGATTTATAGCCGGTAGGCCGGGCAGATGAAGTTTGTTCTTTTGAGGTGCGTGCCGCATGGACAGTGCCACGGGCAGTGGTCGCGCCACGGACAATGATGGGCATAGAGGGTGCACGCCGTGCGGCAATGCGCGCCGCGCATGCAGTGGCCGCGCCAGTGCCGGCGGCACCTGCGTAAATGGGCAGAGTGCCACGAACGGGCTACGAGGGGCAGAGTGCACGAATGGGCAACGAGAGGCAGAGTGCACGAATGGGCAAGTGTTATCTACCTATACGTCACTGCGAGAGAGGCGCATTTATGCGTCGAACGCGGCAGTCCAACGGCAGGCAAAGGTATAGTGTGCTTGCAGG
>CALXYD010000065.1 GCA_944392865.1 uncultured Alphaproteobacteria bacterium
ATGAAGCGGGGGACAAAGGTTTTATTATTTAAAAAGGAAATTCCGGGTTACGCCGGTTTGGGAGAGAAATTATGCTGATTAAAGACAAAGATATTCTGGTGGAAGATCCGAATGCACCGAAAGATGAAAAGAAAGCGGCGCCGAAAAAGCCCGCCAAGCCGAAAATCAAAAAAGAAAATATGAGCGAGGCATGGGGCGATGCGTTTGATTACTATCTGCGCGGGCTGACCGAAAAATACCTGATGTTTCGCGGCCGGGCGACGCGGCTGGAGTTCTGGGGCTTTATGACCGCGGCCGGGCTGGTGTGGTTTCCGCTTTATTTTATCGGCGATTTTGCGGATATGCCGTTGCTTGCATATTACTTTACGCTGGCGACGCTGATACCGACGGCGGCCGTGGCGGCAAGGCGTTTGCATGACATCAACAAGAACGCGGCTCTTTATCTTATCCCCGGGGCGATTATTGCCGGAAGCGGCTTTTTTATCGGCATTTATGCAGCGGGCGCTTTGCTGTTTATCTGGGCGCTGATGCTGGTGCGGCTGTTTTCGCGCGAAACGAATTTGAACGAGGGCTTTTACGGCGAACCGAACGAAAACGATGAAATTTACGGCGATGATAATCTGCCGATTATCAGAAAATTCCGGGCGCTGGCGTTGACTTTATTTGCGGTGTGGCTGGTGTTGAGCGGCACGAAGTTTGACGATTGGTCAAGGCAAGCGCAACAGAAGGCGTTGCAGACAATGATTACGGAACAGATTTTAACCGCCGGAAAAGAGGCGCATTTATCTGAGGAGCAGCTTAAAAAAGCGCAGGATAATATGCGCGGCGTGCTTAAACAGCTCAACGGTAAGGCTGTTTCCGAAAAAGAACTGGCCGAACAAATCGGCAAAGCCGTGCAGGCGGCCGGCGCGGCGGCGCAGCCCTGATAACAGGCGGCAGGCGGCGAATGCAACGGCGCGGACGGATATGGCGGATAGCCCGGTTTTTCCTTTTTCTGCTTTTTATTATCGGCGGAGCGGTATGGTTGCGGTTGACGTCCGTTCAACAAAAGCCGCCGGCGAAGATTTTTGCGGTTGATGATTCGGTTGCCGCCTTTCTCCGCCCTTTTGCGCAATATCTGGCGGACGGACTTAACCGTGCCCCGGGCGCGGTTGCGCAAGTTCCGCCCGAGTGTGCGGAAATCCGTATTTATGCGATAAACTGGCTGGATGGCGGCGGATTGCCGGTTTTAAGCGATACGGAAAAGCGTTGCGGCATTGTCTGGTACGGGTCGCGGCAAAATGTTCTCGTTGACGGGTTGGAAAAATATTTCAGAGTTTGGGCGTCATCGCCTCTGTTGCAATCTTTTTTGCGCACGACAAAAGTTGAAGCGGCATACGTTCCTCTGTTTGCCTTTCCGGCAGTCCCTAAAACCGAAAACAACACGGGCGGCGAAAAGTTTGGCGCGCTCATCGGGCAAGATGAGATGGCGGAAGAGGCTTTGAAAGCTGAAGGTTTGCCTTTCCGGCGTTATGATTTTCCGGCGCAAACCGATGAATTTATCCGCGATTTGCCGCATATCGCGGCGGTGTTTACCGCGGCGGGCAGTTTGACCGGACGCGATGACACGCTTGACGTACATCCGGCGTTATTTGCGGCCGCGGCGGCGGGCGTGCCGGTTGCCGCGCATTGGGTCTGGCCGAAGAGCAAGGCGATTAACCTTTTTAACGATACGATTTTTTATTATGCAACGCAGGAAAATGCCCGCGCGTTTATCCGGGCGACAAGGCATAACGCGGCGGATATCCGGCAACGCACCGGCAAGGCGGCGGAACTCGTGCAACGAGAATTTGCCGCGGAGAGTTCACGCAAACGCGCCCTCGCCTCTGTTTTATCTGTCCATGACAACGACGGCGCGGCGGCGACATCGCTCAAGTATCCGGAAACAGCAAACAGCCTCAGCATAGATATTCCGACCGCGGTCGGGCATTATACGGCCGGCGATTACGCATTGGCGTCCGATTTGGCGAGCAATCTGGAGAGGAAAGGTTTTGCCGCGGCGATGACTTTTTACAATTCGCTTTATAAATATCCGGCGGAGACGGCGATTATCATGCGCGGTTTTATGCCGCTGATTGGGGACGATATTTTGGCGCGGCGGCGCATTTTGTATCTGGCTTACGCGCAATTCGGAGAAAAGGACGGGCGCGAAGAGGTGCCCTCACAGGCGGACTATTTGCAAACGCTTGCCGAAAATGCCGGAAAGTTTGACGCGCTGGCGACAGCGTCGTTACCGCTCGCGGAAGCTTTACGCCAACGGGGCGTGGCGGCTTACTATGTGCCGCAATATACCGATACGTCACGTTTTTATGCCGATTATGACGAAAAGCTCAAAAGCGAGGTGCTGTTTGTCGGGGCGAACACATTTTACCGGACGGCGGTGCCGGAACTTTTAAAACGCGGTATTGCGGTTGACGTTTACGGGCCGCGTTGGCCGGACGGCGTGGCGAAAGCGCCTTATGCGGACAATAAAATTTTGCGCAAATACTATTCTTCGGCAAAAATCGTGCTTAACGATACACGGGAGGGAATGAAGAAATTCGGCTTTATCAGCAATCGGATTTTTGACGCGACGGCATGCGGGACGATGGTTATTTCCGACTATATGCCCGAGATTGAAGCGATTTACGGTGACAGCGTGCCGATGTATAAAAACGGCGAAGAGCTGGCGGAACTGGTACGCCATTACCTTGCGCATGACGATGAGCGCCGTGAAAAAGCCGTCCGGGCGCGGGAAATTACGCTCAGGTATTTTACGGCAGACAAAGCGGCGGCGGATTTTCAGGAAATTATCCGCGCGGTACGGAAATAGCCCTTATTTATGCCAAAGGCGTCCGGTTTCCGGCCGGTAATACCAGACACTGCCGGCGGACAGGTTGATAAAACCGCCGTGGCGCAGCGGAACGTCGCGTCCGTCCAGGCGCAATTTGCCCTCGCTGAATTCTATACGCCCCTTGTAGACGCATTGTTTTGTATCGCATACCAGCGGCTCGCCGGGCGGAATTTCATATTTTCCCTTATGGCGTCTGCCCGTCCACATCTTTTGCAGGAATTTGTTTTTGCGATACGGGGTTATGGCTAAATTTCCGGCGGTGTTTTTGTAGGCGTAGGTGGTGCCGGTTTCATCAAAGACAAAATCCGGTGCGGGGCTGAAGAAAATTCCCAGCGTGCCAAGGATTATGCCGGCAAACCCCCACAGGCGCCAGCGCGACTGCCAAATGCAGAGCCAGAGCAAGCCGAAAGTCAACAGCAATATGCCCCAGTCGGGCAGCGTGCCTACGCCCTCGCCCGCTTTTGAACCGGGCAAATCCGTTACCCAGGCGGTTATGCGGTTGACCATATCAACGCCGGCGGCAAACGGCTTGACCGCGTATTCGCCCAAGCCCAGCGGCAAACTTAATAAAAACAGCAACAGCGCCGGCATAACCCAAAAACCGATGACCGGCCCGGATAACAGGTTGCCCAGGCTGGTATAAACGGATATCTGGCTGAAGTAATAAACGCTATACGGCAAGGTCATCAGGCTGGCGACCAAATCAGACGCCAACAGCCCCAGAACATACGCGGCAAAGCGGCCGCAGAGGCTACGCTTATCCAGCCAGCCGTGAATAGACGCGGCGTGCCTTTCATAATAAGCCACCAAACCCAAAACGGCGGCAAACGACATCAGAAACCCCGGCGAAATTACGGCTTCCGGCATGCCGGCGACAACAACAATCACGGCAAAGGCCCACAGGCGCAAGGAAATCGCCCGGCGGTTCATCAGCACCGCCGCCAACACCAGCGAGGTGGTTACAAACGCGCGCAGGCAGGAAACGCTTTGTCCGGAGATGAGGAAATAAACAAACGTAAACAGAATGGACACGATTGCCGCCGGTTTGCGCAAATCATAGCGCCCTGCCCCGAACGGAAACAGGGTTACGCGAATTAAAAAGAACACCAACAGCGCAATCAGGCTCATGTGCATTCCGGAGATGGAAAGAAAATGCGCCAGCCCCGAAGTGCGGTAGATTTCGTTCAGCCGCTCGGAAATCGCGCTACGGTCGCCTATGGTCAGCGCTTTGGCGATGGCGGCGGCATCCCGGGCGGCCGTATCATCAGGCGCGGCGTTGCCGTCTATCACTTCGCGAATACAGGTTTGCGCCCGGGTTATCAGCTTTTCAAACAGCGGCGGCTGTTGCGACGGCGGACAGGCAACTTCAAAAACGGGGCCGATGGTGTAGCCGGTGGCGCTCAGGCCTTTATAGAAATTGGCGCGGTCAGCGTTGTAATTGCTCAGCGGGTTTGGGGTAAAGCCTTTGGGCAGACGTGCGACAAGCTCAACGCAGCTTCCCCTTTTCAGCCACGCCGGCGCTTTGTTTATGCTGATACGAAACTCGCCCTGCAAATCGCGGTCAAAATTGTTGACATCGGCGAGCAACAGCCGCGGGCGATTGTTGGAATTATAATCCAGTTCTTTGACACGGCCGCGCAAGTAGCTGATTTCCGGCAAATCCTTTTCCAGATGGCGGGCGCGATACATCGCGTCGGCTTTGGCAACGCATAAGCCCAGCATAAACACGGCAACATAGGTCAGCAATTTGAATTGCCCGTCGCGGCGGCGCGTCAGCCACAACAACAGCAAAACGGCTTCCAGCAGGCAAACCAGCCAGACGGCGGAAACTTCCCACGGCAGAGCGAAATAATAAGCCGCGCCGGCGCCAAACGCCACGCCATACCAGACTATCAGGCTGTCGGCTTCATATTGGTAATTGTCCGCCGCATACAACTTCAGCCGCAGCCATTGCTTGCGCAGCCACCATATCATTGCGGCGTTTCTCCGGCATTATCCGGCGCGGATTGCCCGCCTTGTCCGTTCCGGCGTTTTTTTATCTCACGCAGGATAATCTCCGCGGCTTTGCGGCTCGGGGTTACAGAGCCGACACCCAACAGGCGGCATAATTCGTCCATTTCAGAGCGGAAGGCGGCGCAGGTTTGCCTGCCCTCGTCAGTTTGCGCCAGGAAGCGCCCCATCACTTCGGCAATGCGGGCGGGATTGCAGTCTTCCTGCAACAATTCCGGCACGACGGTTTTGTTTAAGATGATATTCGGCAGATTGACCGAACGGATTTTCAGCAAATGACGGGCGAGCCAGGCGGTCAACGGCGCAACGCGATAGGCTATCAGGTGCGGAACTTTCATTATCGCCAGCTCCAGCGACACGGTTCCCGACGCGGCCATCGCCGCTGCAGCCGCTTTTGCCGCGGCATAACGTTCGGCCTGAGTTGTCAGCACTTCAACGCGAACGCCCTTATGCGCTTCCAGCATCCGGCGAACCCGCTGCTCCACGGTTTTGACCGTCGGAAGAACAAAATACAAATCGGGATATTGCTCCGCCAACAGCGCGGCGCTATCCAAAAACGCCGGCAACAGGCGCGACACCTCGTTATGGCGCGACCCCGGCAATATCAACACCAGGCGCTTGTCCGCCGGCACGCCGTGTTCGGCATGGAAATCTTCGCCAGCGCCCGCCAGCAACGGATTTTCCACTACCGGGTGCCCAACGCAGTCCGTCGCCAGATGATGCGGGGTAAAATAGGCCGGTTCGTTCGGAAATAACGTCAGCAGGCGGTCAATATATTTATGCATCGTCTTGGCGCGCCCTTTTTTCCAAGCCCAGACCTGCGGCGCGACATAGTGCATTTGCAGCGTGGCGATTTTTTGACGGCGCAGTGCTTTATGAATCCGTTCGGAAAAACTCCAGCTGTCTATCGTGATGACAGCGTCCGGCTTTTTGGCGGCAATGTCGGCGACGGTGCGGCGGATATGGCCGAGAATTTTCGGTATGCTCGGAATAACCTCCGCTAAGCCCATCACCGCCAAATCGCTGATGTCAAACAGCGAGGAAAGCCCCTCTTTTTCCATATTTTCGCCGCCGATTCCGGCAAACTCCGCCTCCGGTGCCTGCTCTTTCAACGCGCGCATCAAGCGGGCGCCCAACATATCGCCAGACGGTTCGCCGGCTATCAGATATATCAACATTCTTCATACTCCGCGGGAATTATCCCTTTGATAAACAAACCGTATTCGTCGGCTAATTTTATAACTTCCGGCTCATTGACAATCAACGTGTTGCCGGCGTGGACAGCCAGCCCTTTAAGCCCGCTTTTATATGCGTTTTCCACCGTGCGGGCGCCGATGGTCGGCAGGTCTATGCGCATATCCTGCTGCGGTTTGCGCAACTTGACCAAAACCGGCGCTTTGCCTTTGCGCAAATATTCGGCGCAACGCTTAATCAGCCGGTCGGTTCCCTCTATGCCCTCCAACCCCAGCACCAAACCCTGCTGGACGACAACGGACTGCCCGACATCCAGACGGCCGAGCGCGGTTGCCACTTCCACGCCGCGGCGAATGTCTTCCTCATCTTCCTTATCCGGCTTTTTTTTGGTCAATACGCCGGTGTGCGCCAGCAAATCCGGCACGACTTCCTGAATGCCGACGACTTTCATCCCGTCGGATTCAATTTCTTTAACCAGCGCGCGCAATATGCCGTCATCGCCGATGGCTTTCAGCCCCAGTTTGGCAAAAAAAGCGGCGGTGCGCAAATCCGGCACCAATTCGCTGAAAGTCGGGCGTTTGATGGTGCCGATTAAGACGACTTCTTTGACCCCCTCTTCCTTAAAGCGCTTAAAGCCGGTGCCAGCCTGCCCGATGCGTATCCATTCGGATGTTTTTGATTTTTCGGGAAAATAACGCTTATCCGCATTGCCGTGAATCGCCAGGGCGTAATACGGGCGGCGGTGCTTTTCACACCAGTCCATCACCTGTTTCGGGAGTTCGCCGCCGCCGGCGATGATGCCTAATTTCCGCTCCGGATTGCGGGTTATGCCGGCGGATGTTTCCGCTCCGTTGTCTTGTTCCATTGCTGTTTTACCTTTTGTTATGAGATGTTTTTGCCATTCGGTCCGCTGTTGTATCTGTTTTATTATGGCGGATTTTAGCACGGTAAAAATTTTATGCAAAATATTAAAAAATATTATTGACAACTATTTTTTTTGGCGTTATATAGCTCCTTGTCAGCCGAAATGTTGATTTTTTATTTATCGCGGGGTAGAGCAGCCCGGTAGCTCGTCAGGCTCATAACCTGAAGGTCGTTGGTTCAAATCCTTCCCCCGCAACCA
>CALXYD010000066.1 GCA_944392865.1 uncultured Alphaproteobacteria bacterium
GAAAAGACGGGCGGAGAAAGGGCGGCGGGGCGTTTGGGGTGGGGTGGTTGAAGATGGGGAAGCCCCGCGGGGCGGGGGCAAATGCGGGCGAGCAGCATTTGGTGGATGAATGGTTTTGGGAAAACATTATCTGATTTCGTCACTGCGAGAGAGGCGCATTTATGCGGCGAACGCGGCAGTCCAGCTATAGTGTGTTTGCTGGTTGGGTATGCCCGCAAAACGGGGGCAAACGCACGGGGTGCGCTTGGTGGATAATAATTAAAAAGGGGCTGTTTGCAAGGTAGAGGTATTGAGAAAATGTGAGCTTTGTGTGAACAGCGGAGCGTTACGCTAAAGCGCTAGTGTTTTTTGTGTGGGGAATTGGAGGGGGAATTAAAGGAATTGGTGGACCGTAGAGGTAACGCTCCTCTGCTACATCCATGTCAAGGATGCGTTCTACTTTTAAACTAACGGTCCGTTCCTTTGAGAAACAATCTTTTATTAGTTACAACGGTGCTTTTTTTAGCATACAAATTTTAGATTGCAAGCGTTTTTTGCGGTTTTTGCAAAAATTATTGAAAAGTTAACTTTTTATGTGTATAACTCTGCCATAAAATGTTTGAATAACGTGAAAATAAAGTGAAAAAATGAGCGAAAACATAGATTTCAAGGTTGATTACAGCAAACTTAACATCATGGACGAATTTAACGCCGATGTGCTGAAATATCCGCTTATCCTCTCAATTCCGCATTGTGGGACGGTTTTTCCCGAGGAATTTTTGCAGGCGGTCAAGTATGACGCGCAGACTCTGCGCAAAAACGAAGACCTGTTTGTGTTTGATTTGCTGGAGCCGGCTATTCGCGAGGCGGGAATCGCCGCGCTTAAACTTAATCTCAACCGCGCGTTTATTGATGTCAACCGCGCTAAAGTGGAAATTGACCCGAATATGTTTTATGATTATCCGCGTGAGGATATCGGGCTCAATCAACAACGCTCGCGCTACGGACTCGGCATTATCCATAAGGTTACCGCCGACAGCAAGCCGATTTACGGCGGGAAAATATCCTATAAAGAGGCGGCGGCGCGAATCGCCAATGTTTATGACGTTTACCACGCAAAACTGCGGGCGCTGATTGACAAGACGCTGGATAAATTCGGTTTTTGCCTGGTGCTTGACTGCCACTCCATGCCGTCAAAAATCTGTTCCATTATTTCCGAGAATCCGCGGATTGATTACTGTCTCGGCAACCTGTTTGAACAGAGCTGCCCGAATAAAATCAGCTTTTTTGTGGAGAACGAACTTGCCAAACGCGAATACTATGCGGCGAAGAATCGCCCGTATTCCGGCGCGTTTATCACGTTTAACTATTGCGAGCCGCGACGGCAGGCCTATACTCTGCAACTGGAAATTAACAGAGAGATTTATGCAGATGAAAATACGCTGGAAAAGACAGCCGATTTTCAACGGGTTAGCTATGATTTGAGCAAGGTCGTCACCAACCTCGCAAATTTTTTGCTGGATTTTTAAAATAATCGTGCTATTTATGTTCCTTGGTTTTTGCCGAAAAGTGATTATTTATTTCGGCGTTTGTTAATTTACCCGCGGTTAGGGACTTTTCTTTTAAGAACTGACCGGGCTGAAAGTTTAAAGACAGGGAAGCCCATTGCCCTAAGGCGGTATTAAGGATTACACTCTCGTGCTAAAAAGCGTTGTATTTCTGTTGGTTTTGATTAGTTTCATTACCACACCTACCCAAGCTTATGAAGCATATAACAGCCTGAACCTTGATTTGAGGCAGGAAATGGAAGCCGCCGAGGCGGCAAAAGCGGAGCCGGAAGTTTATGAACTTTGCGAGATTGCCGCGGATAAGGCGGAAGCCGATTATCAAATTAAGCCGAATCTTTTGCAGACTATCGCATCGGTTGAAAGCGGGCGTTGGAACGCCGAGGCCGGCAAGCGCGTGGCGTGGCCGTGGACGGTGCATGCCAAAGGCAAAGGGCTGTATTACAAGACCAAAGCCGAGGCGATTGCCGCCGTGCAGGATTTACAGCGGCGCGGTATTATCAATATTGATGTCGGCTGTATGCAAATCAATCTCAAATATCACGGAACTGCGTTTAAGAATCTTGACGAGGCGTTTGATCCACAGAAAAATGCCAATTACAGCGCGCAATTTTTGCGGAGCCTCTATAAACGCAACAAGCAGAACTGGACGAAGACGGCGATGCATTACCATTCGCGCAACCTTCGCCGCGGCACCAACTACAAAAACCGGTTGGAAAAACATTATGCCGAGTATGTTCGCGAAGACGGCGGGGCGGCAAAGCTCTTTTAAGAATATCGCCGAAAATGTTTTGGCTCCGGGCAGGGTATCTGTTTCGGAGCTTTTTGATATCTAAGAAAAAGCGGAGGTATGCCAACAGTTGGCGGCGATGGGGAAAATTCTGCCGAAAGCGTTGCCCTGACTGCCGGGTAAGCGCCGTTGTAGCATTGCCATAAGCGCCATTGTAGCGTTACTGTAAGCGCTGTTGTAGCGTTGCTGTAAGCGCGGCGATAAGCGGCGGCAAAACACAAAAAAAGCCCGCACGGGGCGGACTTCTTCTGTTACATTAAAAACCGGCTTTTTTAATTAAGCGGATTTTTTCATGTTGTTTTTACGCCTAAGCTCTGCCTCTAAATAATCGTGGATTTTGTTCATTTCCGCGAATTTTTGGGCGGCTTCCGGAGAGGGATTGACGTCCGGGTGGTAGCGCAGGCTTATACGGCGCCAAGCTTCTTTCAGGTTGGCTTCGGTCAGGGTTTCCCAGGTCAGGCCGAAAGCGGCGTAATACGTGTTTGCCGTTTGGGGCTGCTGTTTGGCCTGTTCCTGTTGTTTGCGCTGTTCTTCAGCCTTGCGGCGCGCCTGTTCCTGTTGCCGGCGCTGTTCTTCAGCCCTGCGGCGGGCTTGCTCTTCACGTTGGCGCTGTTCTTCGGCCTTGCGGCGGGCCTGTTCCTGTTGCCGGCGCTGTTCCTCAGCCCTGCGGCGCGCCTGTTCCTGTTGCCGGCGCTGTTCCTCAGCCCTGCGGCGCGCCTCTTCCTCGTGATTGTCCCGTTCTTCTTTCAGACGTTTTTCGCGAGCGGCTTTGCTTTCCAGCAATAAAGGCACTTTGCCGCGGAAAAGCCAGCGTAAGAAATTATCCCAGGCTGTCCAAAAACTGTCCGGGTGTTCATCTTCATGGCATTTTTGCGCTAAAGCCGTGGCGGCGCGGCGTAATTCGCCAATCTGCTTTTGGTAATACGCCTGATTGCCGTGCAGGCTTTTGCACCAATCGTCTATCTCGTTACAGGCGAGATTTATTTGCCGGCAGCTCTCCCGTATCTTGCCGGGGGATGTTTCCTGCCGCAGACCATCGCACAATCGGGTTACATCCTGCAACCTCTGTGCAATTAAACCGGAAATAATTGTATTCATAAATTTATGGTTTTGGTTATAATAATTCTCTTTGGAATGTCCTTTTAGCCGCAAAATCCGCTTTTGTCAAGATGATATTTGCGGCAGGGGCGTCGGGGCGAAAAAAAATCGTGTCGGGTAAGGTGGAAATTTTGCTTGCAATTATTAAATTCGGCGTTATCCTTGCCTCTGTTTTGAGGGAAATTTAAGAGTTTTGAGATGATTATGGATAGTGTTGAAGAGAAAAAAAAGGACGAATCGTGGGGCGAAACCTTTAAAACCGTTATTTATGCGATTGTGATTGCCGGGCTTATCCGCACATTTTTGTTTGAGCCGTTTAAAATTCCGTCCGGTTCAATGTATCCGACGCTGGAAATCGGCGATTTTCTGTTTGTTTCCAAATATACTTACGGCTATTCGCGCCATTCTTTTCCATTCAGCAAGCCGGTGTTTGAAGGGCGAATCTGGTCTGACCTGCCCGAGCGCGGCGATGTGGTGGTTTTTAAATACCCCGGCGACAATACGACCGATTTTATTAAGCGAATCATCGGGTTGCCCGGCGATACGGTGCAGATGAAAGGCGGGCGCCTCTATATCAACGGCGAAATGGTCAAACGCGAGCCGGTCGGCAAATATACGATTGACGAATATACCATTCTGCCCACAACCTATACCGAATATGTTGAGACCCTGCCTAACGGCAAACAGCACCGTATTCTGGAGCTTTCCGACGATAAGACCGTTGACGATACGATGGCATTTGAAGTGCCCGCCGGTCATTATTTTATGATGGGCGATAATCGCGATAATTCCAACGACTCGCGCAAAGACGTCGGTTTTGTTCCGTATGAAAATATTGAGGGCAAGGCGCGTTTCCTCTTCTACTCGCATGATGATACCGTGGTCTGGTATAATCCGATTAGCTGGATTATGGCTATACGGTGGGGGAGGTTGTTTGATATTATCCGTTAGGCGGAACGTTTTTTTGAAAATTGAGGGCAAAAAAACAGCGCCGCCTTTTCAGGGGCGGTGCTGTCTTAAGAATTTACAGGCTTACAAAGCAAATCCGGCAGCTGCGGGCATAACGTAACGGCGGATTTGCGCCTTTGCATTGCCTTGGCGGCGCCAGCGGCTGAAGATGTTTTCCTTTGCCTCGGGACGGATGGACGCAAAGAATTGCTTCCAATCCAGGCGGGAGGCTTTATCCTCGCGCTGGAACCAATCCAGATGGCGCTGCCATTGTGCGGGTTGGGCATAATGGCGGAAAATTTCCTCTTTGGAGGCGTATTTTTCCACCCATTGGTTGCCCAGGGCATAGAGCAAAACGCCGTCCGGCTTGTGGTTCAAACAGCCGAACATGTAGCCCTCTTGCGGTTCGCCGGCAGGAGACAAATAACGGACAAGGCCGAAAGCTATTGCCAAAGCGTGCTTTCTGGTCTGTTCATACTCCAATGCCACAGGCAAAGCCCGGACAATGAAGTCTTCACATTCCTTACCCATCAATCCCGGTTCTCCGCCCTGATAGCCGTTTTGCGAAGCGTAGGTGCGATATTCGCGCGGCAGGGCGTCAAACGTCGGCGTCGGGTCATCCGGATGCAGAACCGCACCGTCGGAAATGCGCTGCATGGCGATTTCCATCATGATGGCGCCAAGACGTGCATCACGCTGCATAACCTCACGCGGAAATAGCGACATGAATCGCATGAAGCTGCTGCCGATGCGGTTGCGTTGGTCAGCACGGTAGGCCATATCGGGCAAAATCACGTTGTCAACGATGTCTTGCCAGCTGCGGTAAGCCAAATTTTGTACGCCGGTTTCTTTCTCAATAAATTCAATAATTGTCATAACTATAAATTTTTTGGTTAGTAATATTTTATCAAGAATAAGTATATCACATTTTTTGGTTTCTTGCAAGCTTTTTGAAACGGCGGAGGGCATGGTACCCGCAAACAGGGGGCTGCGGCGGTGTCTGGCAGGCGTGAGGCCGGGAAATGGGACAGGCCGCGGTCGGAAAATGGTGCGGGAGGCTGGAAAAGGGGCTGGAGGGAGGATAGAAAAAGGTTAAAAGTGGCGCTTATGTGCCGGGCGAGCGAAAAATTGCTTGCATTTCCTTTTGCTTTGGCTTATTTTGGCGGCAAAGGTTTAATTTTACGAGTTTAAGATGCCAGAACTAGAAGAAAAAATCGGTTATCATTTTAAAAATCCGCATTTTCTGGAGCAGGCGCTGACCCATGCCAGCGCGACTTCGGATATTCACCGCAACTACGAACGGCTGGAGTTTTTGGGCGACCGTATTCTCGGGGTAACGGTGGCCGATATGTTGTGCCGGATGTTTGCCGATGAGGCGGAAGGAGCGTTGGCGCAGCGTTTTGTCGGGCTGGTCTGTAAAGAAACCGTGGCGGAAGTCGTGCGCGCCCTGACGATGGACAAGTTTATTATTTCGCTTGATCCGCACGTTCACTCCAGCGAAAATGTTTTATGCGATATTGGCGAGGCGCTGATTGCGGCGATTTATCTTGACAGCGGCAGCATGGCGGAGGCGCAGGCGTTTATCCGACGTTGCTGGACGCCGCTGATTGACCGCAAGTCCCGTCCGCATAAAGACGCCAAGACCCTGTTGCAGGAAGTCGCCAGCCGGAAAAAACTGCCGGCGCCGGTGTATCGGATGTTGAAAAAGACCGGCAGCGAACATGCACCGCAATTTCGTGTCGCGGTTGAAGTCGGCGCGGACATCTCGGCCGAAGGGACAGGGCGGAATATTAAAATGGCGGAACAAAACGCAGCCGAATCGGCTCTGAAAATTTTGGAGGCGGGCAATGCCTGATACAGAAGCGCAACATTCGCCGACCCGTTGCGGCTTTGTCGCGCTGGTCGGCGCGCCGAATGCAGGCAAGTCAACGCTGACCAACCATTTTGCCGGTTCAAAAGTCAGTATCGTTTCACCCAAGGCGCAGACCACGCGGACGACGATTAAAGGAATCGGCGTGTGGCGCAATACGCAGATTATTTTTTTAGATACGCCGGGGATTTTTAAGCCGAAAAGGCGGCTTGACCGCGCAATGGTGGCTTCGGCGTGGGACGGCGCGGGCGATGCGGATATCACGGTGCTGGTGGTTGATGCCAGGCGCGGGTTTGATGACGAAACGCGGGCGATTATCGCCAAGCTTAAAGAAAGCGGCAAACCGGCGGTGTTGGCGCTTAATAAAACCGATCTGGTTACGGGCGATAGGCTGCTTCAGCTTTGCGCCGAACTCAACGCCGCTTATCCGTTTGCGGAAACGTTTATGTTTTCGGCGCTTTCCGGAAAAGGCACCGATGAATTTTATGACTATCTGGCGGAACATCTGCCCGAGAGCCCGTGGTATTATCCCGAAGAGCAAATGTCGGATATGCCGCTTAAACTGCTGGCGGCGGAAGTCGTGCGCGAAAAGCTTTTCCTATATCTCCGGCAGGAGTTGCCCTATGCGCTGACCGTGGAGCCGGAACTTTGGGAGCGGCGCGCGGATAATTCGGTGCGGGCGGAGATGACCATTTATGTTGAGCGCGACAGCCAGAAACAGATTATTCTCGGGCGCGGCGGGGCGATGATTAAAAAAATCGGACAGGCGGCGCGGTTGGAACTTGAAGAAATGCTGGAAGACCGTATTCATCTGTTTTTGTTTGTCAAAGTGCGCGAGAACTGGGGCGACGACCCGGCGCGTTATGCCGAATGGAACCTGGATTATCGGGCTTAGGCGACTGAGGGAGGCTGTATGGC
>CALXYD010000067.1 GCA_944392865.1 uncultured Alphaproteobacteria bacterium
AGATTAAAAGCGCGTTGGAAATCAAACTCAAAGCCCAAAATCTTGAACTGTCCACCCGTTTTGCCCGCCTGCCGCAGATAACCGCCGATGAACACCAGATAACCCAGGTTTTGCAAAACCTTCTTGACAACGCCGTCAAATACGCCGCGCCGGAAAGCACCGTTTCCGTCGTAACCGCCAAAGCGCCCGCCATTCCCAAGCACCGCTATTATGAGGTCGCCGACGGCGAAGCCGTAGAGATTCGCATATCAAATGCCGGCGTTACCATCCCGCCCGAAGCGTTGGAGCGCCTGACCGAACGTTTTTATCGCCTGCAGGAACATAAAAACCAAAACATCAAAGGAACCGGCCTCGGGCTTTCCATCGCCGCCCAGATTATTAAACGCCATCGCGGCAACCTCACCATAACTTCCGCCGGCGGACAAACCGAATTTACCGTCTATCTTCCCATAAATTTATAAACAGCAAAAAAGCACCCCGCAGGGTGCTTTTCATTACTTTCCGCCATTTAACCGTTTTTGTCCTTACGGCGAAATAACGGCACCAGATAAACAAGTCCAACAGATAAGGCACCGCTGACTATGGCCTGCACCAGCAGGTAAAGCCCGCTTGTCCTGAGCATAATCTCCGGATAAATCTGTTGCTTATCCAACGCCGCCGGGCAAAGCTCGCGCCGGCTCATAAAAATATCTTCCCCGGAGCCGGAAATCAGTTTACCGTCTAAATGATATACGCCATATCCATACACATAAACGGACTGTCCTTTTTCAAGCGTTTGTTTATCGGCAATATCTTCCATCGCCGCAACAAAATAAACCTTCTGCCCGTCCAGCGTAACCCGTGCGCCGTCAATTTGCGTAATCACGCCCGCGCCAAGTTTTTCCAACATTCTGCCGGGTTCTTTCCTCGCCACGGCAACCGCCAGAGCGAAAAACGTCAGCATAAAATACACCGCCGCCGTAGTTTCATCTTTTACCGGAAAAACAAACGCCAAATGCACCATCAGCGCCAGCAAAACCCACACGCCGATTTGCCCTGCCGTAAACAAGTCCCGCCAATACCAACGGCTCAAAAAAGCGTTAACCTGCTTGGCATCTGCAACCGACACTTTGGAAATCAGCGGCTTATCCCCGTCTTCATAAACGTAGCATTTGTCGCCGATATTGAACGTATCGGTATACGCCAACGCACGCATACTTAATCCGTCATAAATCGTCCCGGGAAACCACTCGCGGCAAACGCTGTCTTTTCCGCTAACCACGCTGATTGCCTTGTTTTCTTTATCCACGCCGGCAATCACGCCGCTGTCCAACAGCTCATAATCAGCCGTCGCAATCCTGCTGCACGACGCAAACAATATCGCCGCAAGCAAAAACATAATTTGTTTCATACTAATAAAATTTTAAGTTAGACATCATAATTTTTCTTTATCGCGCAGTATAACCGAAATCTTATTTTTGTCAACATTTTTATTTCAGCGTGCTTGTGCGCATTTCATACCGCCGCACGCCTTAACACGCATAGCCGGCATTCCTTCTTCCGGCTCACCGCCCCGCCGCTTACAGATACCGCCGCGGATTTGCCTTGTATGTTCCGAGAAAATGGATTTTTTCCGAATAGAATTTCAATTCCTCAAACGCCAATTTAAACGCACGCGATTCAGGGTGGGATTCTATCTCAGCGTAAAACTGCGCTGAAACGAAATTTCCGCCGATAACATAGCTCTCAAGCTTAATCAGATTGACCCCGTTGGTGGCAAACCCGCCCAGCGCCTTATACAGCGCCGCCGGAATGTTTTTAACCTGAAAGACAAGCGAAGTAATAAACTTGGCCCCGTCGTCCGCCGGCATGGATTTGCGCTTGCTCATAATCAAAAAGCGCGTCGTGTTGTTAGAATCGTTTTCAATATTCGCCGCCAGAATATTCAGGCCGTAAATTTCCGCCGCCAGCTTAGACGCAATCGCCGCCCGCGTTTTATCCTGCGTTTCCACAATCCTTTCGCACGACTTGGCCGTATCAATGCGCGACAGGGCTTTAATGGCGTGTTTTTTCAAAAACTCCGAACACTGCGCCAGCGCCTGCGGATGCGATGCCGCTGCTTCAATATCCTCAAGTTTTGCCCCCGGCAGTGCCAGCAGCTGGTGCTCCACCCGCAGAAAATGTTCGCCGACAATTGTCAAATCGGTTTTCGGCAACAGAAAATGCACATCAGAAACCCGCCCGGCATTTGAATTTTCCACCGGAATAACCGCATAATCCGCCTCGCCTTTATCCACCAGCTCCATCGCCTGCTCAAACGTATCGCAGGCAATATACTCCGCCCCCGGAAACAATTCCTTGCAGGCAATATGCGAATACGCCCCGGGCGCCCCTTGAAATGTAATTTTCTGCATCGTCAATCCCTCAAAATAAATCACAATAGCGCCAGCATAACAAAAAATCCGCACCTGTCAAGCCAAGACACGGGTCAAGACCAGAAATAAGAGTTATAATCGCTTATAAGGAGTTGATTATGCAATGAAAAACAGCCATACAAGCGGGTCTCTTTTTACGAAAAAGAAATTTCAATTGTTAATAAAATATTTTTTGCATGGAATTAACCGCCACGCAAATATCGGAATTGTTGAGCATTAACCGAAAAAACAGTCAACTTATGAATATCTATAAAATACCGCTCCGTAAAATTTTCCGTTGGGCTCATCTTTTTGCTTTACTTTCTAAATTTTTACAATAACATTATGTTTGGATTGGGTTAAACCTGTCTGGGGCGTAGAAACCTCACATCAAACGCGTCTTGTGTAAAGACGATAATTTTGCACGCTTTCTGGTCATAGACTGGAAGGCGGCAAAATAGGCTTATAAATAGTTCATATATATACTAGTGATATATGGCTCATTTGGCTAATATGTCGCGCTATTTCGTTTGAGTAGTTTCTAACTTCCAGTCGCCTTTATCCGGCGGCTTTTTTTTGTTGTAACATTGACCGTAAAAAGGAAGTTGTGAATATGTCGGAAGAATTTAACCAAAACGGACGCTCAATGATTGAAATGCTCGGCGTCCTCGCGATTGTCGGCATTTTGACTGTTGGCGTTATCCCGCAGTTTTCTAAAGCCATGCGGCAATACAAAGTCATACGCTATGCCGAAGAATATACTCTTTTCATCCGTGATATTCTCATATATAAGAGGGAATTATTAAAAGCAGTGCCGCAAAGCGCCCATTACAGCCTGGCGGAATATATTGAACGTGCCGGCCTTATCCCTCAAAGCTGGAAAAGAATTAGCACTATGATTATTGACAGTCAGCAAAACCGCGCGCATATTTTCGTCCGCGATACGCGCCGGCTTGCATTTGACTTCTATCTGGACGGTAACACAAACCGCCATCTGAAATTGGATATATGCATGGCCATGCTCCAAAAAGTCATCCGCCCCATGCACGAAGAAATTTACAGCGCCTACATATACTCCACCGCCGCCGAAGACGGAAGCGCGCCGTCATACTCCACCGGAACTTGGTATGGAGATTCTCATTGCGGTTCTTCTTCCCGAAAATGCCTCAGCCATATATCCGCGCCCGACATCATCAAAGCCTGCACTTCCTGCATAGCCGAAAGAACTTGTGTCCTTGTCTTTGATTTATAAATATCGCCGTTTTAATACTTCCCGCTCTCGGCAAACTTCTCCCGCCATTGCCGCATCACTGCGACTGCTTCTTCGCGACATTCGGGAATTGCCGTCGCATACACGCCGTCTTTAAGCATTTGGTAAAGCTCATCGTCCCTGAAGCCGATAGCTGCCGCATCCGCTCTGGTTGCCGCAAAATAAATCTTCTCAATATTCGCCCACTTCGCCGTCATCAGACACATCGGACACGGTTCACAGCTCGTATAAAGCGCACAACCGGATAAATCCCAGCTCCCCAAAGCCTTACACGCCATTCGGATGGTATAAATTTCGCCGTGCGCCGACGGGTCATTATCCGCCAAAACATGGTTAAAACCGCCGGCGATTTTTTTGCCGTCCTTATAAATTACCGCGCCGAACGGCCCACCCGCCGGTTTTTCGTCTGCCAGCGTCGCCGCCGACAAGGCAATCGCCTCCCGCATCGCCGCCATATCCTGCGATGTTATTTCCGCCATATCACACCTCGTCAGTCTTTGAAAAACTTGTTGCTTTTCGGAAAGCCGAACGGCACCAGCCGCCCCACCTGCGCCCGATGTCCGAGCCAGGTCAGCAGCTCTTTTTCATTTGCCACGCCGCCCGAACGGTTATAGCAAAAACCGTCTTCTTCCTTAAATATCTGGATATCGCTCAACTTGCCGCCCGCCTGATATTTCTGCAACGCCACGCCGCGCCCGCGCGCCATGGACGGAATTTCCTCCAGCTTAAACACCAGAAGCTTGCGGTTTTCGCCGACCACTGCCACCATATCGCCGGTAATCTTCTTGCAGAACGCCGCCTTTTCGCCCTCCGCCAGATTGAGGATTTTGCGCCCGTTGCGGGTCTGCGCCAACAAATGGCTTTCGTCAATCACAAAACCGTGTCCGCAATCGGAAGAAACGACATATTTCGCCCCTTTCTCAAACACAAACATCGCGCATACATTGTCATTGACGCCCAAATCCGCCATCAGCCGCACCGGTTGCCCGAAACCGCGGCCGGAAGGTATCTCGCTGGCATTGATATTGAAAAACTTGCCCGACGTGTCAAACAAAATGATTTTATCGGTCGTATAAGCATGAATAACCGACTGCAGCGCATCATCTTCCTTAAATTTAAACTCATCGGTCAGCGGCACATAGCCTTTCATGCTCCGTATCCATCCCTTTTGCGACAGGATAACCGTAATCGGCTCTTTTTCAACCATTACCTCAATCGGCACGTCCACATCTTCCGGCATATCCGCAAACTGGCTGCGTCGCTTGCCAAGCGCCGTCTTCTTGCCGAACTTTTCCTTTGTCTGGTTAATTTCTTCCGCCAGTTTGGCAAAACGCATTTCTTCGCTGCCCAAAAGCGCCTCCAGCCCGTTCTTTTCCTCCGTCAGCTCGTCAAACTCGGCGCGTATTTCCTCTTCTTCAAGCTTGCGCAGGTTGCGAAGCTTCATATTAAGAATAGCCTCCGCCTGATTATCCGTCAGCGCAAACTTTGCCATCAGCACCGCTTTGGCATCGTCTTCTTCGCGGATAATGCGGATAACTTCGTCCAAATTCAGATACGCCACCAGATAGCCGGATAAAATCTCCAACCGCGCCAAAATCTTATCCAACCGGAATTGCGACTTGCGGATAAGCACCTTGTGCCGGTGGTTCAGATATTCTTTCAACACTTCTTTGAGGCTCATCACCCGCGGCACGCAATCCGACGACAACACGTTCATATTCATCGCAAACCGGATTTCCAGCTCCGTCTGCTTAAACAAATGCTCCATCAAAAGGTTCGCATCCACCGAACGGTTCTTCGGCTCCAACACGATTCGCACGTCATGCGCCGATTCGTCGCGCACATCGGCCAACAATGGCAGCTTCTTATCTTCCAAAAGCTGGGCGATTTTTTCAATCAGCTTGGATTTGATAACCTGATACGGAATTTCCGTTACGACAATTTGATATTGCCCTTTGCCGAGGTCTTCCTTTTCCCACTTCGCGCGAATACGAAAATACCCCTTGCCGGTTTCATAGGCGTTTACAATCGCTTTTTGGTCGGCAATTATCAGCCCGCCGGTCGGAAAATCCGGTCCTTTGACGAATTTAACCAGATCCGCCGTTTCGCATTCGGGATTTTTAATCATATACAACAGCGCGTCCGCCACTTCGCCCAGATTATGCGGCGGAATGTTTGTCGCCATGCCGACCGCGATACCCGCCGACCCGTTGCACAAAAGATTCGGCACCGCCGCCGGCATCACCGCCGGCTCCTGCTCCTCGCCGTCGTATGTATCCATAAAATCAACGGCATTTTCATTTAAGCCCTCCATCAGCGCCATGGCAAATTCGGTCAGCCGCGCCTCGGTATATCGCATCGCCGCCGCGCCGTCGCCGTCAATATTGCCGAAATTGCCCTGCCCGTCCACCAGCGGATAGCGCACCGAAAAATCCTGCGCCAGACGCACCATTGCGCCGTAAACCGCGCTGTCGCCGTGCGGATGGTATTTACCGATAACATCGCCGACCACGCGCGCGCATTTCTTAAAACCGGACTTCGGATCAAGCTTCAACTGCCGCATGGCATACAACAACCGACGGTGCACCGGCTTTAAGCCGTCGCGCACATCGGGCAGCGACCGCGCCACAATCGTTGACATCGCGTATGAAAGATAACGCTTGCTTAATTCTTCTTTGAGTTTGACGTCGTGTATTCTTTCTTCAACAATTTCTTCTTCCATTTTTCCCTCAACTCACCAGGCTTCTGCTGTCTTTTCTCTCCATCCGCCTTGTCTTCTTTATCATCGGCACTCTTCCGCCGCAACGCCGCTGTTCCGCCGCTACCGGCAACGCTTACACGACGCTA
>CALXYD010000068.1 GCA_944392865.1 uncultured Alphaproteobacteria bacterium
CATATCCAAATCACTTGCCAGCTTGGCGCGGGAAGGCGTGTTCTTTTCATCATTCTCCAGGAGAGTGAGGCGCATATCATATAATTCTTTTACGTTCACGACGGTTTTGAACAACCGGTCAGGAGCGAGAGCCTCTTTTTCCTCCTTTTCGGTTTGGTGGCGCTTGCGGGAACTCTCTCTTTCATCCGCTATTTTGGCAAGGCGGACTGGCGAAAGCATTTCCACAGCGTCGGCGATATCCTGAAACAAGACCTGCCCATTGGCGCGAATCTCCTCCAAATCGCTCTTTTCATTGTTCCGCTTAAACGCGATATCCATTATCAGCGCCAGCTTGTCGGGGTTTTCCTTATCCCGCCGCAGGGCGCGGCCGCCGCGCTGCGCCGAGCGGACTTTGCTCGCGGTCGGGTAGTTGATGCAGATTTCAACTTTGTTGTTAGAGTAGCCTTCCGTCACTCGGTTGACCTGTATCAAAACCGGGAATCTGCCCTGATTAAATTCCGCCAGCGGCTGTTCGCCGGTGTTGGTATGATAAGCGCGGGCGACGTTATAACCGGCGGTTTGGTTGAATACTTTTGCCAGCTCGTCCGCTTCGTGCTGGTTCGGAGCGTTGACAATCATCTTTTTGCCTTTTATCGCGCCAATGTCCGGGTCTTCGCCGGACAGATAGAAATTCGCCAGTTCTTCGCGGATGCCGTTTAAATGCGACTGCTTGAGGATTTCCGCCAGCTTTTCGCCGTCATAATCGCCACTGCTGTTTAGGGCGCCGCTTAAATCCACCGGAATATTGGAAACGAACAAACCATTTTTGAAACTGCAGAGCAACCCCTGCTCTACACCTTCGCGCAGGGTTACCGAATCGATAATTTCGCCGAAAACTTGGGCGCAATCCCTGTCTTCATCATAATCCGGGGTGGCAGTAAAGCCATACAAACAGGCGCGGTCAAACTCTTTGGCGACGCGTTGGCGGTTCTCGGACAAAATGTGGTGCGCTTCATCACACAGCACCAGGCCGATATTTTCCTTGCCGACGGCTTTTACCATTTTTTCCATTGAGGCGTAAGTGGCGACGATTACCGGCGCGGAAACGGATTTTTCCTTACCGTAAAAAGCGCCGATGTCTTCTGCGGCAAACGAGGTCTTGTCCATAAAATCCTGCTTGACCTGTTCCAGGACTTTGGCGTTTTCTTCCAAAATGATGATTTTTTTATACGGCTCTTCGGCACGGTAACCTTCCGCCAGTGCCATCATCAGGTAAGTTTTGCCAAACGCGGTGCAGGCGTGGAAATAGCCGTGGCTTAATGAATAATCGTCCTCATCGGTTTCAGCCAACTTCAAGACGCTTTCCCACTGGCGGGCTTCCAAATCCAGCTCATTGGCGACAAATTTTTTGGTTATTCCTCTTCTTAAAGCGTCAAAACTGCGCTGACGCTCTGATGTTTCTACATATTTTTTAAGCAAATGCTTGTCAGCTTTGCTGATTAAACTGTTTTCTGCATCTTCAATGGCCTTTTGCCAGGCACGCTTGTTGGCCTCAATTTTGGCCAAATCTTCAGGATCTATTGGCATCTTATCCTCTTGTTTGATTTAAATTCTGCCGGATAATACCACACAAATAGACTAATTTCAAGCACAAAATTGACAAATTTTTCATTTTTATTTTCTGGCTTTACTTTCGTGCGAATCGGGGGTAAGGTGCTTTGTAACGTGAAAATATTTTGATACGGATTTTTTTATGGCTAACGACAGAGGATATTTTGCGCTGGCTTTGCAACGGATTTTGGAAGACGGCGTAGCGCTCAGCGTTTTGAAAAACGACGTCGCGACAGAAGACAGGGGCTATTTTAATATGCTGATGATGACGACGCTCCGGCAGTTGGCATTTATCCGCGAATCGGTTTTGCCGCGATATATCAAGAAGAAAATTCCGCATAAAGAGCGGATTTTGACGTATTTGCTTTATTTGGGCGGGGCGGAGCTTTTGTTTATGCAAACGCCGGCACACGCGGTTATCAACCTTTCGGCAGAAGCGGCGAAAAGGCTGGCGGGACAGTTCGGGGCGAATTTCGTAAACGCGGTATTGCGCCGGGTTGACAAAGAAAAGGCGGCGTTGTGCGCTTTGCAGAACGGACATTATTTCAGCCGGAATTTCAGGCAGATTTTGAAACAGGATTACGCGCCGGAAGCGGTTAAAGCAATGGAGAAATATGCCGGCGTTGAGGCGGCGCTTGACATTACGCTTAAAAATACGGCGGATAATCCGTTGGCGGACGGAGTTGTTTTGCCGACCGGAAGCATTCGCCTGCCGGCAAATACAAAAGTTTCCGCTATTCCCGAATATGCGGCGGGAAAATGGTGGGTGCAGGACGCGGCGGCGGCGTTGGCCGTGAAAGGACTCGGCGATGTGCGAGGGCTTAAAGCGTTGGATTTGTGTGCGGCGCCCGGAGGAAAGACCGCGCAACTGCTTGCCGGCGGGGCGGAAGTTACGGCGGTTGATATTTCCGAAAGCCGGCTTGCGACACTTAAGGAAAATATACAGCGCTTAGACCTTGCCGACAAGTTGGCTATTGTGCAGGCGGACGCGTTAGAATTTACCCCAACATCGCTGTTTGACATTGTTTTGCTTGATGCCCCCTGCTCGGCGACAGGGACTTTCCGGCGGCATCCCGAAATTATCCATACACGGACGGTTGATGACGTGCGGCGGCAGGCGGCTTTGCAAAAAGAGCTTATCCGTAAAGCGGCGCAGCTCGTTACGCCCGGCGGAAAACTGGTTTATGCCACCTGCTCGCTTGCCAAAGCCGAAGGAGAGGTCGTTATCCGCAACTTTATTGCCGAACAGCCGGAGTTTGCCATTGTGCCGGCAAGTATCCGCGGGACGGAACATTCGGTTACCAAAGACGGCTTTATCCGAATTTTACCACATACTTTTGTTACGGGTGAAAATACGGTACTTTCCGGTGCGGACGGCTTTTTTATTGCATATTTGCAAAGAAAGATTTAATAAAGTGGTGTTATAGTGGCGGAAATTAACGCAGAGGAGGCATAATGAGCGAAGCTTTATGGTATGGAATCGGCGGGTTGTTACTCTTTTTTACCGTCAGCACTTTTGTTTTCAGCCGGATTAAGACCAATATCTATCCCGAAGAGTATGAGTTCGGGTTAGACCCGTGTTGGTATGTGTTGGGAATTTTCCTCATCGCAAGCCTTGCTGTTTATTTTGTTTTTCCGACATATTTTGATATGATAAAAACTTATAGCTGGGTGGATTTTGTTTTGCCGGTCGTATTGGCGGTGTTGCTCTATTTCTTCCATCTGCTTGATGTCGGCTGGCTGACCTGGAGCGTTACATTTGCCGCCGCACTCGGTGTCAGTTTTATGCAGCCCGATGATTTTATTCTGTTTCCAACGCTTTCGCCCTGGCAGGATAAAGTGGCCGTAGCGGCAATTATTACGCTCATTTCTTTCGGTCTTGGGCTTTTGAACGGGATGGCGGCGCTTGCCTCCATCCAGTTTACCGCCGTAATGATGACGGTCGCCCTGCTCGCTTATTTTGGTATTATGCCGCAACTTTTGGGAGCGATGGCGTTGACATATATGGGGATTATGCTGGCTTTCCTGTTTCTTAGCTGGCCACCGGAGAAACTTGCCATGAATATCGGCGGGTTTTCCGTGCTGGGGTTTGTCCTCGGGTGCTTTATGCTAAACGGTGCGGCAGAGTATTCGGAAGCGTCCATGTTTATTGCCGTGGCGTATATGGCGGTTGAAATCGGCATGGTTCTTTATAACCGGTTTATTAAAAGCGAATCGGAAGAATATACGTTTATGTATACGGCGTATTACCATTTATCCAACCAAGGCGAATACGAGAAAGAAGTGGTCGTCAGCCTCCTCAAGCTGATGGGGCTTAATGTGATTATGGCAATGGTGCAAACGGCGGCGCACGACCTTATTGCTCTGCCGATATTTACGGCGGCAATTAACTTGTGGTATTTGTCAATTTTATCTGGGGATACTAAGCCTGAAGAGTTGTTATCTATTTCAAAATGGGGTATAAGAGCCGTAAAAGGGGTTGTTCAAAAGAAACGCGACAAGAAAGAAACGAAAGGCAAACGCACCAAAAAGAAAACGCCTGAAGAATAGTCTAGCGGATGATGCGAATGGTTAATTTTATTAAATTTCTATTCGGAAAGAATACCAGTAGCGTTAGGGCTTTGCCTAAGGTGGAGACGCTGAAGATTGTCGTGGTTGAATTTGTGGAATACGGCAACTTCGGTTTTGGGCAGGGACTGGCGCGCCTTTTGCAGAAAAATCCAAGTTTTAACGTCCGCTATTTTGATGAACCGTTTGATAAAAGTTTTCTTAATTTGCAAGGGCGGAAGTTTTTTGATTTTGTTGACGCCGGCAATATGATTCTGCAACGGCTTAATGCTGATGTAGTCGTATGGGGCTATCAGGAAGACGAAAATATACGACTGAATTTTCAGACCGCCAACGCTTATTCCGATTGGGATAACGTTTCCTGTTCGGTTTTGGAAAGCCTGTTTGTTCCGGCGGAATATTTTGAACACGTTAATTTTTTCCCTGAGGTGCTTAACAACCTGATTACCGGCATTATTGCGGCTTCCATCAGCGAGCAGCGTATTGATTTGCGGCACCTGAAACAGAAATTGTTAAAAGGCGTCATCAATAAATTAACCAATGACAGCCCGACGGATAGCGGCAATCTGATGTTTTCACCCTATGTTATGAATGCGGTCGGCCTGATTTATCTCAGCTATGCGCAAAAAGAACTATCCCAAAAGACTTTTAATACCGCCAAAGAGCTATTTTTGAACGCACTGTCCTATAAAAACAAAATTATGCAAAATGTTTATTTAGGCTGTATTTACAAGAATCTGGCTCAATTATACGAACTGGCGCTGAAGCAGGATTTGGGCGGATACTGGCTGCTGTTTCGGGAGGCGATTACGAACTACCGCACGGCGCAAAAGTATCTTGACCATTATAATTATCCATACGATTTTGCGCTGATTTCTTTTAAGTTGTCGCAGCTTTATTTTCAATATTGGAAATTCAGCAATGACATACAAGCTTTGCGCGACGCTGTTTATTTTTTGCGGGAAGCGGAAAAGACTTATACGCAAATTACTTTTCCCGAATTATGGTCTAAATTGGAGGGCTATCTCGGCTTTTATCTGTCTTTGCTCGGGCTTTTTTCCAAAAGCAACGATATTTCAAGGCTGGCTATCCGCAGTTATAAAAACAAACAACAGGTTTACCGCAAAGAACTTTATCCGGTTATGTGGGCGAAAATTCAGGAAAATATTGCCAATGTTTATTACAATATAGGCAAGAACAGCAAAGATAAAACAGCATTTGCCGAGGCGATTGACTATTACCAATCAGCGCTTAAAGTTTACGAAAATAAAAAGTTGCACCAAGAGATTGCCGTCGTCAACAGCAGTATTGATAAAGTGATGAAGGCGTGGCGGGCTTAGCCTTTTATCTCAGATAACCTCCCTTCTTCCGACGTGATCCGCCGGGGTTATGACACCTTCGTTTTCCATACGTTCAATAATGGAAGCCGCTTTATTGTATCCTATCCCCAAACGACGCTGGATATAACTGGTTGATGCTTTTTTATCGTTACGGACAATGGCCACCGCCTGCTCGTATAAGTCATCTTTGCTGTTGCCGGAAGCGCCCATCGGCGTGCGGTCAAACAAAGCGCCGGCATCTTTGCCTTTCTGTTCCAGCTCGCCCTCGGTTACCCCTTCAACATATTCAGGCTGGCGTTGTTCTTTTAAGAAATTAACCACCGCTTCCACTTCATCATCATTGACAAAGCCGCCATGAATACGCTGCGGGCGCAGACCGGCCGGCATATACAGCATATCCCCTTTTCCTAAAAGCTGTTCCGCCCCCTGCTCGCCCAAGATGGTGCGGCTATCAATTTTTGAAGTTACCTGAAAACTAATGCGCGTCGGGAAATTGGACTTAATCGTTCCGGTAATTACATCCACCGACGGGCGTTGCGTTGACATTATCAAGTGTATGCCGGCGGCGCGCGCCATTTGCGCCAGACGCTGAATGGCCGCCTCCACCTCTTTGCCGGCTACCAACATTAAATCTGCCATTTCATCTACAACAATGACAATATATGGTAGCGGCGTTGTATCCAGCATTTGCTGTTCGTATTTCGGCTTGCCGGTTTCCGGATCAAAGCCGACTTGTATGGTGCGCATCGGCTTTTCACCTTTTTCACGCAATTCCTTCAGCTTTAAGTTATAACCGCTGATATTGCGCACGGACAAACAGGCCATTGCCCGATAACGTTCTTCCATTTCGCGCACTGCCCATTT
>CALXYD010000069.1 GCA_944392865.1 uncultured Alphaproteobacteria bacterium
GTATGCGGTTTGGCGATTGTCCGGTATATCCTTAGCTTAATTGGTGTTTTTTTCTGTGACATTGTTTTGCCCTCCTATAAGTTACTATATACATCTAGCGTACCATTTTTTTGCCGGTATGTCAACGAAAAATAAAACAAGCACTTTCAATAAGTTAGTTTGAATGAAAAGTCGGCAATTTAAACCTAGGGTTCCTTTGCCGGTTTTGTCTAACGTGGCGAGTCGGAGCGGGGCGGCGGAGATGTGAAGCCCCGCGGGCGGGGGCAAGTGCCGCGCGGCGTTTGGCGGATAAATGTGTAGAGGAGAAAAGAGTTTTTCTTTGCGTAAGATGAGGGGAAGCCCTAACGGGGCAAGTGCGAACAGGTCGCACTTGATGGCAAAGTGGTTTAAGACGCAGTTGATAACAATGCAGAGAAAGGAAAACAGGATATGAAAAAGCGGGGCGGCGGAAATGTGAAGCCCCGCGGGCGGGGGCAAGCACAGGCAAGCTGTGCTTGGCGGTATATTGGTTTGAAAGCGCTTGGGCGGCTGGTGCAGGCGAAGTGGAGAGAGCAAGAAGCCGGTGTAAGTAAAGTGTGGCAGAGAGCGGGCGGGACAGGCTGGAGCCGGAAGGGCAAATGCGGCAAACCGCATTTGATGGCAAAATGGTTTAAGACGCAGTTGATAACAATGCAGAGAAAGAAAAACAGGATATGAAAAAGCGGGGCGGCGGGAATGTGAAGCCCCGCGGGCGGGGGCAAGCACAGGCAAGCTGTGCTTGGCGGTATATTGGTTTGAAAGCGCTTGGGCGGCTGGTGCAGGCGAAGTGGAGAGAGCAAGAAGCCGGTGTAAGTAAAGTGTGGCAGGGAGCGGGCGGGACAGGCTGGAGCCGGAAGGGCGAATATAAAAATGATTGTCAGAATGAAGAGGGCTGACGGCGGGTATAAAAAAGACTGCTAAAATGGAGAGGGCATAAAAAAGCGGTCAGCCGGTTTGGCCGTGGTTTCGGGGAACAATAAGTAAAGTGTGGCAGAGAGCGGGCGGGACAGGCTGGAGCCGGAAGGGCGAATATAAAAATGATTGTCAGAATGAAGAGGGCTGACGGCGGGTATAAAAAAGACTGCTAAAATGGAGAGGGCATAAAAAAGCGGTCAGCCGGTTTGGCCGTGGTTGCGGGGAACAAAAAAAGGCAGCCATAAGCCGCCTTTTTTTAATTGAGTTTTTTGTTTACAATTTCAAAAGTTCCTGCAGTTCGGCATAGCCCGGATAGTTGCTTTCAGGCCCCAAAACGGCATACGTCGGCGTGGAGCTGAAAATCTTCTGCGCCAGCGTTTGCAGGTCATCGGCGGTAATCGCCTCAATTTTGGCGATGGTTTCCTCCGTCGGGATAACACGATTAAACAAAAGCGTTTCACGAGCTATCTTTTCCTGCTTGCCGGAAAGGGTTTCCTGCGACATCAAGAGGCCGGCTCTAAGCAGGGTTTTGGTGCGCGTCAATTCCTCAGCGCTGACTTTATCGTTCATCAGCTTTTTGAGTTCGGTTACGACAACCGGCAGCAGCGTGTTCATCTCTTTGGGCGTCGTTCCGGCATAAATCTTAAATGCACCGGCATTTTTGCAACTGTAATTGGCGCAATTGATGGTATAAACCAAGCCCCGTTTTTCGCGAACTTCCCGAAACAGGCGTGAAGACATACCGCCACCCAAGATATTAGCAAGTGCCACATACCGGTAATAGTCCGGGGCAAGCGTTGAGGTACCGGCAAAGCCCATTGCCAAATGCGTCTGCGCCAGTTCTTTGCAGACTATCTTCTCTCCGCCGACATAATGCGGGGTGATTTCCGCAAAATCCGAGTGTTCGGGCAGAGCAGACATCCGGTCTTCCACCATTTTGACGAACTTGTCATGGTCAACGCGCCCGACTGCCGCGGCGACGATATTGCCGGCGACATAATGGGTGCGCAGATACCGTTGTATCATCGCCTTATCCATGCGGCGGATATTCTCCGGCGTTCCCAAGGTTGAGCGTCCCATCGCCTGATTCGGAAAGGCTGTCTGCAGAAAATAGCGGTTGACGATGTATCCCGGTATATCGGCATAGCGGTTGATTTCCTGTATCACAACTCCTTTTTCCCGGTTTATTTCTTCGGGGTCAAGCGTTGGCGCCATGATAAAATCGGCGAGCACATCGGTTGCCAGTTCCAAATACTCTTTGAGAACGCGGGCATCGTAGCAGGTAAACTCTTTTTCGGTATAGGCGTTTATGCTTCCGCCTACGTTGGCAATGTCTGCGGTAATTTGTTGCGCGTTGCGCTTTCCCGCTCCTTTGAACATCAGGTGTTCAATAAAATGGGAAATACCGTTTTCGGCTTCGCTTTCCCTGGACGAACCGGTGTTGACGAAGATGCTGACCATTACGCTTTCAACCTGCGGCCAGTCGGCTGTGACAATGCGCAGACCGTTTTTTAACGTCGTTTGTTTGATTTCGCCGGCGATTGTTTGCGCGAATGTTTCTTTTGAAATGTTTTCCTTTTTTTCCATAATGATTTGATTTAATTGTTGAACATGATGATAATTTGTCGGAATTGTTTATAGCACAAAATTTTGTCATCGTCAAGATGTTTTTGTCATTTTTTTGTATGATAAGGGAGGGCAGAGCGGGGTATGTATAAGTTGAATAAGCCCCGCGGGGGGCAAATCCGACAGAGCCGCATTTGATGGCCGGATTGTTTGAGCGTTATCTGATAGCAGAACTCCCGGCGGGGTAAGTATGGCGTGTGCCATACTTAGTGACAGAGAGCGGGCGGGGTTTAGCGCCGGCAAAGTTGTGGACATTTAAAAAACATATTGCAGGAGCGGGGCAGGGCGCGTTATATTTGCTTTATATTTCGGTTTACAGGCCGGTTTATGTGCGGCGAAAAGACGGCGGTGACGGGAGCCGGAACAGTCGGGGAAACGGCGGCAAGCAAAAACCGGAGTTGGCGTCGGGAAAGTGGCGGCGGTCTTGTTGCGGTCGTTGTGCCGTTTTTGCACCGTTAAAATTATGGAAGAAAGGAATGCGTGTTATGCCTATTCGGGTGTTGCCCTCAAATTTGGTTAATCAGATTGCGGCGGGCGAGGTTATTGAGCGGCCGGCGTCGGCGGTTAAAGAGCTGGTGGAGAATGCTCTGGACGCGGGCGCGCGGCGGATTGAGGTAACGCTCAAGGCGGGCGGCAAGACTTTGATTGCAGTAGAAGATGACGGCAAGGGCATGAACGCCGATGATTTGGCGTTGGCGGTGGAGCGGCACGCGACGTCCAAACTGCCGGACGATGATTTGTTTAACGTGCATTTTCTGGGGTTTCGCGGCGAGGCGCTGCCGTCTATCGCTTCAGTGGCGAAAATGGCCATCGCCACTCGGCAGGCCGACAGCGAAAACGGCTGGTGTCTGGAAATATGCGGCGGGGAAAAGGGGGAAATCAAGCCCTGCGCGCGTGCCAAAGGGACGCGGATTGAAGTGCGCGATTTGTTTTATGCAACGCCGGCGCGGCTCAAGTTTTTGAAAACCGACAGCGCGGAAACCGGCGCCTGCGCGGATATTATCAGCCGTATCGCTCTTGCCAATCCCGATGTGTCGTTTTATCTCTACGCCGACGGCAAAAAGAAAATCGCGCTTGAAGCGGCGACCGGTGATTTGTTTGACGCCCGTCTGCGGCGTGCGGCGGAAGTTATGGGGCGCGATTTTTCGGAGAATGCGCTTGAGGTGCGCGGCGAACGCGAGGGAATGAAGCTTTCCGGCCTTACGAGCCTGCCGACTTTCAACAAAGCCAACACCCTGTCACAATATCTTTTTGTCAATAATCGTCCGGTGCGCGACAAGCTCTTGTTAGGCGCGCTCAAAGGCGCTTATTCCGGCGTGCTTGAACATTCGCGCTATCCCGCCTGCGTCCTGTTTCTGGAAGTAGACCCGATGTATGTAGACGTTAACGTCCACCCGGCCAAAGCCGAGGTGCGCTTTTTTGACCAGCAGGGCGTGAGGGCGCTGGTGGTGGGGGGGGTGCGTGCGGCTTTGCTTGCCGGCGACGGCAGGGCTGCTAAGGGGGAAATTTTGCAATTGAGTTCGCAGATGGAGGCCACGCGTCGGGGCGGTCACGTACCTTTTTCGTACGCTCCCGCCCCTCGGTGGACATCTGCGACTCACTCACAAAATTTCCCGCCTTATCAGAGTCCGAAACATGAAAATAATTCTTCTTTGGCGGAGGAGATTGAGGTGGAGGAGATAGAGGCAGAGGCGGGGGGCAGGACATCCGCAACTCACTCGCGGATTGCCACGCGCTCCGGAGCGCTCGCAACGGCTGGCGCCGATTTTCCGCCTTTTATGGAGGGTGGACGTGAAAATAGTTCTTCTTTGGCGGGGCAGGGGGAAAAGGCGGACAGTCCGGCGGACGGCTTTTCCGAAACAGGTTTGCTTTCCGAGCATACTTATTCCCGAGTGAGCGGATATGACGATACGCCGCGGCAGGCGTCCGTCTTTCAGAGCCGGTTTAGCCGAATGTCCGGCGGCAGCGGGGTTTTGCCGGATTTGGAGCGCAAATTTTCGGTGCGTGCCGAAGAACCCGATGCGCACGATATAGAAGAGGCGGGGCCGCTCGGCGTGGCGAAAGCGCAGTTTTACGACACTTATATTTTGGCGCAGACCGAGGACGCGCTTATTCTGGTTGACCAACACGCGGCGCACGAACGCATTGTGCTTGAACGCCTCAAAGCGGCGATGTCTGCCGGCGAGCGTCTGCCGTCGCAGCTTCTGCTTCTGCCCGAAGTCGTTGATTTGTCGTTGACGCAAAAAGCCGCCCTGTCCGGCGAGTTTGAACATCTTGCCAAGCTTGGGCTGGTGTTGGAAGAGTTCGGCGCCGGTGTTCTGGTGCGCGAAGTGCCGGCGTTGCTTAAAGATGCGCCCGTCAAAAAAATGATAACCGATTTGGCCGACGAAATGGCGGAGTGGGGCGCGTCAACCGCGGTTGACGATAAAATCTACCATATCGCGGCGACGATGGCCTGCCATGGTTCCGTTCGCGCCGGGCGGCGCCTGACCCTTGCCGAGATGAATCATCTTTTGCGCGAGATGGAGCGCACGCCGCACGCCGCGCAGTGCAACCACGGGCGGCCGACGTATGTGAGGATAGGGGTGGGGGATTTGGAACGGCTGTTCCATCGGTAAATAAAGGGGAAAATTTTGGCATCTAATCGCGGATGGAAGCCAGATTGGCAAAAATCCACGTACCTTTTTTGTACGCTCTTGCCCCTCGGTAGACATCTGCGGTCATTTCGCTGATTGCCACGCGCCCCGGGGCGCTCGCAACGGCTGGCGCCGATTTTCCGCCTTATGAGTGCTACGGACGGGTGGCGGGCGGAATAAAATGCCAATAAAAAATATGTTGCAAAGAGTGGAAAAATGTGGTATAGCTGATTTTGTGAATAAAATAATATGTCTACTATTGGGAGATTTTTTATAATTTGTTTTTCGGGGTTTCTTCGGAGCAGGTTAGGCAAATTTTTTTCTAATGGGTATATTTATAAAAAGATATGTTTAATTTTAAAACAATAACCTTTACGGTATTGTTTTACGAAGGATTAGGGAAAGGCCTGAACCTCGTTAAAAAAATAAATAATTATGTATTATTTTTTGAATCGGCGTTTTGATCTTTTGCGGAAAATGGTAAAGGATCTTTTCGTGTTTTTGGCACTCGCTACCGTACTTCTGGGAAACGTATGTGGCGCAGACGTGCAGGTTAGTATATCTCTGCTCATTATAGAAGGTTTTTTTTATCTGTGCTGTTACCTGATTCTGTTTTTTGCAGAACAGGCTTGTAAGACTCCCAACAATTTGGCTAATCGTCTGGGGGCAGGCCTTATGGCTATTGGTCTTGTCAGCCTGATTGTCGGGGCGCCGGCCTATGCGTTTGATGCGTCCTTGTTGGCAGATATTTGCAAGTGGGTTACCTACGCCGGAGTACTGTCGGGCGGTGCAGCCACTATATGGGGTATGATAATTGACGCGTAAAAGTAACGGGATACAAGAGGAGACTCTTGCGTCCCGTTATTTTTTT
>CALXYD010000070.1 GCA_944392865.1 uncultured Alphaproteobacteria bacterium
TTTACAAAATCATCAAAAAGTTGTTGTAAGGTTGTGTTTTCATTGTATTTGGTGCTTTGTTTATGAGGATTTTCACCGTCATTCATCAATTTACGATTGGCTACTGTAGCTATTCTCGCTTCTTCAACAGTCATAAGCGGAGGCTCTCCGAGTTTAACACGAATATCATTTCCTTTAACTCTTTGACGAATATAAAAGCTCTTACTTCCATTAGGTGTTATTTGTAAAGACAACTTGGGTTCTACCGTATCATAATAAAAAGCTCTTTTAGAAGGAATTGGCAAATTTTTGATGTTTGTATTGGTAAATTTAAAATGTTTGTCATCCATTTT
Source organism: uncultured Alphaproteobacteria bacterium (assembly GCA_944392865.1). GTDB lineage: Bacteria > Pseudomonadota > Alphaproteobacteria > RF32 > CAG-239 > CAG-267. The sequence continues at coordinate 333 of CALXYD010000070.1, forward strand.
AAGGTTCCTTATAAAGAAGTTGTATCTACCTGATGGTCGTCTCGGTGCCGCACTGGTGCCGCAGATTTAAGCAAATTTTATCCAGTTCAGTAAAGGAAGTCAAGAGTTTGTATTTAAAATTGATAACGATAAAACAATGAGTTAGTAAAAACAGCCTTGTGAAAGTCAAATTAAATAAAACTCAAAGGACAAGACTCATAACCTGAAGGTCGTTGGTTCAAATCCTTCCCCCGCAACCAAAAGGAAAAAGGCTTTGAGAGAAATCTCAAAGCCTCTTTTTTGTGTTCCGAAAACCGCCGGAAAGGCCGGCAAAAGTTTTTTTGTTTTGAAAAAGCCGGCTTGCATAAGGCCGGCTTTGGCGGATGGAATGAGAACGGCAACGGGCAACTACTCCGAATCTGTCGGGAGTATCGGCCGGCTGTCCTCTTCAAGTTTTCCCGTCTTTTTATTAAAGACGACATGTTCTTCGCGGGGAAAGGCCTCCGGATATTTTTCCGCCCGGCGTATATCCTGTAATTTGAAGATATTCCAAAGCAATTTTTTGAAACACCACATTAACAGGCAGACCAGAACAATTAACAGGAAAATGTCAATCAATAATTTCATAGGCATAAATATTTAAGGGTTTGACATAATAAACATTAACAGGTTCAACGTATAGCATAAGCCCATAAAATGTCAAGCAAAACGGCAACGGGCAGCGCGGCCGGCGGGGCGTTTTGGTTATGAAAGGCCGGCTTTGGCGATGGAATGAGTGCGATACGGATGGTGGCGGGCTTTGGATTATGAAATTCGGGGCAATATCCGGCAATGGCTAAAATTAAATAATCTCAAAATCAAAGGTTTTTCAAATAATATCAAAGACTTCCCATTTTGCGGAATAAAAACGGCTTAATTTTATTTTTCTCTTGATTTTCATAAATTTTTTGAATACTTTTTTAATATGTCCGGCGGCGGGCGATTAGCCGTGGCCGGGCATTGAGTGCCTATTATGGCGCAAAAGGGCTGTCGTAAGCTCATATACCGTTCGGTGTTAGGATATAACATCGTCATATTGCCAGCTCGCCGTAACGACTGACAATAGATATATCCCCGATATATAGAAATATGGTCGGGGAGCTTTTAGCGTATGTCCAAGGCCTCGGCTGAAAGGCTAAAAGAATCATTTAACGGTATATGATTTACGAACTCTCCGACCGCTTGTGTTTTTCTCAGGCGGCTTTTTTAATCCAATTTTCTATCGGAGGTCCGTATGGGGAAAATATGCGCTTTCTTTGGGCACAGAGATGTGTTGTCAACCGTGGCGCCGCTTATTGAAAATCAGGTGCGGCGGCTGATAACCGAGGAGAGCGTTGATACGTTCTGGCTCGGCGGATACGGTAATTTTGACGCCTGCGCCGCGTCTGTCCTGCGGCGTTTGCAGGGTGAATATCCAAACATCACTATTTTGCTTATTATCGCTTATCCGCGGCAACTTGAACGCTACGGCTCGGCGCTGCCGTTTGACGGATTTGAGTACCCGGCGGCCGTGGAAGCGGCGCCCCGTAAATTCGCCATTTCCGCCCGCAACCGCTATATGGCCGAACATACCGATTTTGCCATCGGCTATGTGCAAAAAGAATACGGCGGCGCTTATGACGCACTCAAAACAGCAGCGAACAAACATAAAACCGTCATCAATCTGGCAAAAGAAATCTAATTATATTCCGCACTTCCGTCCGCGGCCGGCGGCGCTTTCTTCAGCCTGCGTCCGGCCAAGACTTCTCAGGCGGAGAAAAGCTTGCTCCAGAAACTTTTTTCTTCTTCCGGGGCGGCGGCGTCAAACTGCTTCAAGCACTCTTTCTGCGTATCGGTCAGCTTGGTCGGAATAACCACCCTGAAAGCCACGAACATATCGCCGCGCTTATCGGAATTCATATAGCGCATCCCCTTGCCTTTGAGGCGCAACTTGTCATTCGGCTGAGTACCGGGTTTGACTTCAACCTCAATTTCCTCGCCGTCTATCCCTTTGAGCTTAAACTTGCCGCCCAGCGCCGCCATAGACATGGATATCGGCGAAACAGTGTATAAATCGGCACCGTCGCGCTCATAAACCTTATGTCCCTTGACGGTAATGAACACATACAAATCCCCTTTGGCGCCGCCGCGACGGCCGGCCTCGCCCTCGCCCGCAACGCGCATTCTCGTTCCGTTCTCAATACCGGCGGGGATTTTTATTTTTAACGATTTTTCCAGTTTTTCGGTGCCGGTGCCACGACATTTTTTACACTTGTCGGTTACGACTCTGCCGGTGCCGCGACACTGCGGGCAAGTGGTTTCAAACACGAAAAAGCCGCCCTGCTGAGTGCGGATTTTGCCGGTTCCCTTACAAGTGGCACAGACCGGCGGCTCTTTGCCGTCCGCGGTGCCAAACCCGTGGCAGGCATCACATTCTTTGGACGAGGTTATGGTTATTTCCTTTTCCACGCCGCGGAAAGCCTCCTCCAATGTTAAGGCGACATCATAGCGGATATCGTTGCCGCGCTCGGCATACGAACGCGGACGGGCGCGCCCCTGCCCGGTAAATTCGGAGAAAATATCCGAAAACACGTCGGCAAAGCCGGTGCCGGTAAAGTCAAACCCGTTAAACGGATTAGCTCCCGCGCCGTTGCCGAACCCACCGGTAAACGCCTGATGCCCGTAACGGTCATACGCGGCGCGTTTCTGTTCATCTTTCAGAACTTCATAGGCCTCGTTAATATCCTTGAATTTGGTTTCAGCATCCTTGTTGCCAGGGTTGCGATCCGGATGATACTGCATTGCCAGCTTGCGGTAGGCCTTTTTGATTTCATCGCCCGAGGCGGTTTTCGTCACGCCCAAAACTTCGTAATAATCTGCCGTCGTACTCATCTTTTATAACCGTTCTGCTTATTTAAAAAAAACTTCCGTTTTATTGCATTTTGCCATTCTTTAGCTTATTTAGGAATTTTATTTTAAGATTGCAAGCTTTATTTGCCGGTTATGTGCCTTTTTCGCCGACGAATACCGCAACGACGGAAAAAACTTTGCACAACCGCAAAAAAATGCTATACATCGCGCCATATACGGGGTAAATGATTCCCATTATCTGAAACAGAGAATAAGGAGCAAATAATGGTGACTTTAAAAGACCTGGCCGAAGCCGCCGGCATCTTATCGGAATATAAAGACCGAACGAAAGTTATTCGTGAAACAAGCGATGATGTGCGACGCTTTTTCCTGCAGTCAATGGGCTATAAGATTGATACGGAAGCCGAACGCGAAGCCGCTTACGCCGCGCTCAGGCAGAGGAAACTGCTACCGGATGTGTTGCCTTTTTTTGACATAGAGCCTATCCGCCTGACGCCGGATTGCGACGCACCCTGCAACATTACGGTTGCGGACGAAAGCGGCAAAGAGGTTTGGCGCGGGACGGTCAGCCCGAATGAAAGCGCGACCCTGCCGGCACTGCCCTGCGGCTATTACAACGTCAAGGCCGAAAGCGGCGAGACGACGGCGGAGAGCCTGATGATTATCGCGCCGGAAAAATGCCACATGCCGCAGTTTATGCAGGACAAAGAGCATATTTACGGCGTGGCGACGATGATGTATGCGCTTAAATCCGAAAACAGCATGGGTATCGGCGATTTCGGCTGCCTCAAGGAGCTGATTAAAGCAACGGCGGCCAACGGCGGCGATGTGGTCGGTATCAGCCCGCTCGGGGTTATCAGCCGCGCCATGCTTCCTTCGCCGACAACCCGGCCGCTTAAAGGCGACGTTTCGCCTTATCGCACGCTGAGCCGGATGTTTATCAACTATATTTATCTTGACCTTTACAACGAGCCGGACTTCAAGGCTTCCGCCGCGGCGCAGGAATTTGCCGCCATGCCGGCGGTCGCGCAGGAAGTCAAGCGCCTGAACGCAACGGAAAATGTTGAGTACGCTGCCGTATTGGGTATCAAACAGCGCATTTTGGAAATGATGTTTGACACGTTCTTAAAATCCGGCAGCGCGGAGCGCAAAAACGCCTTTGCCGCCTTTAAGGAAGAAAAAGGCAGCGAGCTTGAGAACCTCTGCCTGTTTGAAACGCTGTTGGAACACCATCCGGAAGAGAGCTTCTGGCGTTACTGGCATGACGGAACCGAAGATATCCATTCGGCAAAAACGGCGGACATTAAGAACAACAACCGCCTGAGAATGGATTTTTACGCCTATTGCCACTGGCTGGCGGATGTGGCGTTGAAAGAGGCGCAGCAGTTGGCGCTTTCGCTCGGAATGAAAGTCGGGCTTTACGGCGATATGCCTATCGGGGCGGCTTCAAACGGCGCGGAAGTCTGGGAGAACCCGGAGGCCTTTGTATTAGATGCCGGTGTCGGAGCACCGCCGGATCCGATGTGTCCGTGCGGACAGAGCTGGGGCTTTAACCCCTATCATCCGTTGACGCTTGCCAAACAGCACTATCGCCCGTTTATCAATCTGGCGCAGGAGAGTATGCGCAATGTCGGCGCGTTGCGTATTGACCATGCGATGGGGATGATGCGGCTGTTCTGGAGTTTCTTTGAGCCGGGCAATCCGATTGTGCAGGGCGCTTATGTCCTTTATGATTTAAAAGCTCTTGTCGCCATTTTGTCGCTGGAGAGCAACCGCAACCGCTGTCTGCTTATCGGCGAAGATCTCGGCACGGTGCCGGAAGGTTTCAGCGAATATATGGCGGAGCACGGCCTTTTGTCTTATAAGGATTTTATTTTAGAGAAAGAAGACGACAATTCATTTCGGGCGCCGGCGCAATATTCGTATATTTCTTTGGCGCAGTCTACGACGCATGATCAGGCAACCGCAATCGGTTTGTGGACAAACGAAGATATTAAGACATTTGATTCCTGCGGAATGTATGCCTCTGCGCAGCAACGCCTGCAAAGTGTCAGCGACCGGTTAAACGAGCGGGAAAATATGATTAAAGCTTTTGCCAAAGAAGGCCTGTTGACGCCGGAAATGCAGAAAGAAATGGAAGAAACCGTTACGGACGGGCGGGCGGCGCCGAAAGACATCGGCAAACTGCTCAGCGCATTTTGCGCCCGTTCGGGCAGCGCCGTCTATCTGCCGCGGCTGTGCGATATTTTCGGACAACGGAAGATGGACAACGCGCCGGGAATTATTGACGATTATCCGAACTGGCGGTTGAAATTGCCGAAGACGATTGAGGAAATCTGCCGTTCGGAGGAATTTGCCGCGGCGATGCGCGATATTAAGGAACAGCGCGCGTTGGCAACCAAACGCAGCCGTGAAGCGGACAAAAAGTGCGCTTAAACGGGCGGACGGTTCCGGTTTTAGAAAGGCGGCGGCAAATCTGCGCCGCCTTTTTGTTTGTGCGGTTATCGGGCGGTGGGCGGTATAATTTCCGGCGGAAGATTTTTCTTTACAAAGGCGGATTTTTCGGTTATGCTGAAAATGATTTTATTTAACAGAATGAAAGGTATGATGATGAAAAAGAAAAAAGCCGCCCGGCGGATTAAGCCGTTTGATGCCGGCGCCTACGAGCTGTTTAATAACGGCTTATATCGGCACAAGGCTATTCCCGATAAAAAGAAAGCGGAAAAGCTAAAGCGAAAAAAGGTTGATATCAGAGAATATCAGCCTTTTTTATTGCGTGGTATTGCATGGGACAAG
>CALXYD010000071.1 GCA_944392865.1 uncultured Alphaproteobacteria bacterium
GGAGTAGCAATGCCGGTGTTAAGGGTAGCAGGAATATGACGGGAGGCATAAAAGCATTATGGCAACACAGGATAAGGAAGGCTTGAAAAAGGCAGAGATTTCTGAAAAAGGAGCGGTGACGAAAAACCGTCCGGCACTTGCGGGCGGGGCGGTGCCGGCGACGAAGGCAACCGCCAAACAGCGGGCGGCGCGTATTCGCGAATTGCGGCGGCAGAAAGCGCCGGCGGATAAAATTCAGGAATTGCCGATTGATGACGGGGCGTCCAAAACGTTTCTCCGGGTGACGGTGGCGGTGGCGGTGTTTTTGTTTGCCATGGCGCTGGCCGGCTATCTCGGTATCAGCTCCATGTTTGAAAATTCGCGCCGGCAGGTGGTTTCCAACTTCACGGTGCAGGTGTTGCCGCTCGCTAATGCCGAAGAAAGCCGCAAAGACCTGCTTAATGTGGTCGGTTTTCTGGAGAAATATCCCGATGTTGAGGAAGTATCCGTACTAAGCGACGCCGAACTGCGGGCGCTGCTTGAACCGTGGCTCGGCGACAACGTGGATATCAACGTTTTGCCGATACCGAAGCTCTTGGACGTGAAAATCCGCAATGCGGCGAAGTTTGACTATAAAACGCTGACGGTGCGGCTGTCGGAAATTTCGGCGCAGGCGTCCATCAATGACCATAACCTCTGGCTCTCGCGCCTGCTTAAATTTATCAATTCGCTGAAAGTGCTGGCGATAACGGTGCTGCTATTAGTGGCGGGCGGCTGTGTCGCGTCCATTGTCTATGCGGCGCGGACGGGGCTTAGCGTCCACCGCGAGATTATCGCCATTTTGCATACGATGGGAGCGACCGACGAATATATCGCAGGCAATTATGTCCGGCAGATTACGCACGTTTCGGCGGCGGCGGGGATTTTCGGCGCCGTGGCGGCGGTGCCGGCGATTTTGATTATCGGACATCTGGCGCAGGGAATTGAAGCCGGTATTTTTAATTCGGCGGCGTTCGGGCTGGAGCAATGGGTGGTTATTCTGCTGTTGCCGTTCGTGGCGGCGGCGCTGGTTGCGGGAACGGCCTATCTGACAGTGGTGCGGACGCTCAGGAATATGATGTGAGGCGCGGCAATGGAGCGCAGAGTGTTGGCCATAGGCGCGTTGGCGGCGGTGTTGCTCGGGCTGGGCTGGTTCGGGGGATTTCTTTTGTTTACCCGGACGGTATTCGGCTATGTGGCGGATGAGCCGGCGGGGCGTTGCGGGCGTTTTTTTACCGGCGGGCAGGCTTTTTATGCGGAAACGGATTGCCGCGCGGCGGAGAAACGGGCGGACAGGGCGGCGCGCGATGAGGCTTATATACGGACGGTGTTGGCGGATAAGCAGGCGGAAAACGGCGACTTTGTGCCGTATCGGGATTATGGTGCGGAAAACGACGCGCCCGCGGCGCAGAATGGTAAGCCGGAGACGGACGGGGTGCGGCTGATTGCCCTCTACCTGCCGCAATTCCACCAATTTGCCGAAAATAACCGCTGGCACGGGCGCGGCTTTACCGAATGGACGAACGTTACCGCCGCCAGGCCGATGTTTGCCGGACATTATCAGCCGAAACTGCCGATTGACGTCGGGTTTTACGACTTAACCCACGACGAGGCGATGGCGCGGCAGATTGATTTGGCGAAAAATTACGGCGTGGGCGGGTTTGCGTTTTATTATTACTGGTTTTCGGGCAAAAAACTGATGGAAAAGCCGCTTTATAATTATCTTGCCAATCCGGCGCTTGATTTGCCGTTCTGTCTGAACTGGGCGAATGAAAACTGGTCAAAACGCTGGGACGGGGGCAACCGCGAACTGCTGATGGAACAAAAGTTTTCCGAGGCGGATTTTGCGCCTTTCGCCGCCGATTTGCTGCCGTTTTTCAAAGATCCGCGCTATATTCGCGTCAACGGGCGGCCGCTGTTTATCGTTTACCGTCCGGCGGCTATCGGCAAAGAGAAATTTAAAGCGTTTGCGGCGTATCTTAAAAAATATATGCGCGACAACGGCGTCGGCGAGCCGTATCTTGTGGCGACCAAGGCGTTCGGCTTTTATGACAATCCCGCCGACTGGGGGTTGGACGCGGCGATGGAGTTTGAGGTTGACAATATCCCGCAGCTTCGGCAAAAGATGGTGGATAAAATTGACAACGCGGCGGATTTTCGCGTGTTTGACTGGGGTGAATACATCCGTGCGGGCAAGATGAAGCGCGATTATGTTTATAAGACTTTCCATACCGTGTTTCCGCGTTGGGACAATACGCCGCGCAAGGCTTATTCCGGGGCGCTGGTGTTTGACGGGGCAACGCCGGAGGTTTACGGGCAATGGCTTGACTATGCGGTGCGCGACACGGCGGCGCGGCGGGAGGGCGATGAGCGGCTGGTGTTTGTCAACGCGTGGAACGAATGGGCGGAAGGGGCGATGCTTGAACCGGACAGGCGTTACGGCTATGCGTATCTTGATATAACGCGGGCGGTTATGGACGGGCGTTTTGCCGCGGCGCCGGCGTATGACCGGGCGGGTATCGCGGTGCTGACCGGCGGTAAGAACCGGATTGAGAAAGGGTTTGAACTGCTCAATCGCGGCTATGGCGGGCGGATGCTGATTTCCGGCGTGCGGCCGGGAACGCCGATGCAGGCGATTGCTTCGCGTCCCGATATTAAATTTGAAAGCGGGTTGCCGGTTGAACTCGGTTATCAGGCGCGGGATACGGTCGGGAATGCCCGCGAGGTGCGCGAGTGGGCGGACAAACACGGCCTGACGGAAATTTTTGCGGTTACGTCGTTTTACCATATTCCGCGCAGCCGGCTGGAGCTGGAACGCGAACTGCCCGGTGCCGATATTGCCTTTATCGCGGCGGATACGCCCGATGTGGCGCGCCAATGGTGGAAGAACGCCAACAGCTTTTTCTTTTTGGCGGCGGAATATACGAAGTTTTTGTTGGTTTATGCACAATATAAAATGTTGAGGTTATGAAGATGATGCTTTTTTTACGTTCTCTGGCGGCGAATTTGTATTTTTATCCGGCGATGGCGCTGGGTTTTCTGATAAGCCTGCCTATCGGGGTATTCTCCCGCAAGGCGATGATTAACCTGTGGGACAGGCACCTGCACCGGCTGATTTGGAACGGAATGCTCAAGCTCTGCGGGATTACGATTGAAGTGCGCGGCAAACAATACATCACGCCGGGGGTTATTTTCGCCAGTAAGCACGAATCGGCGTTTGAAACCTATTCTTATACCGACATTATTCCACATTCGGTGTTCGTCTTAAAGAAAGAGCTGACGTATATTCCGCTGTTCGGCTGGGGGCAGGCGCTTTACGGCATGATACCGGTTGACCGCGGCGCAGGGGCGAAAGCGATGAAGGGAATGCTTGAGGAGGCGAAAAAACGCGTGGCGGACGGGCGTTCCATTATTATTTTTCCCGAGGGGACGCGTTGCAGGCACGGGCAGGTCAAGGGTTACAAGTCCGGCATTGTCTTTTTGGCGGAGGGGCTTAATATGCCGGTGGTGCCGGTGGCGCTCAATTCGGATCTGGTGTGGTCAAAGGGCGCGTTTCTGCGGCGGCCGGGGAAGGTGGTGTTTGAATTTATGCCGCCGATGGATATTAAAGACTACGCGGGCAAAAAAGAATTTATGGCGGCGTTGCAGGATAAAATAGAAACGGCGTGCGCCAGGCTCGGACCGGCGCGGGAATAAGCACGGAGCGGGCAGGCAATGGGCAAGGCGGATAATGGCGGCGTTTGGGGCGATACGGAGCGGACAAAGGCAGGCGGGGCTTCCGCGCAGCTGTTTGGCGGCGAATGGCCGGACGGCGGGGCTCTGGCGGCCGGCGTGCCGGTGTATAAAAAAGACGGGGACGAAGACAGAGACGAAAATACACTGGCGGCGTATATCCATTTCCCCTATTGCCGGAGCCGCTGCCCTTATTGCGATTTTTTTCGCGGCATATTGCCACGCGATTTTGACGAAGCGGCGCTGTTGCAACGCTATGCCGACGATATGGCGGCGATGGCGCGACTCTGCGGCGGGCGGCGAATTACTTCGGTCTTTTTCGGCGGGGGAACGCCCTCGCTGCTGTCGCCGGCGGCGGTGGAGCAGGTCTTAAACGGGCTCGGACGGCATTTTTCCCTTTCTCCGGCGGCGGAAATCTCGCTGGAGGCTAATCCGAACACATTTGAACGCGGCAAATTTCTTGACTTTCGCACGGCGGGCGCCAACCGTTTGTCGCTCGGGGTGCAGGCTTTGAACGCGGCGGATTTGCGCTTTCTCGGGCGGACGCACTCGCTTGATGACGCTCTTCGGGCGATGGAACTCGGCGCGGCGGCGTTTCCGAAATTTTCCATAGATTTGATTTATGCGCGTCCGAATCAGCAATGGGACGATTGGCAGAAAGAAATTGACACGGCGCTTTCATTCGGTCTGAAGCATATTTCCCTTTATGAACTCTCCATTGAAGAAGGAACGCCTTTTTTTAAGAAAAATATTCGGGGAGCGGACGAAGAATCGGCGCTAAACCTTTATCAACAAACGGTTTCCTACTTGCGCGGGCAGGGGCTGGAACGTTATGAGGTGTCCAATTTTGCGGCCTCTGCGGCGGACGAATGCGCGCACAATCTGGTGTATTGGCGCGGCGGCGATTATCTCGGCCTCGGCACCGGGGCGCACGGGCGGCTTACTCTTACCGATACAACGGGCAAGTGGAAAATTTTAGCCACGGTTGACGGGCAGCCTGCCGAAGAATTAACCCCCGCGGAACGGGCGGAAGAGCTGGTTTTGCTCGGGTTGCGCCTTAAGGAGGGAATCTCCGCGACGCGGTTTTATCAGGCGTGCGGTATAAAATTATTTGACTTTTTGTCAGAAAATGCGACAAAAAGACTTGCGCAATTAAATTTATTGTGTTATGATGACGGCAATATTAAGCTAACGGATAAGGGATTTCCCTTGTTAGATGAAATTATTTTAGAGTTAGTAAGTTAGTTTTTTATCAGACAAATTGAACAGAATTATGCCAAAAGCCGCGCCCGCCAAACGGAGCCGGGTTTGGTTTTGGCGCTTTATTTACTTTAAGGAGATTTTTTACAATGAAAAAAATTTATGCTGCCGTTCTTTTCCTCCTGCTGGCCGGATGTTGCTGCGACCCGTCATACGTTCCGAGCTACCGCCGCGACAACCCGACGGCTACCGAACGTTCTTACCGTTATCAGCCGCGCCAGGCAACCTACACCTATTACCGTGCGCCGAAAGGGCAGGTTTTGCACGTCGCCGGGTTTGATATTCAGCAGGGGCAGCAAATGCGCGACTTTTTTGACGATTTTGAAGAGCCGATGCACGCGCGCTATGTCGGCAACCATACCGTCCGTTGGACTTACTACGTTGACTATACCCCCGACGACAGCGAAATCGTCCGCTACTGCGAACTTAAAGATTATGCGCCGCACAGCCTGTGCCGGATGACGGTGGAGTTTTATAGGACGTATGTGGCGACGGCGTATTCGGACTGCCTTTAAAGGGGAAAATTATTGTGATTGAGCTCGCGGGAGGAAGCCTCACTTCGGTCGGGTCATGTACTTCTTTTGTACACTCCCCTCCCTCGGAGGGCTCCCGCGGCTCACTCGCAAAATTTTGTGCGCGCCGCACCTGCATAAG
>CALXYD010000072.1 GCA_944392865.1 uncultured Alphaproteobacteria bacterium
CCCCAATCATCTTCAAACATCCTGCTACCAAGTATGGCAAAGCCATACTTGCCCCGTTAGGGCTCGCCGCCGTCCCAACACCGCCTTAAATTATTGATAAGAAAAATACGTTCTCCTCACTAAAACCCTCTCCAACCATTTTGCCAACAAACACGCCTTATTGCCTGTGGCACTGCCACGCTTGCCTCTTTCCCCGTCATCGCGAGGCGCGCAACGTAAGTTGCACATCGCCGTGGCGATCCATAAACTTGAGCCATAGGCTCACTATACCCTTGCCTGCCGCTGGACTGCCGCGTTCGCCCTCGCCTGGCTCGCGCTCTCTCGCAGTGACGAAATCAGATAATACCATCACCCTCTTCAACCATTTTGCCACCAAATGCGCCTTATTGCCTGTGGCACTGCCACGCTTGCCTCTTTCCCCGTCATCGCGAGGCGCGCAACGTAAGTTGCACATCGCCGTGGCGATCCATAAACTTGAGCCATAGGCTCACTATACCCTTGCCTGCCGCTGGACTGCCGCGTTCGCCCTCGCCTGGCTCGCGCTCTCTCGCAGTGACGAAATCAGATAATAAGATAATACCATTACCTCTCTCCAACCATTTTGCCGACAAACGCCAACGGCGTTTGCCCCTGCCTTGCAGGGCTTTAACTATCTGCTTTCTTTTCTATTTCAAGAAGATAACTTTCAACTATCAGGCAATCAAATGCGGCGAGCCGCATTTGCCCCGCAGGGCTCATCATCACGCCGCCGGATTTTCCGCCCCGTATATTAAAAAGGCATCCCCAACCATAACCCGAACAACGTCAGACAACCGACAAAGCCGGCAAGACACAGCACCATAACCGCCAACACTTTGACACACGAAAGCGCCACCCCTGCCGATTGTTGATTTTGCCGCATATCATTCGCCATTTATGCCTCACCTGTCGCAAACGCTTAATATACAGACATCTCGCGCCCCGCCGTCCGCCAGACATTGGCGTATACACGCGTTCTCATCGCGGTAAACCGTAAAATTCAGCACCAGAAAAAGCGCCAAAAACAATGCGCCGGCAAGGCTCAGCCCCCAGACGGCCAACTTCGTCCCGATACTAAAAATCCGCTGCACCGTTTTCATTGCCACCTGCCGCCTCGCCTGTGTTATTACCTGATATTTCAATATTTTTCATTGATACCTCTTACACGATGATACCTGCACGCGTCTTTAGAATTTTTATATAATCCAGTTTGCGCCTGATGCCTACCTTGAAGATTAACATCTTTATCATGAAGATAATCAGCATAAGCTTCCACTGGCGACAATCCATTATATACACGATTTTTAAAATAATCAAATGCTTCTTTTGTATCACCCAAATATTTTGCCGTTATTGCTCCATATTTGCCACGTTGTGCAGCCTCAAAATTTGCTTTACAATGAAAATAATCATCAGCAAATTTTGTTCTATCTCTTTTCATATCCAGATAATTTCGATAAAGATCGCCCACCGCACCCGATACTTGTTCCCACATCTGTCCAACGGACATCTCCTGACGGACTTCCTGCTCATATGCCTTAGCAGACTGATAATCAAACCAATCCGCCTCATCTATCTCATCTTCATTAAGCGAATCACCATATTTTAACAATAACTTGCGCATTTTATCCCTTTTATCCTTCGCTAAATTATCTACAGCATCCTGCCAAAAATCAAAATCCATTTTCTAATCTCCTTATAAAAATCTGCCCAAGCCGTGCAAAACCGCCGGCTCGTGCCATCGCCATAAAATCAGCCGCAAAGAAACGCCGCCCGCAATGCCCAAAGCCTGCCGCACGGCGCAAACATAAAAAAAGGCACCGCTCCCGATGCCGATTCGTCCATTATGAATATTCATATACTACAACTATGACACAATGTCAATAGTTTTTAAACCGTTTTTGCAAAAAAATTTTTCTCCTCCTCCGCCACCGGTCAAAAAAAGCCTCCCCAAAAACCGGCGAAACGCCTCCCGAACCGCTGCAGCCCTGCTCCCCCACAAAAAAACCGGCGAAATGCCGCCCTAATCGCCACCCCAGCTTCGCCCCCAAACCGGCGAAGCATCGCCCTAACCACAAAACGCCCCCCAAACCGCCGCCTCTCGCTCCGCCCCCCCAAACCGGCGAAGCGCCTCCCGCCCCTTGCGCGCCGCTCATTGCTTAAAGGAACACCCTTTTCGCCAAATCGTCATCTTCCGCGTCCGCATCCTCCTCTTCCCGCCGCAAGGTGGAACGCAGGGCAAAAATATCGCTCTCGGAGAGCGACAAATACTTGACAATCAGGTCAAACAGGCGCCGCTTGCCGAGCAGAAACGCCGCCGCGCAAGGGTCAAACCGATTCTGCGCGTCATAAAAATACGGCACGCCGTCGCGCCCGAGTTCGCCCCGCGCCCCGGCCTCGTCGCGTAAAAATTCAAGCACCGCCGCCGCTTCGGGCTTTAAGCCGCCGTCCGCCGCGAGAAACAAAGCCCGGAACGCCCGCGCCAATTTCTGTTCTTTTTTAAGTTTTTTCAATAACATCACAACATCTCCCGATAAAATGGATTAAAAAAATAAAAAGGCCAAACAACCACCCGCACAATTTAAACCTGCACCGCCAGCCACGCTTGCCTCTTTTCCCGTCATTGCAAGGCGCGCAACGTAAGTTGCACATCGCCCTTATGCCCGTGGCGCGGCCACCGATCCACAAACCTGTGACGTAGCCACGCCACACCTTTGCCCACCGCTGGACTGCCGCGTTCGTCGCATAAATGCGCCTCTCTCGCAGTGACGATATAGATGGATAACACTCACCCATCCGACACTCTGCCCACCGTTGCCCGTTCGTGGCACATCGCCTCTCGTTGCCTATGCCGCTGCCTTAAAAGCGGAAAAATTAAGATAGAAATCGTTGCCCGTGCGCTGGCACCTTAAAGGCGGAAAATTTGAGATAGATAGAGATGGGCTTAAGGGCGGCTTGGCGCAGCAAAAACAATCCTGTGAATTGTTTTTGCCGCCAAGCTGTAGTTGCCGTTAGTTTGTCCGCCCCTGTAAAGGGAAGCGGAACAAACGTTACGGCAATTTGACCGAAGCGTAGTTGGCGCGCGCAAAGCGCAAGCCCTACAGAGCAAGACCGGAAATTTTAGTGTACATAAATAGTACATGAATTTCCGCCGACCCGCAAAGACCGCTCTAGATGCTCAAATTTACCCCTTTAAGTGGACTATATCCGCCCCCACCCCATAATACTCCGCAATCTTGCGTAACGCCGCCGCCATATCCACCGATTTAAGCACCTCGGGATTCATCTGCGCCATGGAAGCGGCGGCCTCCATCGTCCGGTAAAGGCCGGTAATTTCGCCGCTTTGCTGTAAATGGACGGCAGGGCTTTCAAACTCAATAGCGACAGAGCCGTCGTAGAGAAGTTCGTCCGGCACGCCGTCCAACAGGCCGTAAGATGAGAGAATGTCAATTTCCCGTTCAATATTGCCGGAAAGCCATTCGGCGGAAATACGCTCACACATCGGCGCCAGCAACATCGCCTTTTCGGTTTCGCGCTTTTCCACTTCGGTTGCGGTCATCTGCTTGGTCTGCGTAAGGGATTGGAACAGCGGCACAAGAAACGCGCGTTCAATCGCGGCGCGGACTTCGCGTTGCATTTCCACCGTAATGGAGAGATTGTTACCGTATTGCATGGAAACCGCCGCCGGCTTGCCCTGGCTGTCCAAACCGCCGCGAATAACCGCCCCCGCCGAACCGAGTTTGTTAGCGTCAATAAGACCAAGTCCGGTAAGAATGGGCGGATTGGCCTGCAACTGGCCGGTGCGCAAAATGGTCTTGCCCATTTCATTGGCGGTCAGCATATCATAAAACGCCTGCAAAGCCGGACTGTCGCCGTAGGAACTGCCGGCAATGCCGAGAAAACGCGGCGCCATATAGGGACAGGTGCGATAGCCGCCGGTTCGGATAATCCGGCGCGCCGCCATATCAATATGCACGCTGGCGTATTTCATGCCCGAAAAATCGCGCCCCGCCGGCAGATAATCGTCGCGTTTGAAAACCGCGTGCAGAAATTTGAACATCCTGTCGGGCGTGTGGACAGCCGCCTGCCGCACCTCGCCGCGCAAATCGGCGCCGAATTTCTTAACCGCCTCGCCCGCCGGCAGGTCATATTCGCGGAACACCGCCGCCAGCCGCCCGTTGTCATCGCGTCGGATATAGGCCTCTTTGACCGGAATGGCGCGATAGATGATACCCCGCCCGATATCATCGTCCACCATCCACAAGGCGTGTCCGTAAATGCCGAGCTGATTGAACAGAAGGTCGCTCTCGGCGGCAAAATTGGATGACGCCGCATAGCGCATCCGAAACAGAACATCGGTAACGCGCTCCAGATATTTTTTAACCGCCTCGTTGTCATCGTATTGCGGTTCGGTCGGCTTGAGCCGGTGCCAGCGGGAAGTCGTCGGCACGATAACCGACTTCATGCTGGAGCAGAAACACGAAAGGGCGTTGCGCCCGGTAGTGTCAAAAACCGTCTGCCGCACCCGCCCGCGCTCGTCGGTGGAAAACAGTCCGGAATCAACCGAACACATCTCCGCCGCCTTGTCCCACATCGGCTCCCACTTGGCACGTTCGGCTTTCATCGCCTCCAGCCGTTTTAAAATATCGTCCGCCGAAAAAGTCGGTTTGCGCTGGCGGGAAAATTTCGGCAAATCCGCCGCGTTGGCGTCGCCGCCGTCCGCCCCGAAACCGTTGACCGCCCGAAAATCAAAATCATCCATCAGAATATCTCCCGTAAAAAACAAGTATAAAAAAAGGGCGCGCACACCGCCCGCCCCGGTTAAAAAATGAAATTTGCTATTTTATGTAAAATTCCTACCTATCATAGCAAAATGCAATAATATATTATATAAAAGAATACTCCCCAACCATATTGCCGACACATCGCCCCTTGTAGCCCGTTCGTAGCACCTTGCCCATTTACGCAGGTGCCGCCGGCACTGCCCCGTAGGGCTTTATAAAGACGCCGCGATTAAAAAATGAAATTTGCTATTTTATGTAAAATTCCTACCTATCATTGCAAAATGCAATAATATATTATATAAAAGAATACTCCCTCAACCATATTGCCGACACATCGCCCCTTGTAGCCCGTTCGTAGCACCTTGCCCATTTACGCAGGTGCCGCCGGCACTGCCCCGTAGGGCTTTATAAAGACGCCGCGATTAAAAAACGAAAAAGAAAAGATAATAATTACCCGTTTGAAAAAACTTTTACCCCTGCCCCATTCAACTCTTTTATCCGCCAAGTGCGACTTGCTCGCACTTGCCCCCGCCCCGCGGGGCATACTCAATCCGTAAACACACCACCCCTTTGCCCGCCATTGGACTGCCGCGTTCGCCGCATAAATGCGCCTCTCTCGCCGTGACGGTATAGGTGGATAACACTCGCCCATTCGTGGCACTCTGCCCCTCGTAGCCCATTCGTGGCACTCTGCCCCTCGTAGCCCGTTCGTGGCACTCTGCCCATTTACGCAGGTGCCGCTGGCACTGGCGCGGCCACTGCAGGTGTCGCTGGCACTGCCCCAATTAAAATAAGGCTGGCTTATTCATAAAACCGCAC
>CALXYD010000073.1 GCA_944392865.1 uncultured Alphaproteobacteria bacterium
GGAAGGTTGAGAGGCAACCGGAGGGCTGGAGAACAACTGAGAGGTTGTGAAGTAGCCGGAGAGTTGGCGAACGACTGGAGGAGCAAAGAACAACTGAAAGGCTGACGAGCAGCAAAAGGTTAAGATTTTTAGCTTTGTTAAAGATTATTTGTTTTATTATTAAATAGTGATTGCAGGATTATATTTTATTGAATTGCTTCTGTATTTTCTTTATAGAATCCTTTCAATATTCTCAAAGTTTTGTCTTTGCGTTGCTTAGCGTTTTCAGCTTGAAGAGGCGATGCGGTGCAGGGCATCTTTAATGAGAGATACAGTTCAGAATATAATTACCGGCGATAAAAATTAAACAATTATGATTTTGTATTTAATATCTAACGTGGGAGATGGATATGGCAGAAGAAGCTTTGGTAAATGACGGCACACCGATTGATGCACAGTGGAGCCAGATTTGCAGCCAATTAAGTGTCGAGTTCGGCGAATCAGCGGTTTCAAGCTGGTTAAAGCCGCTAACAATCGGCGGTATCAGCGACGGGGAGATGAAAATTTGCGCGCCGACGCTTTTTTTGAAAAACTGGGTTGTGACACATTATGCCGAGCGTATCGGCAAGATTTGGGAGCATATAAATCCTGAAGTTAAGAAAATTAATTTTGTCGTTAAAAAGAACTTTAGCGACAGACGAAGTACGGATACTTCTCTTTTGAAAAAAATTACCTCTACGCCGACCCCGCACAATATTTACGGCTGTAACATCAACAGCAGCTCTTTTGGCCTGGTTGCCGGCGCAAGCCTTGCCAACGACGAGGCTAAAAACTTCGGCACCTCCAATGGTTCGCCGCTCAATCCGGATTATACGTTTGAGAATTTTGTTGTCGGCAAGACAAACGAATTTGCATACGCTGCCGCACGCAAGGTTGCCGAAGCTAAGAATGTTTCTTTCAACCCGCTGTTTTTGTATTCCAGCGTCGGTTTGGGCAAAACACACTTAATGCACTCCATTATCTGGCACATTAAAAAGAATGATCCGACACGCAATGTCATTTATCTGACGGCAGAGCAGTTTGTTTATAAATTTGTAAAAGCTTTGCGCTACAAAGACACCGAAGCGTTTAAGGGACAGTTCCGTTCCGTTGATGTGTTGATGGTTGACGATTTTCAATTTATGGGCAACAAAGGCACAACGCAGGAGGAATTTTTCCATACTTTCAATTCTCTGGTTGAAGAGGGTAAGCAGGTTATTATTTCCGCCGATAAATCTCCGACGGACTTGGACGGGATAGAAGAGAATCTGAAATCACGTTTAGTGGGCGGCTTGGTCGTGGATATTATGCCGACTGACTTTGATTTAAGAATGGGAATATTAAAGAAAAAAGCCGAATTGATGGGAATTGAACTTCCGGTTAAAGTTGCAGAGTTTTTGGCACAGAAGATTACGGCAAATGTTCGCGAACTGGAAGGCTCGTTAAAGAGAATCGCCGCTCATTCGCAACTGCTTTCCGGCAGAGAGATTACACTTGATATGACGCAAGATGTTTTAAAGGATATGTTACGCTCAATAGACCGGAAGACAACTATTGACGAGATTCAGAAAAAAGTTGCCGAACATTTCAATATTTCGGTTAAAGAACTTCAGTCTTCGCGCAGAGCACGGACGGTTGCGCGGCCACGGCAAATAGCTATGTATCTGGCTAAACAGCTGACATCACGTTCGTTGCCGGAAATCGGGCGCAAATTTGACCGCGACCATACGACGGTTATGCACGCCGTCAGAAAGGTTGAGGAACTTATTGTTGAGGATCCGGCGTTAGCGGAAAACATAGAGATACTGAGAAGAACGCTTGAGAACTAATTTTTATTAAAAAAATTGTTGAAGACTTATTTTTTGACTTCTGCTTTTATTGATTTGTGATAGATTGCAGAAAGAGAGGAATAAGTCTTTTTTTTAGGATAAAAATAATGAGATTTACAATTGAAAGAGCACATCTGCTAAAGACACTCAGCCACGTGCAGAGCATTGTTGAAAAAAGGAATACAATTCCGGTTTTATCCAATGTCCGAATCGAGGCGAAGGATTCTGTTATCAATTTCAAAGCAACCGATATGGACATTGAAATAACGGAAATCGTTGAGGCCAAAGTTAGTGAAGAAGGAGCAACAACGGCGCCGGCGCATATGCTTTATGACATTGTCCGCAAATTATCGGACGGTTCCGATGTTGAGATTTCTTTTCCTGATGACAAAGGAGCTTTGAGTATCGCCTCAGGGCGTTCCAAGTTTTCCCTGTCCACTATCGGCGTTGAAGACTTTCCTATTATTTCGGGCGACGATTTGCCGGTTAGTTTTGAAATCAGCAAAGAAGAATTAAAAACGCTGATTGACCGGACGCAATTTTCCGCCTCGGTGGAAGAAGCGCGTTATTATCTGAACGGTTTATACGTTCACGCAAAGAACGAAGGTGATACTAAAGTTCTGCGGGTTGTCGCGACGGACGGCCATCGGTTGGCATGCGCCGAATCGCCTCTCCCCGAAGGTGCGGAGAAGTTGGAAGGGGTTATCATCCCGCGGAAATCGGTATTGGAAATTCGCAAATTACTTGACGACGCCTCTATTGACAATGTCAAGATGGCTTTGTCAGAGAATAAGGTTCGGATTTCTTTTGAAGATATTACGCTGACTTCAAAATTGATTGACGGGACTTTTCCTGATTATGAGCGCGTTATTCCGACGGATAATGATAAGATTTTGGAAGTCAATGTAAAAGAACTGGCGGCGGCGGTTGACCGTGTTTCTGTTGTAACGGAACGGAGCCGCGGTATCCGGATGATAACGGATACGAATCATGTTACGATTGCGGCTTCAAATGCCGAGTTGGGTAATGCAACGGAAGAACTGGAAGCTGTTTACGACAAGGAGCCGATTGATACCGGCTATAACTTCCGCTATCTGCTTGATATTCTGGCTCAGATTAAGGGTGAGAATGTTCGTTTCAGCTTATCCGGTAACGCTACCGCGACGGTCATAAATGACACATCGGACAATAGCGCCATTTATGTTTTAATGCCGATGAGAATCTAAGTGAGTGTCGCATTTCATTTAGATACGGATTTTTATAAGGCTAAGGTTGGGTCTGCAGTTAAGCGCCTGACCTTAGTTAATTTTCGGAATTATAAATATTTGCGTTTAAATATTGGCGCGCCTTTTGTTGTTTTGAGCGGAGAAAACGGCAGCGGGAAAACAAATGTTTTGGAAGCGGTTTCCTTTTTGTCGCAAGGACGAGGCCTGCGCAATGCAAAGCTTTCCGAGGTTAAGACTTTTGATTTTTTAGCAGCCACACAGCAATCCCCGGTATTCATAAACAATAACGGCTGGGCGGTTTCAGCGCAGGTTGAAAGAGGCGGCGAAGAATTTAATATCGGGACTGCGGTTGAGAGCATTGTCAAAGAAACAAATTACAACGAAGTAAAAGAAGTTGAACGACGAATCGTCCAGGTCAACAATCAGAAACTTGCCTCGCAAAATGAGCTTGGACAATATCTTTCAATTATTTGGGTTACACCGCAGATGGACAGGCTTTTCCAGACCGGCGCTCAAGCGCGGCGCAGTTTTTTGGATAGAATCGTTTATGCGTTTGATACATCACACGCACGACGACTTGCGGCTTACGATAATTTATACAGACAATGGTTGCAGATTTTGAAAAGCGGCAATATTAACGACTCCTGGCTTGTCGCCTTAGAAGACCAGATGGCGGGAATCGGCGTAGCCATAGCGGCGGCGCGGCGGGAACAGATACAAAAGCTCAATGATTTTACCGAGCAAAACCCTGACGATATATTCCCGACGGCTCAGCTTTCCCTTGACGGCACCATTGAACAAATGCTTGACGACAAGCCGGCTATTTATGTGGAAGATTTTTATCGCGAATCTTTGTTTAACCAGCGGCGCAATATTTTATATAACGACTCGGGAAACGGTATTAACAAAACGGATTTACTGGCACTTTATAAGAAAAAGAATGTCCCTGCAGAGTTGTGTTCTACCGGCGAGCAAAAATCGTTGCTGCTCAGCATTATTTTGGCACAGGCTCGCTTCCTTATCCATACAAGAGGATTGCCGCCGATACTCTTGCTTGATGAAATCGCCGCCCATCTGGACGATATCAAAAGAGATGCCTTTCTTTATAAAATCAGAGAACTAAACTTGCAAGCCTGGCTGACATCAACCACACCGTCTGATTTTTTGAGCATTAAAAATTCGGCGCAGTTTTTTACGATAAAAGACAATATGGTTAATGAAATAGCCGAAGGTTTAGAGGCGGCGGTGTAAATAAAAAAAACGATCGTTTTCGGTTTTACAATTCCCTTTAACTTTTTTTCTTTGTCCGTTGGCGGCCGATAATCGCGTTTATATAATCAAATTTGGCAAACGACTTGTAGGCATAATCCAAACTTTTATTATCATACCCATAGAAAACTTTGTTTGCCAGACCTTTGATGGCGTCATCAATTTTTTTGAAGGCTTCGTTATAATCTTTGCTGTAATTATTCTTTGCTTTCTTCTGCACTAATTCATGATAAGCGGCAATAACTTTTGCAGTCTCATCTGCCGAGTTGGCATAACCTTTCTTCTCAAACTCACGCATAATTTCGGCTGTGGTCTGATAAAAACATTTATTGGTTAAAATACTTTTTTGTGTTTCATTTTTGCTGTCTATAATCATGGCAAGAACGCAAACCTCCAAAATATATGTATATTTTATACCAAAACCTTTTTATTTTGCAAGTTTTTTATTTCAGCAAGATTGATTTTGCAGACATTACCGCGATTATAAATAAAAATATTGACTTCTTTTTGTTTTGCTTTTATAAGGTGGGGCGTAGACCGAGAGGCATTCATTTTGGTATGCCTTTAAATAATCAATAATTTAACCGGAGATTTAATTATGAAACGTACATATCAACCCAGTAAACTGGTGAGAGCCCGTCGCCACGGATTCCGTGCACGGATGGCAACCGCCGGCGGAAGAAAAGTTTTGGCTGCACGTCGTGCAAGAGGCCGTAAAAAGCTTTCCGCTTAGTTCATATCGTTTTTTATGCAAAGCGAATGACCAAAATACTTACTTTTAAGAAAAGAAAAGATTTTCTGAGAGTCGCCCAGGGTTTCCATGTTGCTACTCACAATATGGTGCTTCAGGCGGCTCAAAGTTTGTCCGGTTCCGCCGATAATATCATGGTCGGTTATACCACAACGAAACGAATCGGCAATGCCGTTATCCGCAATAAGAGCCGGCGAAGACTGCGCGCTATTGTCAGGGAAGTTTT
>CALXYD010000074.1 GCA_944392865.1 uncultured Alphaproteobacteria bacterium
CACAGGCGCACGGCGCACAACAGGAGAGCAGGAGAATTTTTCCGCTTGTCGGCATAATATCGTTTTCCTTTCGGCGCACATTATACGCCGGAACGGATAAAATGCAAGTGTTTTTAAATGCGGTAAATCAGCGGTAATACGGCTGGTAATGCGGGTTGGCATAGGGCTGGCGGCGATACGGCGCGGGTGCGGCGGGGCGGATTGGGCGGCGGCGATTGGCGGAAGTTTGGGGTAAGGGTTGAGGGCGGGTGGTTGCGGCGGATTGGGCGGCGGAGGTCAGGGCAAAAGTTTTTTGCACCGGAGCGAAAATTTTGCTTGCAATTTAAAAATTATGAGGATATAAGCGTTCTTGTTCCGTGTGTGACGGGGTTGTAGCTCAGTTGGGAGAGCGCTTGAATGGCATTCAAGAGGTCAGGGGTTCGATTCCCCTCAGCTCCACCATTTTTTTATTCGTCCGCGGCGGCGGGCAGTGTTGCGGGGGTATAGCTCAGATGGGAGAGCGATTGGTTCGCAATCAATAGGTCAGGGGTTCGATCCCCCTTACCTCCACCAGTTTTTTTAGCGTCTTGCTTAGTAATAGGCAGGGCGATTTTTTTATGTTTTTTGTGTGGGGGGATCTCGCCCTACGGGGTTCGGTCTTACTTCGTAAGCGTTGCGTTTGTTCGCAACGCTAACTTCGTTTCGGTCAAATTGCCGTAACGTTTGTCCTGCTTCCCTTTACAGGGGCGGACAAACTAACGGCAACTACAGCTTGGCGGCAAAAACAATTCGCCGGATTGTTTTTGCTGCGCCAAGCCCCCCTTACCTCCACCAGTTTTTTAGCGTCCTGCTTAGTGATAAGCAGGGCGATTTTTTTATGTTTTGTATGTGGGGGGATCTCACACCTACGGGGTTCGGTCTTACTTCGTAAGCGTTGCGTTTATTCGCAACGCTAACTTCGTTTCGGTCAAATTGCCGTAACGTTTGTCCTGCTTCCCTTTACAGGGGCGGACAAACTAACGGCAACTACAGCTTGGCGGCAAAAACAATTCGCCGGATTGTTTTTGCTGCGCCAAGCCCCCCTTACCTCCACCAGTTTTTTTAGTGCCTTGCTAATGATGAGCAGGGCGATTTTTTTACTTCTGATAATCCGCACTTGTCGGCAATATGTTTTTGTTAAGCCGGTTTATATAGAGAGATTATTAGTTGATTAGGGTGGGAAAAGCAATAAATGACAAAAAACGCTTGCAATGTTGTCTAAAATGTGGTATACAGGAGTTCAAACACTTAATTATTATTAACTAAAAACATCTTATTATGGATTACATTTTGTTATCTTTGGCGTTTACCGCCTTGTTTGCAGCAGTCAGTTTTTCTCGCGATGCGAAAATTTGGGTGCAGGCTTTGGTTTGGCTCGTCATGTTTATCCTCTTGGGGATTATCAACTACACTGCCTTACCGGTGCTTAGCTGGTGGGGCTTCCACGGCGTATGGGCAGAGGCGTTCTTTGTTTCACTATTGGGCGTGGTTGCCTTTGTATCATACGGCGTTGGTTCATTTGATGAAGTTCGCAAGGTTGATTATCTGCGATTGTTACCGTTGGGCGTGACGCTGATTGCGTTTTTCGTGCAATGGGGACAGAGCGCGGAGGCTTTTCATGCCGATGAGTATTACAAACGGTTGAAAGTTGAGGCCGTGCCGGACAGCGTGTTTAACGCGGACGTGCATCCGATACCGGTAACGAAGATGATTTCGGTTGACGGCGCATTGGCGCGCAAAGTTGCGGAAGACAAGCTTGGCGAAGACCTGGGTTTAGGCTCGCGCGTGTGTATCGGCAATATGACTATTCAGCAGATTACCGGCTCTTTTACCATCAATGACGGGAAAAAGCTGGTGTTTGACAACGATGTTATATGGATTGCGCCGCTGGAACACCGCTCGTTTCGCAAGTGGCTGGTTAATGACGTTACGCCGGGATATCTTATCGTTGACGCAACCGACGCGACCAAACGCTATCTGGTTACCGAAGTCAACGGAGAACCGCTGAAGCTCAAATATATTGAAAGCGGCTATTTTGCTGACGATATTGAGCGACATATCAAGGCTAACGGTTACGCCTCCAAAGGCCTGAACGACCATTGCTTTGAGATTGACAGCGTGGGGCGTCCGTATTGGGTGCTTTCAACCTATGTCAACACCATCGGTTTTTCCGGCGAGGAATCCGACGGCGTGGTTACCGTTGATGCGCAGACCGGCGAGCTTAAGGCTTACGGTGTTGCCGACGCGCCGGCGTGGATTGACCGTATTCAACCGCAGGACTTTATTGAAGACCAGATACGTTGCTGGGGCGAATATAAAGACGGTTGGTGGAATTCGGTTATGGCGCAGGACAGCGTGCAACTCCCGACTCCGGGAACGACTTTGGTTTATTCCAAGGGACGCAGCTACTGGTACACAGGTATTCAGTCGGCGGGCGCTGATGTCGGAACCAACGGTTTTATGCTGGTGGATACGCGAACAAAAGCGGCGAAGTTTTATCACACCATCGGCGTGAATGAAACCGAAGCGATGCGTATAGCCCAAGACCAGCCGTTTGCCAAGGCTGCCCAGTATAGCGCCGATTTCCCGGTGCTTTACAATGTGCGCGGCGTGCCGACTTACTTTATGACCATGAAGGGAAGTTCGGGCAACGTGGTCGGCTATTGCTTTCTGGCTCTTAACAACCGGCAGGCTGTCGGCAGCGGCGTTTCCAAGCAGGACGCCGAGGCGGCCTATCTCCGGATGTTGAAGAAGACATTGCAGGACAAGATTGTTGACGGCAATGTTCTTGAGGAAAGCCGGGAAATGACCGTGCGCGGTATTGTGCAGGAAAATAATGTTTATTATCTCCTGTTTGAAGAAGTCCGCGGCGTTGAGTTTACCGGCAGCACCGAGTTCTATCCCGAACTGAAATGGACGAAGCCCGGCGATAAAGTGCGGGTTTCTTACGGAAAAGGAGAGGGCAAGGTGGTGGCGTTGGATTACTTTGATAATTTGGCCTTTGAAATTTAAAGGGGAAAATTATTGTGATTTGGGGGCTCGTATAGCACCGGTCATTATCGTCAATTTGCCTTGCTTCGTAAGGCTTGGCTATGCGCGCGCCAACTGCGCTTCGGTCAAGCCAGTTGTAACGGCTGTTTTGGTTGCCTTACGGCAAGTTACAGCCTAACAACTGCTATAGCTCTCGGCAAAAACAATTCACAGGATTGTTTTTGCTCTGCGAGCCCTTATGTACGCTTTTTTATGTACACCGCGGTCGCAAATTGACTTCAAGCACCGGCACTCTCCGAGCCCGCGGTGTGGCTGGCGCCACAAGTTTAAATGGGGTGGGGCGTGCTAAAGCAGTGCGAGCCGCACCTGCAACAGTGGCAGCACTACCGGCAACTATTTTTATTACACACAAAAAACAGCGCGGGGAGAGTATCCCAGGCGCTGTTTTTTTAGTATCCGTTTGCAGAACAAACGGTAGGCACAAGAGGCGGAGCCCCCTCATCAGGTACAAGAGGCGAATCCCCCTCATCATTTAATCTGCGGCGCGGTTTCGCTTAGAGGCAGAATACCAAAACGCCATTTACAAAAATCGTCAGCAACATAGCGCGAAATTTTTAAAGGTTTGACATCGGGTTAATTCTCTCAAAGGCTCTTTGGCGGCAAAGGCCGTTACAGAGCCGCTTTTAACAACTGATAGAAGTCCTGAAGCTCTTTTAGCGAATCGGCATAGCGCGGATTGGTTTCCGCTTCTTCTTTCCATTCTTTTTCCAGTCTGCCGATTAACATCGTAAAGTCTTCATAGGTTTTGCCCAGCTCTTTCTGCTCTTTGAGCGAAAGGGACGAAAACTTATGCAGTCTGTTTTGCAAATCAGCAATAATTTCATACATTTCGGAAAAATAGCCGCTGCCGTTTTCCTTTAACTTCCGGGTGTCTATGCCCGCAATTTTTTTAATATCCATAATCCTTAAAGCGTAATAATTTATTTCTGCCGGTAAGATATAAGCGTAACCTTTCTGTTTGTCAATAAAAAAAAGCGGCGGCGGGGGCGGCAGGGCTTTTGGTTAATAAAATATTCAGCCTTTTAGCCGTATGCTGTGTAAAATACAGAACGGAGAAAGCGATGATACAAGGTATTAACAAGGAACTTTGGGAAAAGCGGAAAAAATTTCGTGCTTACTATAATGAAAAGCTACGCAGCGATTATGCGGGGCTGGAACCGGTGCGGAAAAAGTATTTACGCGAGTTCGGGCTGCGGATGATCGCCGGACTTGTCGCAGTGGGATGCTACTATGCTCATTGCAAAGCGCGAAACATTCCGGCGGAAGTGATGTTCAGCGACAATGCTGTCTGGGTTTATTGTTTGCTTGTTTCCCTTTTCTGGATATGGGTGCGGCGGCCGTTTAACAAATACAAGCAGGATACCAAGCAACTGGTGATGGATAAAATTCTCGCGTTTTGGGGCGGCGTGCGCTACCTGGCAAAGAGCGGGTCAGATATTACTGCGGAAAATCTGAGGAAATCCGGGCTGTTCGGGGATTTTGACGACAGGGATGTTGATGATGATTTCAAAGGGACGTATCATGGGGCGGAAGTAATGATTTCCGAGCAGCATCTGACGCGGATGGTGCGGACACGAAATGGCAGCCGGAAATCCACGGTTTTTAAGGGGATAATCATTAAGCTTAAATTGGGGAAAATAATTGCGGGGCAGACGGTGGTGCGCCGCGACTGCGGGTGGTTTAATTTTATGATGCCGGCGCCGCGGTTGGGAGAGAAAAAATTTGCCGACGGTACCGTGGTGGAGAGCATTTTTATCAAATCGGCGTTGCAAAATATTAAGCTGGAAGATCCGGTGTTTGAAAAGGAATGGGAAGTTTATGCCACCGACCAGGTGGAGGCGCGATATATTCTAACACCGGCGTTGATGGAGAGAATGCTGGAAATTAAACGGCGTTTTTATGGTAAAAGCATAGAGTTCAGTTTTTTTGACAATCAGGTGCTGATAGCGGTGCGGACGAACAAAGATATGTTTGAAACGACATCTTTGTTCACGTCGGCGTTGGCGTATCATAAAGTGCAGGAAGTGGTGGCACAGTTTTACAGCGTGTTTTCGGCGGTAGATTTGTTGCTGGGGCAAAGATACAGCAAGACGGGAGAAGAATAAGATGGCGAATAATGAATTGATTG
>CALXYD010000075.1 GCA_944392865.1 uncultured Alphaproteobacteria bacterium
AGCGGCACGGGCAGTGGGGGCGGAAGTGCCGGTCGTGGGCGGCGGTATGGTTGAGGCGGCGCAAGATGAGGCTGCGGCGCAAGATGAGGCTGCGGCGCAAGATGAGGCTGCGGCGCGGGAAAAACGCCGGCGCAACAGCATGGCCGCGCATATCAACGACGAACTGGTCAAGTTTTTTATGCTGCCGTTTATTGCCGACAAGCTGTTTGAGGGGGAAAAAATCAATCAGAGTATGCTCGGGTTTCTGCGGTTGATGTATCCGACGACCGATGTGGAAAAACTGGCCAAACTGGAATCGGCGCTGCGTCCGATGATATTATGGAAGCGCAAATACGATTACGCCGTGGCCAAACTTAAACACCGCATTAAGGCATTTAACCTTTTGCCGAAGGACGCGCCGGTGGTGGCGGCGGACGGCGAATATGCGGCGCTGGAGGAAGATTTGCGCAAAGCGCCGGGGGAAGCGGGCGAATATCAGGTGCGTTACCGGCCGTTTAAATATCTGGAATACGACCGCGGGCGTTTCGGCGAACCGGTGCGGCGGCGGGATAAAAATTACGACTCGCCGGAGGATTTTAATTCCGACGAAATTGCGCTGGCTTTACTCCGGCTTGATTTTAAGGGCTTTATGGAGGCGCTCGGGAAAATGCCGGCGATGAGCGACGGCGCGGATGAGAAACCGGCGTTGTTCGGCGATGGCGGGCGGGCGCGGCTGTTGGCGGATACTTCCAAGCTCGGCGATAAGAAAAAGATTTATGCCGTGCTGGAGGTGCAGCTGCCGGAGGGTATGTATATCAACGGCGATTATCTTAATCCGGCGGTGCGGCCGGCGTTTATCCCGGAAGAGGAAAAAGTTGCGCCGGCGGGCGTGGCGGCCTCCGGCGGACGTTCGGCCGACAGCGGGCAGAGCAGCCGCAACGTGCAGTCCTACCGGCTTTATCAGCCGATGGCGGGCGGGGTGGAAAGCAACGGGCAGGCGCGCCGGATTTTGGCGGGCAATGTGCGTTTTCCGCTGGAAATTACCCGCGCGGATACAGACAAGTCCATGCGGATTGCCGGGAAATTCCGGTGGACGCTTTGCGATAAAAATGGCAACTGTCAGCCGATGGAGACGCAGCACAGTTTGACGTTGCCGGCGTCAACCGAGGCGGATATTTCGCTTTATTACAGCTATGTGATGCAGGGGTTTGCCCAGTTGCCGAAAGAAGAAAGCCGGCACGCGCGGCTTGAGGCGGCGGTTTATCATCCGGAGAGCGGCGAATTGGAGGTGCGGTTTGCCACGACGCGGCCGTTCAGCAACGCGGCCGTGATGGCGGAAGACGCGGCGGGGACGGATTTTCTGCGGCCACGGTATGAAATCGGCGATGATTATGTGCGGGCGTTTTTTAAGGTCGGCGGTGCCGGCTTGGATGATGAAAGAGCGCGCTTCGCGCCGGATAGTGGATTGCCGCGCCCTTATGCGCCTGACGGCGCGGGGCTCGCAATGACGAAAAAGGGGGATAGTGGATTGCCGCGCCCTTATGCGCCTGACGGCGCGGGGCTCGCAATGACGGAAAAGGGGGATAGTGGTGGCAGCGCCACGGGCAACGAGGGCAGTGCCAGCGGCACGAGCAACAGGGGCAACGTGGACGGCACGGGCTTAGGACAGGGAGCTGGCGCTGAGGCGTTGGGGCGCGGATTTGTCGGCGGCGAGGTGGCGATTAGCGCGACGTTTAATGACAATGAAATGTTGCGCACGGTTATCCGTCCGACGGTTGCGTCTGGCCGTTTGGCGAAAGAAGATGTGCGCTTTACGGGAGAAGGAGTGCGCTTCGCGCCGGATAATGGATTGCTTCGCCCGTATGCGCCTGACGGCGCGGGGCTCGCAATGACGGAGCTGGGGGATAGCAGTGTCGGCGGTGCCAGCGGCACGGGCAACAGAGGCAGTGGCAGCGCCACAGGCAATGGGGACGGCGCGGGCTATAAAGTAGTGAGTGAGGCATTTTCTGCGGGCAACGATAGCGTTTCGGGGTTCGCAATGACGGAGCAGGGGAAAGCCGTGGCGGCGATACCGGCGCCGGGGAGCGGCGTGCTGCTGATGTTTGGCTTTATGCTTCTGCTGATGCCGGGCGGATTTTACCTTTATTTTCAACTGTTGCGGCTTATCTGGATGCGCGACGACCGGCGGCGGATTCTGGCGGGCTACGGGGTGGGCGCGGCGCTCGCTCTGGTGTTGCTCGGAATTGGCTATAACGGGCGATATTTCGGCGAAATGTATCAGAATCCGTGGCTTCTGGCCGGGGCGGCGGCGGTGATTCTGTCATTGTTTGCCGAATCGCTCGGGTATATGGATTTTCGCCTGTTCCGCCCGTTAAAAACGATTATGCCGCGCGGCATGGCGGCGGGGCTGTTTGCGGTGTTGCTCGGAACGGTTTTCCCGGCGGCGTATAAAGCCGAGGCTTTATCCGGCCTGCTGGCGCGGGGCGTTCGGTTTTCGGCGGCGGAGGCGGAATGGCTGGCGCCGGAGGCGGCTTCGCTGTGGGGCGGGCTGGCGCTTGTCTGGCTCGGAATGATGATTTTGCCGCTGGCGGCGTTGGCGTTCAGGACGCGCTATTGGTATCTGCTTACCGGCTTCAGGCGCTTTAATATTTTATACAACGGCTTATATATTATCTGGCTGGCGTGGCTGGTTTTCGCCGGGTTTGGCTCGGGGGCGGCGGTTCTCCTGCCGGTTGGGCTGGCATTGTTGTTCGGAATATGGTATATCTTTCCGCAAGCCGCGATTGAGGCGACGAAAAGGCTACGTTCCGAGGCGCGGAAAAAAACGGCGTTTGCTACGGTGCAGAAGCATTGGCTGGCGCTGGTTCTGGTCTGGACGGGGCTTATGGGCGGCGGCTTGCAACTGGCGGGCGCCGAGGCGCCGCGGGCGACGGCGG
Source organism: uncultured Alphaproteobacteria bacterium (assembly GCA_944392865.1). Classification (GTDB taxonomy): domain Bacteria; phylum Pseudomonadota; class Alphaproteobacteria; order RF32; family CAG-239; genus CAG-267. The sequence goes on from CALXYD010000075.1 coordinate 2,916, forward strand.
TTATAGAACGGGGTGTTGCCGCGCCGGCGATGACGGATAAAATTGCCGGGGCGGGGATATGGCTCTTTAACGGATTGAAAAAAATATTTGCGCCGGCGGGAGATACAGAATCGGCGGACAACATGCTTACTCAGGCTTTGCCGCCGGCAGAAGGTAACGAAACGGCGGATAATGCAACGGTGAATAAAACGGATACGCCGGTGGAAGCATTCGCAACGGGTGCGGATATGCCGGCGGCGGTGCTGATATTTGTCGGGGCGGACTATTCGCCGAAGTCGCTTTACAGCCTGGCGGCGGCGAAACAACTGGCAGGTAACGGCGTGCGGGTTATTCGGGCGGATGCGTCGGGCGGTGGGCTTAACGCTTTGCCATGGTTTGCCGCATACCGGCGTTTTTACGCGCCGCTGTTTATTCTATATACGGCGCGGCATCCGGGCGGTTTGGTTTTGCCGGAGAATCTGAACGGCGTTGATTTTAACAAGGCGCTCGCCGGCTGGAGCGAATGAAGCGCAAATTTAATTTAACCGAAAGAAAGGAAACGGAAATGGCTACGGAAATTAACTCAACGACAGCGTCGGGAATGCGCCTGGCAATCGTGCTGGCCGGGAATCGCAACGCCGGGAAATCCGCACTCTTAAACAGGCTTACGGGGCAGGAGGTTTCCATTGTTTCCGAGCGGGCGGGGACAACGACGGATGCGGTTGCCAAAGCGTTTGAACTGCCGCAGGCGGGGGCGGTCTGTTTTTATGATACGGCGGGGCTTGATGATGACGAGGGCAAGCTCGGCGGTCAACGGGTTTGCGCCACGCAAAAAGTCCTGCGGCGCGCCGATGTGGTGCTGTTGGTTATCGGCCGGGGCGGGGTTACGCCCGAAGATATGCGCCTGATTGCCAAATTGGAACGGCGGCACGCCCAATTTATTCCGGTGTTTAATTTCTGCGATGAATACGAACCCGATGAATACAACCGCGGCCTGCTGAAAACTTACGGCGGGGTGGAAGTTTCGGCGAAAACCGGCGCGGGAATTGATTTGTTGCGGCAAAAACTTGAAGAAAAGCTCAAACTGTTTATCAACGACAAGCCGCTTATTGCCGACCTTATCCGGCCGGGCGAAACGGTTGTGCTGGTGGCGCCGGTGGACAGCGAGGCACCGAAAGGGCGGCTTATCACGCCGCAGGTGCAGGTTTTGCGCGAGGCTCTGGACGCCAACGCCGTGGCCGTGGTTACGCGCGATGCCGATATGCAAAAAACGCTCGGCAAGCTTGCCGCCAAGCCGGCGCTCGTGATTACCGACAGCCAGGCGGTTAAGCAAGTTGCCGCGACTCTGCCCGATGATGTTCCCCTGACGACGTTTTCCATTTTGTTTGCGCGCCACAAAGGCGATTTCAAACTGCAGCTTGACGGGGCGAACGCGATTGACCAACTCCGCGACGGCGACAAAATCCTGATTGCCGAAGGGTGTTCGCACCATATTTCCTGCGATGACATCGGGCGGGTTAAAATTCCGAATATTCTGCTTAACCATACCGGCAAGAAACTTGAGTTTGTCTGGACGAGCGGCTATGATTTTCCGCAGGAGCTTTCCGGCTACGCTCTGGTGCTGCTTTGCGGCGGGTGTATGCTGAACCGCGGGGAAATCCGCCAGCGTATAGAGATGTGCCGCGAGGCGGGTGTGGCGGTAACGAACTATGGGATGGTGATAGCGAAGGGGGTGGGGGTGCTGTCCCGCTTAAAGGGCTTAAAGGGGAAAATTTGAGCATCTAGAGCGGTCTTTGCGGGTCGGCGGAAATTCATGTACTATTTGTGTACACTAAAATTTCCGCCGCCCTTAAGCCCATCTCTATCTATCTCA
>CALXYD010000076.1 GCA_944392865.1 uncultured Alphaproteobacteria bacterium
TCGCAGTGACGATATAGATGGATAACACTCACCCATCCGACACTCTGCCCACCGTTGCCCGTTCGTGGCACATCGCCCATTTATGCCCGTGCGGCGCGCACTGCCAGTGCCGCTGACCCTTAAAGGCGGAAAATTTTAAACAAATAAGCAATTACGCACACTGGCGCGGCAACCAATCCGTAAACTTGCGTTATTTTTCCCCGTCATCGCGAGGCGCGCAACGTAAGTTGCACATCGCCGTGGCGATCCATAAGTTTGTGCGTAAGCACACAACTTCCAGCCCACCACTGGACTGCCGCGTTCGCCGCATAAATGCGCCTCTCTCGCAGTGACGATATAGATGGATAACACTCACCCATCCGACACTCTGCCCACCGTTGCCCGTTCGTGGCACATCGCCCATTTATGCCCGTGCGGCGCGCACTGCCAGTGCCGCTGACCCTTAAAGGCGGAAAATTTTAAACAAATAAGCAATGGGCGGGATAAAGTGCCGTGCTGGAAGCGGGAAGCCGACCGCAACGCAAAACTTTATCCGTTCAAGATGCTTAAAGGGGGAAAATATAAGATAGAAATCGTTGCCAGTGCCGCTGACCCTTAAAGGCGGAAAATTTGAGATAGATAGAGATGGGCTTAAGGGCGGCGGAAATTTTAGTGTACATAGAAGTACATGAATTTCCGCCGACCCGCAAAGACCGCTCTAGATGCTCAAATTTTACCCTTTAGAGAGGTAAGCCGACAAAAACAAATCAATCTCCCCATCCAACACCCCCCTGTCATCCGACGTTTCCGCCCCGGTGCGCAGATCCTTAATCATCTTGTAGGGTTGCAGGACGTAAGAGCGGATTTGATACCCCCAGCCGTTATCACCCTGTTCTTCGCGCTTCTGTTCGGCGGCGGCTTCTTTCTTGCGCAGCTCAATTTCGTAAAGCTTGGCCTTGAGCATATTCATCGCCTGGTCACGATTGGCAAATTGCGACCGTTCGGTCTGGCAGGAAACGACCACCCCGGTCGGCACGTGGGTTAAGCGCACCGCCGATTCGGTCTTGTTAATGTGCTGCCCGCCCGCCCCGGAAGAACGATAGGTATCCATTTTAATATCCGCCGGATTGATGTCAATGTGAATGCTGTCGTCCACCACCGGATACACGTTGACCGAGGCAAAACTCGTATGCCGCCTGGCGTTGCTGTCAAACGGCGATATGCGCACCAGCCGGTGCACCCCGCTCTCCCCTTTGAGCCAGCCGTAAGCGTTATGCCCGGAGATTTTGACCGTCGCCGATTTAAGCCCCGCCACTTCGCCTTCGGTTTCCTCAACATAAGCGAGTTTGTATTTATGCTTTTCCGCCCAACGCGAATACATCCGAAGCAGCATGGAAGCCCAGTCCTGCGCCTCGGTTCCGCCCGACCCGGCATGCACTTCCAGATAGGCGTCTTTGGAGTCCATCTCGCCGGAAAGCAACGCCTCCAGCTCGTGGCGTTTGGCCTCCTCCTTTAAAGCCGCAAGGTGCTGGTAAAGTTCCGCCAAAAGCGATTCGTCGCCCTCGGCCTCCGCCATTTCCACCATTTCCTCCGAATTTTGCAAATCCGCCAGCAAATCCTCATAAAAAGCGATTTTTTCATCCAGCGTATTTTTCTCGCCGGTTAATTTCATCGCCTTTTCCTGATTGTCCCAAAGCGCGGGGTCGGCTGTCAAAACCGCCAGTTCTTCCTGGCGCTGCTTGGCATTGTCGTAGTCAAAGAGACCTCCGCAAAAGTTCGGCGCTCGCCTTGATTTCGTTAAGAAGATTATAAAATTCCGCTCTCATAATATTTGCTCCGTCAAAAAAATCCGTTAATTTCTCCCTGTTTTAGCAAAAATCCGCATTTTGTAAAGTATTTTTTAAATCTCGCCGGTTATTTTTTAAGAAAATAAACAGGAGAACCGCCGTGACAAAGAGCGAAATCATCAAAGCCCATAACGGAAATTGCCGCGACCGCGACGAAGATATCCGCTACATCATTTTGCATTGCTCCGCCTATCCGCCGGAAAAGCAGTTGGAAATACTGGCGCAAAACGGTTTAAGCGCGCATTACATCATCGGGCGCAAAGGCCGCGTTTTTGAGAACTGTCCTCCCGAAAAAGTCGCCTATCACGCCGGGCAGAGCCGCTGGCTCAACAGCGAAGGCAGCTCCTTAAACGGCTGCTCCATCGGCATAGAGATAGAAGCGCCGCGCTTAGGCCAAACCCGCAAGGATTACTTGACCGCCACCACGCGCGAACTGTGCGTCCTTTTAACCAAATTGATGTATCGTTTCGGCATCAAACCGAGCAGTGTTCTCGGCCATTCCGACATCGCTCCGACGCGCAAGTCCGACCCCGGCGTCGGCTTTCCCTGGCGCAAGCTCTGGCAGATGAACCTCGCGGTCTATCCCAACCTGCACCATCTCGTGCGGGAAACCGATGAACTGAAACTGTTGCAAACCATCGGCTACGACCTGGCAAATCTCTCCGCCGCGCGTTACGCCTTCTGCCGGCATTTTATGCCCGAAGAAGTCGCGATTGACGAAGATATGCAGCGCCTTCTGGATAATCCGTATCCGCCGGAATTTACGCCCGCGAACTGGGACAGATACATCCAGCGCCTGCGCGCCACCGTCTACGCTTTTCAGGCCGACCGCGCCCTGCGCAGCTTATACCAGTCATAATAAATACCCCAGAAAAGCGCCGTCCCCTGATAATCAAGTTTGCCTTCCCACTGCGGGCAAAGCTGTTGCCGCCGGTTTTCTTTTAGGTATGCCTGATTGGTAAACAACGCCAAATCCGTCCCGTCCGGCAGCGCTTCCGGACACATATCCTTGCTCCAATAAACCGCCTCGCTGTTGCCGTAAGCCAACGCCGGCGCATAAAGCCCGAAATTCCGGTCATGTTTGTAAAAGACCGCCGCCCTTTTCCCTTCCATCTCGGCAATAAGCGTTTTAGTCGCCGCCGTCTGCGGCATAATAAACGGATTCCGCCGCCAGTCAACAACCAACGCCGCATTCCACACCACCCACAGGATAAGCAACCACCCCGCCCGCGCTGCCGATAAGCCGAACGCCTGCCCGAACCGGCGTAGCATAATCGCCGCCGCCACCGTGACCAACGGACAAAGCGGCATAAAATAGCGCAAATCAAACGCCCCCATCCGCGGCATCGTCGCCGCCAACCACATCCCTGTCAACGCAATCACACCCGCCAGCCACCTGAGCGTCGGGCAACCTTCCAGCCGCGCATAGCGCACCGCCGCCAGATATAACATCAAAACCAGAAACCACGCCGCCGCCGGAATGGAGGGCATCCCCGCCAGCTTATCCGAAAACAGATTGCCGAGCCGTACCATCGCCCGGTTAAGTTGCAACCAGAAATTCTCGCTGAACAAAACCTCCGCCAACACCATACTCTGCTCGCCGCGCTCCGAACCGAACAACACATCCATCGCCGGCGGAAAGGCAACAAAAAACGCCTCCACGCTCAACAGCATCGCCGCCGCATAGCGCCATAACAGCGCAAAGTTGCGCCGCCACAGCAAAACCGCTCCCGTCGCCGCCGCGATAAAAAAGGTATAAAATAAAGACGAATAGTGCGTCATCAGGCACAAAAACGAATAAAGCGCTATCAACCCGAGTCGCCTGCAATCCGCCCGATTCTCTTTCAACATCATCGCCGTTTCATAGGCAAGACAGATAAAAAGCAGCGTCTGCAACAAATACATACGGAGGAACGCCGCCGTCCCAAACCCTGCCAACGAAAACGCGTATATTCCGACCACCGCCGCGGCCTGTCCTGACGGCAACATCAGCCGCGCCAGTTTAAACAGCACCGTCAGCAACAGCACCCATATCACCAGATTAAGCCCTGCGCTCTGCCACTTGCTGAATACATCGGGAAAAAACGAGCAAATCGTATGCAACAACCAATAATACAAAGGCGGATGCACACCTTTCGCCAAATTTTCGCCGATATGCCCGTAGCGAAACGCCTCTTCCGGCTGCACCGTCAGATAAGTGTGAAAAACCTCTCCCGGGATCCACCGCTGCAGTAAATCCGTCTCTAAATAATGAAAAAATGAATCCACCCGCGGACTTAAAAAAGCGCCCTGCGTGCTATTGGCGTGCGCGTAGGAAAACAACTCGTCAACGTGAAAATTCTCTTTATGAAAAGCAATCTGCCACGCCAACAACACCGTGCTCAGCACTGCAATCACCCAAAACCACAGTCGCCCCGCGTTCAACGCTGTAACCGCCGCTCGCCGCCACCGCCCCG
>CALXYD010000077.1 GCA_944392865.1 uncultured Alphaproteobacteria bacterium
GCCCCGCCGGCAACAATATCGCCATCAACGGCGCAGCAACCCGTCCGCATGCCAACAATGACGCTTTTCTGCCGTCCTTCTTCCGTTCCCGCCGCACTAGATAGAACCAGCCAAACCACCCCTAGCCGCCCGACAAAAACACTCTGCGCACACCGGCAATAATATCGCCACGTGCCTGCACATCCGCCGACAGCTCATAACCAAACCGCCCCAACCGCCACCTGGCAAAAACACCAAACCGCTCCGCCGGCAACAATATCGCAATCAACGGCGCGGCAACCCGCCCGCACGCCAACGATGACGCTTTTCTGCCGTCCGCCCTCCGCTCCCGCCGCACAAAATAAAAAATCCGGCAAAGAAAAAATAATTCTGCCCATCCGCCGCACATTTCAAACATCAACCTACTCTGCACCCCGCTCCGAAAAGACAGCTGTTGCCGATGCAGCGCCCACCATCCCCCCTCTCTCTCCAAACATCTCCTCTGCACACCCTCTTGCTTGCTCCCGCCACGCCATACTTGCCCCAATGTCGCGCTTGCCCCATACCTGCCCCTGCACCCGCCGCACATTCCAACCGTCAGCAAAACGAAAGCCGGCCGCATTTCTCTCCCAAATGCCAAGCCGGCTCCACACCTCCTCTCGCCGCAACCCCAACAGCCGCGGTTCTCTTTATTTTATTCGCCCGTCCGCAAAACGGCGGCGCCTGTCCGCAAGCTACGACACCTCGCCGGTAACCGGATCCACTTTTTCCGCCTTATCCTCATCATCGCCGATAAGTTCAAGCGTCAGATGGCCGGCATCGGCACGGATTTTCCGCTCAATTTCCTCCGCCAACGCCGGATTGTCGCGCAGAACCTGCTTGGCGTTTTCCCGCCCCTGTCCGAGCTTGTCGCCGTTATAGGAGAACCACGCCCCGGCTTTTTCAACGATTCCCGCCTTGACGCCCAAGTCAATCAATTCGCCGACTTTGGAAATGCCCTCGCCATACATAATATCAAAATCAACCGTCTTAAACGGCGGCGCCACCTTGTTCTTGACAATTTTGACCCGCGTCTGGCTGCCGATAACGTCATCTTTGTCCTTAATCGCCCCGACCCGCCGGATGTCCATACGAATGGACGCATAAAACTTCAGCGCGTTACCGCCCGTTGTCGTTTCCGGATTGCCGAACATCACGCCGATTTTCATACGGATTTGGTTAATAAAAATAATCAGCGTATTGGAGCGGGAAACCGTCGCCGTCAGCTTGCGCAGCGCCTGGCTCATCAACCGCGCCTGCAACCCCATATGCGAGTCGCCCATTTCGCCTTCCAATTCCGCCTTCGGCACCAGCGCCGCCACCGAGTCGACCACCATCACGTCAATCGCTCCGGAGCGCACCAGCGTATCGGCGATTTCCAACGCCTGTTCGCCCGCATCCGGCTGAGAAATCAAGAGGTTGTTAATATCCACGCCGATTTTCTTGGCATAAGACGGATCAAGCGCGTGTTCGGCATCAATAAACGCACACGTCCCGCCCTTTTTCTGCGCCTGCGCGATAACGCTCAGCGCCAGCGTCGTCTTGCCCGAGCTTTCCGGCCCGTATATTTCCACAATTCTGCCCTTCGGCAAACCGCCGATTCCGAGCGCAATGTCCAACCCGATGGAGCCGGTGGAAATCGCCTCAATATCAATCTTGGTATCCTGCCCCAACCGCATAATGGAGCCTTTGCCGAACGCTCTTTCAATTTGGCTCAGCGCCGCTTCTAACGCCTTGTCTTTTTCCATGTTCTACCTCTTAATTTTCGTCATAAAACCATTTCTGCCGTGATTATGTTCTGTTTTTGTTCGTTTTGCAAGCATTTTTTTGCATTTTTGCCAATTATTTTTAAAACGCCTGTAAAATCAGCAAGTTACCACCAATAAACCACCCCGGCAAACGTATCATAAAGGCAAAAACCGCCGCCGCGCAAGCCCTTTCTTCGTTTTGTTTACAAAAGTTTCACATTTCCCATACGCATTTTATGAAAAAAGGTGTTTACAAATCTTTTTTAATCTTGTAAGTGTTCGGTTAGCTGGTATCATGGAAGATACCGTAAAACGAACTTAAATATGAGGTAATTATATGACTGTTGAACCGCTGATGGCTGGCAAAAAAGGCCTGATTATGGGGCTTGCCAATGACAAATCCATTGCCTGGGGCATTGCTCAGGCGCTTGACGCGCAGGGTGCGCAAATCGCCATTTCCTACCAGAACGATGCTTTGGAAAAAAGGGTTGTCCCGCTGGCTGAAAAGCTCTCGTTCGCGCCGACTTTGATTAAATGTGATGTTACCGATTCCGCGTCGGTGGAAGCCTGCTTTAAGGAATTGGGCGAAAAATGGGGCAAAATAGACTTTGTGGTTCACGCGATTGCCTTTTCGGACAAAGACCAGCTCAAAGGCCGCACGATAGACACGACTTTGGCCAACTTCACCAACACGATGCACATTTCCTGCTATTCGTTTTTGGAAGCCTGCCGTTGCGCCTCGCCGTATATGAATGAAAACGGCTCAATCGTAACGCTGACCTATCTGGGCGCCGAACGCGTCTTGCCGAATTACAACATTATGGGCGTTGCCAAAGCGGCGCTGGAAGCGTCGGTTCGTTACGCCGCGGTTGATATGGGACAGCAAAACGTCCGCGTCAATGCGATTTCCGCCGGCCCGATTAAGACATTGGCCGCCTCCGGCATTGGCGACTTCCGCAAGATTTTGCGCTGGAATGAATTGAACGCGCCGTTGCAGGCAAACGTAACGCAGGAACAGGTCGGCCGCGCCGCGCTGGCGTTGCTCTCTCCGTTGGGCGAAGCGATTACCGGCGAAGTTATCCATGTTGATAACGGCTATAACAAAATCGCGATGTTAAACATCCACAAAACCAAAGAGTCGGCCGAAGTTTTGGCAGAATTTTAACCAACCGGGAACTCAACATAAAAAAGCCCTCCGCATGGAGGGCTTTTTCTTTTGCCTGCAATCAAGCAAATTTTTCCTTATATCACAAAAAATAAGAAAATGGCAACTAGCGCCAACGGAATGTATAGCCTTTTTTTGTCGTCTTCCGAAATACTCATCATCAAGCATGACGCTCCCAAAAAGCCTGCCATTCCTAGTATAATGGCAACCAAGAAAGTCCCATGGGAAAATTCCCAAGCGTTTCTGTCCTGACAACTCAGCTCAACCAGTTCCGCCTGTTTTTCCTGCGCCCGAGAATAGCAAAGCTGCATCTGTTTTAATGCCGGCAAAACGGCTTCTCTTTGGTCAGAGGGAAGATTTTGAACGGCTTTTTCCAGCTCAGCAACGGAAGCGTGTGCTAATCTGCTGTCTGCAAACAGAGGCAATATATTGGCACGAGCTTTTTGATAGGTCTTTTCCAAATATTGCAATTCCAAAGCCGGCGAACGCAATGCATTTGCACGCGGAATACTTTTTCCCGGAGACAGACGCAAGTCTATGTATCCTTCTAAAAAATATTTCCACCAGCTTTGGGTTTTGACAGAATACAATTCATGCCGATCTGCTGCCGTAGCGGAAATGGCTGTTTCAGGGATTGTATCCTGCCGCGCTGCATTATGCCGCATGACAAAAACACTGCAACCGGCGCCTAAAACAATCAGCAACAGCCCCCAAAAGATGAAGTTGCCGCTCTTTTTTTTCAGCTTAAGGTGTAAATTATCCACCAAGTTGCGTAATGTATCCACCGTTTGGGCAAATTCATTTTGCAAAACATCTTCCTCAGCCGATGTTACCAGCCATTTTTTTCTTTTTGAAATTTCCAATTCTTTCATAACAATACTTTTTTTTACCACAAGCTCATCAACCTGCAGTTCGGTTAAACACAATAAATTTATCTCATAAAAATAATTTTTCTGATATTGTTATATTAGCTGTTTTTATTTTTGTCAATATTTTTCTGCACAGATATTATATGCGCCCTTTTTCACACAAAAAAGCCCCGAAACTTTATTTCGGAGCTTTGAAAATGTACTTATTTCAGATTATTCCGACAATAATTCCGTCCGAAATGCCATATAAGGGTCTTCCTGTTCGGACGTAATGGTCAGGCTGCCGTCTTCATTTTTCTGATATTTGTCAATTTGAGCAAATTCATAGTTGTTGAAATCATTTAAATCAGCCTTTTGCGAACCATCCAAGCGGACGTTTTTAACCGTTACC
>CALXYD010000078.1 GCA_944392865.1 uncultured Alphaproteobacteria bacterium
AAAAGCTCATCAATGTTTGGCATTTTTCCTTCGCGGGCGACAAGCGAATCAAAAAAGTCTTTCACTTCGTTGCTGGCAATATCGCGGTTTATTTCAAACACATCCAATACCCATTCTTTTGCCTTTTGGAAAACGCCCCGTGTGGCTATCGTCGGCGCATTTCCGGTATTGAGATAACGAAGAAACGTCTCTGTCAGATTCTCCCAATCCTGCGTTTCCATATCATTTAAGCTCTTTATCTCGTGTTTGCCCTGTTTAGAGAGCCAACGCAACATTCCCCGGTCATAGTCCGAATAACCGTATTTATCCGCCGCGGCAAAGTAATTCTGAAAAAAGTAGTGGCTTACCTCGTGCAACACCGTTTCCGGCTTCCGGTCGGCAAAAAGCTCAATCAGCCGCCGTTCGGGATTATATGTCCCCCGCACGGTTTCTGCTTTGGAAAATAATTTATTATTGACATCTGTGATTCCTGACGCTATATTCTTGGTGAAAGCAGGGACAATAGTTGCCCTTTTTAAGGTGTTAACTAATTTCACTGCCGAGGGGCTCGTTTCGGACGTATGATGCAGGGATTCCTCAACGAGGTTTTCAGAACTCCGCCCCTCAATTCTAAACATTGTTTTTGCAGCCAATTCGCCTGCTCTGTTTTTAATCTCCTCAACATAATATGTTGTTCCGTCAGGAAATGTTTTTAGGTAACCGATTGTATCAAGATTTCTGTCTGACTTTAAACCATATACAAGATAATCTGGTGTGTTTACAATATCTGGTATATTTTCAATATCTTCATCAGTAACCGGAATTTGCAATGAATTTGTTTCATTCCCTTTTCCGTGCCAGTCGTTTATATGAACTAAACTATCAACATCAACTGAATGTTTAAATCCATTTATCTCTAATCCGTTGCGTCTGGAAACAACAACTAACCAAGGTTTTGCCTTTCCAAAAGATGTTGAATTATTTTTATGTTTTTGTTTTTTAGATTCTCTTAATAATGGTTTTATGTTTGCTTTAAACTGACGCTTTGTTTCTTCCTCTTCGGCAATTTCGGAAGGGCTTTTAGAAAATAACCGCTGGTCTTCGTTTCTATACCTTTCCTCATCGGTCATCTGCGGGCGGTTTCGCTCCTGATATTCCGCCCATGCCTCTTCCATTTCCTCGTTGCTCATTTCGGCAGGCGTTTCCGTTATCCGCCCGTTTCTGAACGTTGCCCGCGTGTCCGTGCGGTTTGATACGCTGAAACGCGGATAATTCTCTTCAATAAAATCCGCCAGCCCGCCACCGTATGTTCCGGCTTCCTTTATCGCCTCATATTGCATTTTGGCCGCAAGGCTGGTTATCAAAGCCACCCGCCGTTTGAGCATACAAAAAAGCGGGCTTGTTACACCCGCTTCATTTTATATTCGTTTCAAAGCCGATTAGGCGTTGACCATAACCTTACCGCCGGCCTTTTCTACCGCTTCAACCGCAGCTTTAGAAGCAGAATCAACCGTGATATTGATGGCCGCCGTAATCGCGCCGCGCGCCAACAGACGAACGCCGTCCAATTCGGCAGAAATCAAATTAGAAGCCATCAAGCTTTCCTTATTGATTTCATTGGCATTCAATTTACCGGCATCAATCGCCTTCTGAATGCTGTCCAAATTAACCACCGCAAATGTCTTGGCAAACGGATTTTTGAAACCGCGCTTCGGCAATCTACGGTAAATCGGCATCTGTCCGCCTTCAAAACCGTGGATAGAAACGCCGGAACGGGACTTCTGCCCCTTAACGCCGCGACCGCCGGTCTTGCCTTTGCCGCTGCCGATACCGCGTCCAACGCGGATACGGCTCTTTCTGGCGCCTTCATTATCTCTTAATTCATTCAGTTTCATTTTCTTCACCTTTATTTAATCTCAAATCAAAATCAAAAATTATTCACATTCGGCAAACTGCTTTACCTCGGTCAGCTATGACATCTCTGCTATCGCTTTCCCAAGCAAAGCAGCCGCCTGATGCAATTATTCTTCGACCTTAATGAGGTGAGCCACTTTGTTAATCATTCCTCTAACGGCCGGCGTATCTTCCAAAACGGAACTTCTGCCGACTTTGTTCAAACCAAGGCCTTTAAGCGTTGCAATTTGCTCTTTGCCGTGGCCGATGGAACTCTTTACTTGAGTAACCTTAACTGTCTTTTTCGTAGCCATAATTAAGCCTCCTCTTTATCCATCTTAACGTTAGAAGTATTTTCACGACGGCTGACAATATCGCCGACTTTCTTGCCGCGTTTTGCCGCAACCATGCGCGGGCTGTTAATGGACTGCAACGCAGCCATTGTCGCTTTAATCATATTATACGGATTGTTTGAGCCCAATGATTTTGCAACAACGTCCTGCACGCCCAAAACTTCAAACACCGCACGCATCGGACCGCCGGCAATAACACCGGTACCGGCCGGAGCTGTTCTCAAAACAACCTTGCCGGCGCCAAAACGGCCGCTGATATCGTGGTGCAACGTTCTGCCTTCGCGCAACGGAATACGCACCATATTCTTCTTTGCCTCGTTCGTCGCTTTAACAATCGCCTCGGGAACTTCGGCAGCCTTGCCGGAACCAAACCCGATACGGCCTTTCTGGTCGCCAACGACAACCAAAGCGGCAAAAGACATTGTGCGTCCGCCTTTAACAGTTTTAGCAACGCGGTTTACAAAGACCAGTTTCTCAACCAAATCTTCTTTTTTATCCGCTTTATTATGACGATCTAAAGATTGTGCCATGATAACCTCCTAAAACTTCAATCCGGCTTCACGGGCAGAATCTGCCAGAGCCTTGACACGGCCATGATATACATAACCGCCACGGTCAAACACAACTTCGCTAACGCCGTTTTTAACAGCGCGCTCCGCAATTACTTTGCCGACATATTGCGCCGCTTCAATATTGGAAGACTTCGCAATATTGGTTCTCACTTCTTTATCCAAAGTCGAGGCAGAAGCAACGGTAGCACCTTTGGCATCGTCAATAACTTGCGCATAGATATGTTTCCCACTGCGAAATACGGACAATCTCATCTTTCCATTCGCAGCAGCTTTCAAAGCCGTTCTAACGCGGGCTTTTCTTTTTTCATACAATTTTCTTGGTGTATTCATTGCTTTACATCCTATTTCTTCTTGCCTTCTTTACGACGTACATATTCGCCGTCTACCCGAATACCTTTGCCTTTATACGGCTCCGGTTTTCTGTATTTGCGAATTTCCGCCGCCACTTGACCGACCAGCTGTTTGTCAACGCCGCTGACTTTAAGCGTCGTTTGATTTTCGCAAACAATGGTAATGCCTTTCGGCGTTTCAAACGGTACATCGTGCGAAAAGCCTAATGTCAGAACCACATTTTTGCCATCCATACGGGCTTTGTAACCAACGCCGTTCAACTCAATGCTCTTGCTGTAACCGACGCTGACGCCTTTTACGAGCGAGTTAATCTGGGCTCTGGTCGTTCCCCACAATGTTCTGGCCGTGCGGCTCTGTGAATGCGGTGTAACCACAATCTTGCCATCATTAAGTTCTACATTAACATGTGAATCATCAAATGTAAAACTCAGTTCACCCAATTTTCCTTTAACGTTTACAACGTTTCCGTTAACGGAAGCGCTGACGCCTTCCGGGATAATTACAGGATATTTTCCAACTCTTGACATCCGCTATCTCCCTAGAAAACCTGGCACAAGATTTCGCCGCCGACATTAGCTTTTCTGGCTTCGTTATCGCTCATAACCCCCTTCGGAGTGGAAACGATGGAAATACCGAGGCCGTTATAAACTCTTGGCAAGTCGCGAACACTGGAATATACGCGGCGTCCCGGTGTGGAAACGCGGTAAATTTCAGTAATAACGCTTGTACCTTCATGATACTTTAATTGAATACGAAGTTCATCAACACCCGGACGAACGCTGGTCTTTTCATAACCGGCGATATAGCCTTCTCTTTTCAGAACTTCCAAAACATTTTCACGCAAGCGAGAGGCCGGTGATACAACATCACTTTTCTTCGCTCTTTGTGCGTTTCTAATGCGTGTGAGCATATCGCCCAAAG
>CALXYD010000079.1 GCA_944392865.1 uncultured Alphaproteobacteria bacterium
GCGCGCCCATTTTTGTCAAGAAGTTTTTTTGTGTATGGCGGGGTCTCGGTGGCTATGCGTGCCGCAGTGGCCGCGCCACGGGCAGTGCGCGCCGCAGTGCCAGCGGCACCTGCCATAAGGGGAAATTTACGTGTCTCGCGATGACGGGTAAAAGGGCAACGACAGCGATGTGCCGCGAACAGGCGTTGCGTGCGATGTGATTATGCGGAGAGTTTAAACTAAAAAAAGGGCTTTATGCCCTTCTTGAAAAATGGTGGCCAGAGAGGGGATTGGTGGCCGCGCCACGGGCAGTGCGCGCCGCACCTGCATAAGGGGAAATTTACGCGCCTTGCGATGACGGATAAAGAGGCGACGCAATGGCTGCTCACGGGCAACGACGGCGATGTGCCGCGAACAGGCGTTGTGGTGCTATGTGATTATGCGGGGAGTTTAAACTAAAAAAAAGGGCTTTATGCCCTTCTTGAAAAATGGTGGCCAGAGAGGGGATCGAACCCCCGACACGAGGATTTTCAGTCCTCTGCTCTACCAACTGAGCTATCTGGCCGGCCACGGATATGTCTTATAAATAACTTTTTCTTATTTGGCAAGCACTTTTTTTATTTTTTTCGGGGTTTTGCGGATAACTGTTTTATCTTATTGTTTTTATACGCCTTTTTATTTCATCGGCTCGTTCGGTAGGGCGTTTTGCTGCAGGTTATCCGCAGAGGTTGGGAGTTTTTTTAAGAAAATGCTTGTAATTTTTCTTAAACGCGGTAAAGATGATGCAGATTTAATTTTTTTGAGAGGATAACTATGTCTAATCCCTTGGATACAAAAATAATAAGCAGACTGGCTGAGATATTGGATAAAACAAACCTGACCGAACTTGAATACGAAGACGAAGGGTGCAGAATTTCCCTGGTCAGAAATCCGGCCGGCGTGGCTGTTTCCGGCGCGTTTGTGCCGCCGCCTGCCCCGCTGCCGCCCGTTGCGCCTGCTGCTCCCGCGCCGGTTGCTCCGGCGGTCGCGGCTTCCGATAACGGCGAAGTTGATTATACCAACAGCCCGAATGCGGTGAAATCCCCGATGGTCGGCGTGGTTTACCTGTCGGCGGATCCGAAGTCGCCGAATTACGTCAAGCCCGGCGATAACGTTACCGAAGGCGATACGGTTTGCCTGGTTGAGGCGATGAAGACCTTTAATCCGGTTAAAGCGCACAAGAGCGGCAAGGTTGCCAAGATTCTGGTTGAAACCGGCGATCCGGTTGAATACGGCGAGCCGCTGGTGGTTATTGAATAAGCAAACTGTCGGGATAACAATAACAGGAATAATTGTATGTTTGAGAAAGTTTTAATTGCCAACCGCGGCGAAATTGCGCTCCGAATCCACAGAGCCTGCCGCGAAATGGGCATCCGGACGGTGGCGGTGCATTCGGAAGCCGATGCCAATGCCATGCATGTCCGGCTGGCGGACGAAGCCGTCTGCATCGGGCCGGCACGTTCGGCCGACTCGTATCTGAACAAACCGGCGATTATCTCGGCGGCGCTGATTACCGGCGCAGACGCCATTCACCCCGGTTACGGTTTCTTGTCCGAAAATGCCGATTTTGCAGAGATGGTGGAGAAGCACGGCATTACGTTTATCGGGCCGACCGCCGAACAGATGCGCCTTTTGGGCGATAAAATTACCGCGCGCAAAGCCGCGATTGAGGCAGGGTTGCCGGTTACTCCGGGGTCTCCGGCGCTGGAAAGCGTTGAGCACGCCAAAGAATGGGCGAACAAAATCGGCTATCCGGTAATTATCAAAGCCAAAGACGGCGGCGGCGGCAAGGGAATGAAAACCGCGTTTAACGATGATGAAATCGCCGAAGCCTATACGATGGCGCGGGCAGAAGCCAAAGCGGCGTTTCCGTCGGACGTGGTGTATATGGAGAAGTATCTGCAACATCCGCGCCATATTGAAATGCAGGTTTTGGCGGATAAATACGGCCATGTCGTCCATTTAGGCGAACGCGACTGCTCCATTCAGCGCAACCACCAAAAAGTTATTGAGGAATGCCCCTCGCCGGCGCTCAACCAATCGCAACGCAAGGAAATCGGCGATATTGTCTGCAACGCCATCAAAAAAATCGGCTATCAGAACGCGGGCACCCTTGAATTTATGTTTGAAGACGGTAAATTCTACTTTTTGGAGATGAATACGCGGTTACAGGT
The DNA here is from genome assembly GCA_944392865.1 of uncultured Alphaproteobacteria bacterium. Classification (GTDB taxonomy): domain Bacteria; phylum Pseudomonadota; class Alphaproteobacteria; order RF32; family CAG-239; genus CAG-267. Next base: position 2,193 of record CALXYD010000079.1, read on the forward strand.
GGAACATCCGATTACCGAAGCGATTTCGGGGATTGATATTGTCAAAGAGCAAATCCGCATCGCTTCCGGCGCGGCGCTCGGCTACACGCAGGACGATATTCACTTCCGCGGGCACGCGATTGAATGCCGTATCAATGCGGAAGACCCGGAAACGTTTGCCCCCTGCCCCGGCAAGATTACCGAATGGCACGCGCCGGGCGGGCTGGGTATCCGCGTTGACTCGGAGATTTATTCCGGCTATTCCATACCGCCTTATTATGACAGTATGATTGCCAAGCTTATCGTCCATGCCAAAACGCGCAACGCGGCGTTGATGAGGTTGCGGCGCGCGCTGGAAGAATTTATCATTATGGGCGTCAAAACGACGATTCCGCTGCATCAGGAAATAATTTCGCAAAACGAATTTATTGACGGGCAGTATAACATCCACTGGTTGACGGAATATATGAACAAGCGCAATAAATAATTTTTGCGCGGGCGTCTGACGTCTGTTAAACCATTACATTAACAAGTAAGCAAAACGGGTTGAAAATGAGAGAAAAGTTGTCAGTCAGGAAAGTTTACAGAAACGCATATCGCTATGTGATGAGCCATCTGTTCGCCTTTGCCTTTCTGACAATTTTTTATTTTATCGGCAGCCTGCCGGCGTTGCTTTTTGACGTTGCGGCGCAGCCTTATCAGGCTTTTTCGCTTGTTTATATGTATGTGTTTTTCTATTTTGCCGCGGGGTGTTACTTCAAACAGCAGATTTTGTGGGACAGAAAGATATTTATTCCGGCGAGTTTGCGTTTTTTGATGGCGGTCGCCCTGTTTCTGTTTTCAATTTTTGTCGCCTCGCTCGGCATTAACGTCGGTATTTTCGTTATCAAGCGGCTGTTCGGCGAAAGCGGTTTGGCGATAACGATGGCGGTGCTGACAAGCCCGTGCTGGCTGATAATCAAATACCTGATTATCTTTATGCTGTTTGTGGTGTTTTTCATCGTGCCGTCGTTTGCGTTTGTTTCGGAAATTACGGGACGGAGCCGGTCGCTTTTGATGACATACGTCAAAACAAAGGGGAGCCTTTTGCGAATCGCGATTGCGTCGTTTAGCGCGTGCGTTTTAATGCTGGGGCTGATGTTGGCGCTGATGTATGTCAATATTTTGCTGGCATCGGTGGCGCGGGCGGCGATTTTGGCGTTTGTCAGCATATTGTATTTCAAGATGTATGACTTTTTCTACAATTTTCCCCTGCAATCCATGAAACGCGACGCAACCGGGCGATTTGTCCGCGCCGGCGCGGCAGCCAAAACAGCCACCGCTAAGGAAATAACGGCAGAGGCGGATACGGAAGAAAACGGGGCGGAAACGGCGGCGGAAGATACACCGGCAGAAGAAGTTTCTGTCCGTTCTGCTGAGGAAAGCGCGGTATCGGGAAAGGTAACCGGCAAGGCGAAAGAAAATAAAGGGGACAAGGCAAAAGGCAAGACTAAACCGGGTAGCGTTAAAGCGAAGAACGCGGCGTTGTCCGGCGGAAAATCTCGCAAGCCTGCTCCTCCAAAAAAAACGACAGTAAAGCCTGAAGAAATGACGGATGTCCCTGCCCCGACACCAACGGATAATTATTAAAAGCGTCAGGCGGGGCGGCGGTTTGAGGAAGAAGCCGGCGATTGGACAGAGAGGCGCAGACGGTTTGAGGAAGAAGCCGGCGATTGGACAGAGAGGCGCAGACGGCGATTGGACGGAGGAGCGCGATGGCTTGGACAAGAAGACGGCGACGCCGGCAAAGATTCGGGTTTATGAAGCGGGGGACAAAGGTTTTATTATTTAAAAAGGAAATTCCGGGTTACGCCGGTTTGGGAGAGAAATTATGCTG
>CALXYD010000080.1 GCA_944392865.1 uncultured Alphaproteobacteria bacterium
ACAGGGACAGGGTCAAGGTCAGGGTCAGGGTCAAGGTCAAGGTCAAGAACAGGGACAGGGTCAAGGTCAGGGTCAGGGTCAGGGGCAAGACCAGCCTGCCGATATAAATAATTGGAAAGATGCGGCCAATATCCCCCCGCAACCCTCCGCCAATACCCCCGGCGGCCAGGAAAGCCAGGGACAGAATCAGAGCCAAGGACAAAGACAGAACCAAGGTCAAAACCAGGAACAAGGTCAAAACCAGGAACAAAACCAGGGACAGGGACAAGGCCGGCCGCGCACGATGGATGATGCCGAGCTGAAAAAATGGCGTGAATCTCTCAAAGATGCGCCGAAAGTCACCAATCACGATCAATGGGACAAAGCCGCCAAAGACAACCTTATGGATAAAATAAAAAAGATTTTCGGAAAAGGCGACCCGTCGCTGGATAATTTGCCGAACGAAGCTAAAAACATATTAGACAATCTGGATCCCCCGGACGGCAGCAAAGACTGGTCAACCTCCTCGTTGGAAAAACACTTTACCGAAATAAACGGCCAGTTGAAAGAGGAACTCATCGCCCGGGTTCGCAACAAAATTGAGCAGAACAAAAAAGAATATATGGAGGAAATAGAGCGCCGCCAGCGGGAAAACCGCTACAAATACAAAGGCGATGTCAAAGAAGTTGTGGACTGGAAAAAGCTTTTAATCAAAACCATCATCAAGGAAACGGATTACTGGTCATATCGCCGTTCCGACGCCGAAAACGATTATATGGCACGGGTGGGCACCTATGAGGAACCGATAAAATCTCAAACCGAAGTCATGTTGGATGTCAGCAGCTCCGTAGACATCACCTTGCTCAAAGAATTTCTCCGCCAGCTTAAACCGCTGTTTAACCATACGCATATCAAAGTCGGCTTTTTTGACGATGAAGCCACCCCATTTACCGAAATCAAAAAAATCTCCGACATTGACAATATGAAAATTCGCACCGGCGGCGGCACGAATTTGGATTGCGCCGTCCGCGCCTTCAGCCGAGGCAAAGGCTCAAACAAAATAAACAAGATTATCTTCACCGACGGCTATGGCATGATGCCCCGCGAAGATTTAAAAAACGTGAAAAACCTCATCTGGCTGCTTTATGACCACACGGAAATCGATTTCCACCCCGTCTGCGGCAAAGTCATCTATGTAGACACCAAAAGCATATACAGCCAAAACAACAACGCTAAAGTAAATCTGGAACAGGTGCAGCCGGACACGAAACCTGCCCGGGACACTCAGGATATTATCCGAAAATGGCGTCAATACAACAACGGAAGATAGCTTCAACTTTTACGCGCCCCTTTGTATCAAGCCCCCGTTTACGGCAATAAGAACGCCAAAAGATAACCATCGGACAAGTAGGCTGACACCGGCTTAACAGTTTTTTCCGTTCTGCAGTTCCACACCGGGTCGCCGTTCGCCCGACCCGCCGCGTCATACTATTTCGCATAAACCCACACCGGCAGCCTTTTAATAATATAGCCGACAAGTGGGCTCCGCACACTTGCCCCTGCCCAAGCAGGGCTTATCTGCCCTCAGTTGTTCACTCAAAGCTCATGTTTTCCCCATTGCCTTTAGCCTGAAAATATCCTCTTTTTAATTATTCCCCCCAAAAAATAAACCGCAAAAAAAGGCGGCTTTTCCCATTTAGAAAAATCCGCCTTAAACTAACATAATCCTTATTCCATATAGCTGACACCGCTGATATAGATGGCATCGCGCGCAAGCAACGCCTTGCCGGCTTCACGGCTCACGATGCAAAGCAATTCTTTCGGCACTTCATGTTCAAACGCCGTACCGATTTTTTGTACAAATCCTTTAAAAGAGTTCAGCTGTTTTTCCGCTCCTTCATCGGGATTTGCTTCCAGTTCTTTTTCAAGCCCCGCTACAATATTATTGCACACGGCAATAATGCCCTCGCGGTTTTCGGCATTCACGGCCCAGATTTCAACGGTTTCAAATACAGAGTCGTCGAGGTTCTGCCCCGTTAATTTACAGACCTTTCTCATGTCTTTTCCTGCGTATTCCGGCATGGGAACCAACAGGTCGCTTGATAATTGTACCTTCATAACAATTTTTTTTAATGTAACACATAATTTTTAACTTTACTCAGACAGTATACCACATTTTTTCCGCCTCTGCAACCCCAAAATGCCGCTTTCGCTCCCCAGGCTGCAATTTTCTCTTGCAAAATAAATTCGCCGAATTATAATTCCGGTTTATGAAGAATAGAATTGACATGATAATGCGAATGGCAAAGCGTATTGGACAACAATAACGCTCCCGTCGGCGTTGTCGCAAACAGATTTATAGAGGCGGGGTATCCCGTCTTTTTTTATTAACAAAAAAACCAAGGAAGCTACGATGCAAAAATATATCACCACTCCGATTTATTACATTAACGGCGCGCCACACATCGGGCACGCGTTTACCACCATTTTAGGCGATGTCTTAAAAAAGTTTGAACAAATGCGCGGCAACGAAGTTTACTTTACCACCGGCACCGACGAACACGGGCAGAAAAACCAGTCCAGCTGCCAAAACAGCGGCCTGCCTCTGGATGAATTTCTGAAAATGCGCAGCGATAACTTCCGCAACCTGTTTGATAAAATGGATATTGACTACGATTACTTCGTGCGCACCTCATCGCCCGAACATAAAGCGGTTGTAACCGAAGCGCTGAACTATATCTGGAACAAAGGGCTGATAAAGAAAAAGTCTTATGAAGGGCTGTATTGCGAAGGTTGCGAACAGTTTAAGAAACCTTCGGATTTGGACGAGCGCGGTTTTTGCCCCGACCACCAGAAAGCCCCGCAGCTGCTTACCGAAGAAAATTATTTCTTCCCGCTGGAACAGCACCGGCAATGGCTGATTGACTATATCAACACCCACCCGGACTGGATAAAGCCCCGGCGTTTTGCCAAAGAAGTTCTGGGCATGTTGGCTGAACCTTTGGATGACCTGTGCATTTCCCGCCCCAAGAGCCGCGTCTGGCTCGGCGTGGAATTGCCGTTTGACAAAGATTACGTAACCTACATCTGGTTTGACGCGCTGATGAACTATATTTCAAGCCTGGGGTGGAAACCCGAAGGCGCCGCCGACATTCGCTTTAACGAATTTTGGCCGCACTGCCACCACCTGCTCGCCAAAGACATTTTGAAAACCCACGCCGTCTACTGGCCGATTATGTTGAAAGCGCTGGGCATTGAACCGCCGGAACACCTGATTGTCCACGGCTACTGGCTGGGCGAAGGCGGTATAAAGATGTCCAAATCGCTGGGCAACGTCGTTGACCCTTATGAAGTGATGGACTTGATGGGCGTTGAACCGTTGCGCTTTTATCTCTGCAACGCGATGTCGCTGACCGGCGATTCGCAAATAAGTATTGACTTGTTGAAACAGGGTTACAAACAGCTCGCCAACAACATCGGCAATTTGCAAATGCGCGTTTTGAAGATGATTGCCAAGAACCTGGACGGCAAAGTCCCGTCCCCCGCGGCGCTGTCGGATAAAGACAAAGCGCTGTTGGAAAACCTTGCCGACACTTTCGCGCGGATTTACCGGTATGGCGAACTCTCGCTGGAACTGGTGTCGGAATTAAGCGCGGAAATTCTCAAAGCCGGCGACGCGGTAAACGCCTATTTCGCCGCCAACGAACCTTGGGTTCTGGCCAAAGACGAGAGCCAAAAGGAACGCTATGAGGCAGTGATTTACACCACGCTTGACGCCCTGCGCCTGATTGCCGCGGCGGTCTATCCATTTATGCCGCAGGTTTCCGAAAAAATTCTCGCCTCGCTGGGAATTGCCGGTAAGCCATCGGCCGCAGACTTTAAGCCGCAGCAGTTAAAAGCCGGAACGCAAACCACGGTCGGCGCCCCGCTGTTCCCGTATATCGCGGACAAACCCGCCGCCTGAAGCAAAGGTACAGAAAACGCCAGCCGCCGGGTTCTCTCCGGCGGCTCGTTTTTTATGCCTGCACCCCGC
>CALXYD010000081.1 GCA_944392865.1 uncultured Alphaproteobacteria bacterium
TAATAGCGGCGGAACAGTAGAGGTTATGTCGGGCGGCAATGCAGAAAATATGGTATTAAACGGCGGCACGGCACACATAAACCAAGGCGGAGAAAACACCGCCGCAATAGTGAACGCCGGCACGGAATATGTCGCGGGTATTAGCCGTTCCGCCACGTTAAACCACAACGGAACTCAGATAGTGCAATCCGGTGGCATATCCACAGGGGCCGTTGTTAATTATGCGGCAAATCAGCAGGTTGCAAGCGGAGGTGTGTCAGAAAAAGCCCAAGTCAACGGCGGCACCCAAACGGTAGCCGGCACGGCACAAAGCACAGAACTGATGAAAGGTCAACAAGATATCCTGTCCGGCGGCACGGCGGAAAATACTTATATAACCGGCGGTATTCAAACCATAGCATCCGGCGCGAAAACGATAAATACCACGGCGGACGGCGGCACGGTTACACTGAATTCCGGCGGTTTGATGTCCGGCAAAAATGTGTTGCGCAACGCCACGCTGACCATAAACGGCAGCAATCATATTGCGGATTTGGAACTGGAAAACACGCTGTTGTCCATCGCCAAAAAGCCGGAATTTTCAACTTTGCAAATAGACAACCTGAATGGCAGCGGGCTGATTAGCCTGAGCAGCGACTTATCGCAAAATATTGCCGATAAGCTGGATGTGCGCAATGGCAGTGGCGAATTTGGGCTGATTATTCATGATTACAGCGCCGAGGGGAAACTCCCCTTGTCTTTTAAGCTGATTGATGAAAATGCCGCCGCTGCCGATAGCTTTTATCTGGTCGGCGATGCGGTGGATATCGGCGCTTTTAAGTATGATTTGCGGATGGACGGCGCCGATTGGGTATTGCAGCGCACGCAGGACCATACCGACAGCGCCGTTATTGCCAAAAATACCTACGCTTCGCTGTCTTCATTGTTTTATGCCCATTTGACACCTTTATATACGCGTCTGCGCCATACGCGTGGCGAAATAAAACATCATAACGGCCTGTGGGCAAAATCTTTCGGGCGTGAAATCAGATTTTCCTATAAAGACAAGACTAAAAGCACCACGGAGGCCTACGGTGCCGCCTTTGGTTATGACGGCGTTTTATGGCAGAATAATAAAGGTTCGCTGCTTGCCGGCGTTTTCGGCGCTCTTAGCGATTCGCGGCAAAAATATGACCGAAACGGCCGTGGCGATGGCAAAACCGAGAGCCTGGGGCTGTATTCAACCTGGCAGTCGGTGGACAACTGGTTTATTGACATTGCCGGAACATACTTTTGGCATAAGCAAAAAATAAAGAGCTACACGCCTTCGGGTTATGATGTTGACGGCAAATATCACACCAACGCATACCAGGCGTCATTACACGCGGGAAAACGCTGGGACATCGGCGCCGCCTGGTTTCTTGAACCTTATGTGGGGTTGAATTATATGCGTGTGGATTCCATAAGTTACCGCACGAACTTCAACACTTTGGTTAAGGCGGATGCTGCGGATTATATGGGCGGAACAGCCGGAATATCGGCGGGGCAGGGGATAACTCTGCCCAATGGCGGAAATATGGATATTTACGGACGCGCCGCCGTTGTGTATGATTGGGATGGCAAAAGCCCGCTGGTTGTGGCAGAGGAAATTTTTATGGAAGATACCTCGTCGGTAAGGTATGAGCTGGGCGCCGGATTTTCGGCATCGTTTGGCAGTCGTGGCACTGTATACGCCGATATGTCAACCCAGTTGGGCAGCCGCGTGCGCTTTCCCTGGGAATTTAACCTGGGCTTGCAGTTTAACTTTTAACCGCGGATAAAAGCGGTTTTCACCATCAAAATACCGCCGTGAAATTTTATCGCGGCGGTAATTCTGTTGATATGCGACAATATTTGTCGTCTGCCTGAGATAGAGTAAAAGCATAATCAACAGGAGACAGATGATGGAAAAATTTGAAGAAAAGAAATTTTTGAGTTATTTATCGGCGTGCTTGCACAATAAAAATTTTTTATGCGAAAAAATTCCCGATTTGGAGGATTGGCTGGAAAATGATGGCCAAAGATGGGTGAATTTTAGGTTTTGGAGTGAAAAGGAAGAAGAAAAATACGGCAATTTCAAAAAATTTTACTATCGCCACAAACGCGAGAGTATTCGCCGCGGGCAAAATCTTGCTGCTCAGCTGCAGCAGAAAATATCGGCAATAGGCAGTTGCAAAATCAGCCGGATTGAAAAAAAGCTTCAGGCCTTGCAAAAAATTTTGGGTCTGGATGAAACGGAAAAGGAAATACTTGGCTTTTATCTGCGCGACAAAGTATTATCCGAATTGGATAATTTAAATGACCAAATTCTAAACTATCACGCCCGCCGTCAGGATTTATTGCCTTATGTTCTGCCATTCGCCGAGACGGCGATAAGTCTGCGCCTTGGAGCGGATAAGCCCTTGCAATATTGCGGTATGTTAAAAGCCGAGAGTGACGGCAATCTGCGCTTGTCATCGCTGGCGCAAAGGTTGTTTGCCCAACGTCTGGCCGATGCGGAAGATATCAAAAAACAGATTATCGGCGCACCCGTAGTTTCGCGTCTGAGTATGGAAGATTTCAACTATGTGGAAGATGCCGCGATGTTTCGCCGGATTGTTAAAAAAGCCTCATCCGGCAGAACAAAGGGCGTAAATCTGTTGTTTTACGGCGCACCCGGCACGGGCAAAACCGAATTCGCCAAAACGGTCTGTGCCGCCGCCGGCGCGAACTTGTATGCGATAGGTGAAGATAAAAGCGATGATGACGATGAGCGTCGGCTTTCATTGTTGGCATTTGCCCAACGCCTGTTGCAAAACGAACGCCGCACGGTGTTTTTGGTAGATGAGGCGGATGATATTCTCCTCGGTTGGCGTTCGGACAAGCTGAATGTCAATCGCGCGTTGGAAAATAACCATGTTCCGTGCATATACATTGTCAACTCAATAGACGGGCTGGACAAGGCGTATTTGCGTCGTTTTACCTGCGTTGCCGAATTTGCCAGGCCTTCGGTGCAGGTACGCGCCGGAATATGGCAGAAAAAATTTCGGGAACACAAATTGCAGGTAGATGCCGGAACGGCCGAGGAATATGCGCAAAATTATACGCTTGCGCCGTCGTTTATTGAAAATGCGGTAAAATGCGCCAAATTAGCCGGCGGCGGGCTTGAAACCGTCAGGAAAAATCTTGCCGCGTTTGAAAAAGCCGGCAATCCGGATATGCGGCCGCCGAAAAAGTCGGAAAAGAAGCAACCGGTTCAGGAATTTTATCCCGAACTGCTGAACACGGATGTTGACTTGCACCAACTTGCCGAAAATATAAAAAAATTGCCGGAACGCCGGTTTTCTCTATGTTTGTATGGTATTTCCGGCACCGGAAAATCGGCGTATGCCGAATATCTGGCGCGCTGCTTGAATATGCCGGTTGTTAAAAAAAGATGTTCGGATTTGCTGTCAATGTGGGTGGGCGGTACTGAAAAAAACATCGCCGCGGCATTTTCCGAAGCGGGCGATAAAAAAGCCCTGCTGATTTTTGACGAGGCGGACAGCCTGCTGCAGGATAGGAGCCGCGCCGTCCGTTCGTGGGAGGTAACTCAGGTCAACGAGATGTTGACGCAGATGGAAAGTCATCCGTATCCGTTTGTCTGCACCACCAACTTGATGGATAGTCTGGATAAAGCCAGCTTGCGCCGTTTTACGTTCAAGGTGGAATATGATTATATGACGGTGGCGCAGGCGCGCCGGGCTTTCAAACTGTTTTTTGCCCAGGATATGCCCGAAAATATAACGGATGAAGACATCAGCCGTTTAACGCCGGGAGATTTTACGCTGGTGCAACAAAAAGCGGCTATTCTGGGCGCGGCGACTTCTCCGGATGAACTGATGAAAATGCTGTTGCTTGAGCAGAAGAACAAACTTCCGCCGGCTCGTTCCATCGGTTTTATTTAGCCGTCTGCGCTGCTTTTTTCATTTCATCCCAGTTTGCGGGTTTGATAACCTTGACGTGTCCGC
>CALXYD010000082.1 GCA_944392865.1 uncultured Alphaproteobacteria bacterium
ATGCAGGGAGAATTCAGACTCCGATAGCAAACAACATCCGTTGAGAGTTCTTTAAGAATTGTGCGGTAATCTGCCGGTAGTGAAACGCGCCCTTTGGCGTCCACTTTATTCGCGATAGTATCTAAAAATAAATACGACTTCCGCATTTTTACTTACCTTTGTACACACATTAATTATGGTATAGCATGGTAATTTATGGGAATCAATGGAAAAATGCAAAAATTTATCAAAAAATTAACTTTTTTATGTTTGGAGACAAATAAATAGTGTTTTCAAATGGATATATACCTGTGGATATGTTAATAATCTGCTAAAGTTAGAGTCGGAAATTAAAAAAACAGATACAAAAAAGCACCGAATCTCTCGACTCGGTGCCACATAAACTAAATTTCGTGATGAATTTATATCATCGCCATACCGCCGTTAACGTGTAACGTTTGGCCGGTGATATACTGTGCTTCATCAGAAGCCAAAAATGCAACCGCATTGGCGATATCCTGCGCTTCGCCAAGCTTCCCTTCCGGAATTTTGCTCAACAGCTGTGCTTTGACATCATCGGGCAAAACATCTGTCATCGGAGTTCTGATAAAGCCGGGTGCAATGGAATTAACCGTAATGCCGCGAGAACCGACTTCCTGCGCCAAACATTTGTTCATCGCAATCATACCGGCTTTGGAAGCGGAATAGTTTGCTTGACCGGCATTGCCCATAACGCCGACAACCGACGCAATGCCGATAATCCGTCCGTATCTTCTTTTCATCATTCCGCGAATGGCGGCTTTTGCCAGTTTGAAACCGGCTGAGAGATTGACATCCAAAACCAGCTGCCAATCCTCATCGCTCATCCGCATAAACAAATTGTCGCGGGTCAGGCCGGCATTGTTGACCAAAATATCAATCCGTCCCATCTTGTCTTCAACATTCTTAACCAGATTGTGCACATCATCGGAGTTCGTCAGATTGGCAACAAAGCATTCCACCCGGGAGCTGAGTTCCGCTTTCAGTTTTTCCATCGGCTCGGCGCGCATATCCGTCAAAGCCAAAGTGGCGCCCTGTGCGTGCAAAGTGCGGGCAATCTTATCGCCAAGTCCGCCGGCAGCACCGGTAATTAAAGCAATTTTTCCGTCTAAATTAAACATCTTAAAATCCTTTCCTGCAAAGAGTTATAAATTTTTTGCCAATTCTTCAATATCCTGAACGGAACAAACCGAAACGGAATTTACCTCTTTTAAACTCCTCTTGGCCATTCCGGAAAGGACTTTTCCGGCTCCGAGCTCAACCAGGTCGGTAATGCCGTTGGCACTGAAGAAAGCCATTGTTTCCCGCCAGCGAACCGTCCCGGTAACCTGCTCAATCAAATTTTTAATAATTTCTTTTTTCTCCGTTTCCGGTGCCGCCAAAACATTGGCGACAATCGGAATCTGCGCGTCGTGCGCTTCAACTTCCATAAACGCCCGCGCCATTTTTTCTGCCGCCGATTGCATCAACGGACTGTGAAACGGAGCGGAAACAGGGAGCTTTAAACATCTTTTTGCGCCAAACTCCGAAGCAATTTCAACCGCTTTTTCAATTGCCTGAATGTGTCCGGAAAGCACGACCTGCCCGTCAGAATTGTCATTGGCGGCAACGCAATAGTAACGCTCGTCATTGCAAGCATCTACCAAAGCGCCGACATCTTTATAAGAAAGCCCGAGCACGGCAGCCATACCGCCAACCCCGACCGGAACCGCCTCTTGCATGGCATCGCCGCGGATACGCAAAAGCTTGGCGGTATCTTCAAGCGAAAAAACGCCGGCGGAACAAGCCGCAGAATATTCTCCCAAAGAATGGCCTGCCACAAAAGCCGCCTTATCTTTAAGGCTAACGCCGAAATCTTTTTCCAAAACGCGGACAACCGCCATTGAAACCGCCATTAAAGCCGGTTGCGCATTAGCTGTCAGCGTCAATTCGGAATCCGGTCCCTCGGTCATAACTTTATACAAATCCTGCCCGAGAGCCTGATTGACTTCTTCAAAAACATCTTTAGCCGAAACAAAATTTTCAGCCAGCTCTTTCCCCATACCGACAAACTGTGAGCCCTGGCCGGGGAAAACGAATGCATATTTCATAATATGGTCAACTCCCATTTATTGTTTTTCTGCCCATAAGCTAAATGACTGCAAAGGAAAGTCAAGTTTAAATCCGTGTCGTGTGCATAGCTCTGCCGGCGGCAAAAGATTCGGATATGTGCGCCGATTTTAAGATTTTATTTAAAAATTACCGCTATTCTGAAAATAACGTAAATTATCGGAAGATGGTGCAAAATGGCAAAAAAAAGCAAAAAAAAAGAAATAAAACTTGAGGCGAAAAACTGGATAAACAAAATAATCGGCACTGCCGCCGGAATAGGGCTGATAGCTTTCGGACTCTGCCTGATATTGGGCATGGCGGGTTATAATCCTGCCGACGAGTCGTTTAATGTGTCAAATTCGGATAAGATAAGCAATTTTATGGGCAGATTTGGCTCATATAGTGCAGATTTTATCGTCAATAGCTACGGACTTGCCATTTTTATTTTTTTGCTGCCTGTATTTGTCTGGGGCGTATTGCTTATAAAACATCAAAAGATTATTGAGTTTAAAATCCGCCTGTTTGCCGTATTGTTGGGAATTGTTACGCTGGCCGGATTTTTATGGCAGACGGCCTCAGCGCCTTTGGAGAAAATAAGCCTTGCCGGAAAATTCAGCCATCTGTTGCCGCAATATTTAATTCGCTTGTTTAAAAGTTGGAAAATGGACGGTTATGAGAATATCGCCGCTACCGTCTTGTTGGGGGTTATTGCCGTGATGTCGTTTAATTTGGCAATGGGGGTAACGTTTCGCCATTGGGCCGCGGCGACAAAAGCGACTTGGCGCTTTATTCGGGCGACAAGTTTAGGTTTGTATGCTTTTTGCTTCCGTTTATGTCATCCGTTATCTTTGTTTGAACCGGAGAATAAGGTTGTTAAAAAGGTTGCAAAAAATATAACGGCGAAAAAAGAACCGTCATTGTCTGTCGCAACGCCGCCCGAAGTTGATAAGAAAACGAAAAAAGAAATAACGGAAACGCCGAAAAGTGAAAAAACATCGGCAGAAGTTATCGCGTTCACCGGCAAAAAACAGGCTGACAATGCCGGATATCAATACCCCGACATCAATTTATTGAAAAAACCGAAAGAAAAGTTGGGTTTAAGCGTTAACGAAAAAGAATTGAACGAAACCGCCCGCGTTCTGGAAGGCGTATTGGAAGAGTTCGGTGTCCACGGCAATATCGTGAAAATCCGCCCCGGCCCTGTCGTAACGTTGTTTGAGCTTGAACCGGCGCCGGGAACAAAAACCTCGCGTGTCATTAGTCTTGCTGATGATATTGCCCGCTCCATGTCCGCCGTTTCGGTGCGTATTGCCGTTGTCCCGGGCTCAAATACCATTGGTATAGAAATCCCGAATGCCAAGCGGCAGACGGTATGGTTGCGCGACTTATTGGAAGATAGCAACTTTGTTGACAGTAAAAATACATTAAATGTCGTTTTGGGTAAAGATATCGGCGGCAAAAATGTTTATGCCGACTTAGCCAAAATGCCGCATTTGCTGGTAGCGGGAACCACCGGTTCCGGTAAATCCGTCGGGGTTAATTCTATGATTCTGTCGTTGTTGTATCGGATGACGCCGGAGGAATGCAAATTCATTTTAATTGACCCGAAAATGCTGGAGTTTTCTATTTATAACGGTATTCCGCACCTCCTGACGCCGGTTATAACCGATCCGGCAAAAGCCGTTATCGGGCTGAAATGGGCAGTGCGCGAAATGGAAGAACGTTATCGGGCAATGGCCTGTTTGTCCGTGCGCAATATCAGCGGTTATAA
>CALXYD010000083.1 GCA_944392865.1 uncultured Alphaproteobacteria bacterium
GGCACTGGCGCGGCCACTGCAGGTGTCGCTGGCACTGCCCCAATTAAAATAAGGCTGGCTTATTCATAAAACCGCACACACATTTCATCCGGCGCCATTCCGTCGGGCAAAGGCACACAGCCGTCTTTTTCATTCCACGTCAGGCAATCGCACCGGCAACGCGCCGCCGCCCCGTCCCAAACGCCGCCGTTATCCAGACAATCAATCGCCGGGTCAAACGCCCATGGCAACAACAGGACAAGCAAAAACTGCAAAGCCCGCCCAAAGAGCAAAAACACCCCGAAAAACAGCATATCCCACATCTTTAGCGCTTCCGTGCCTTGCCGTAAATCTTTCCGCCGATGTATTCCGCCTCTTTACTCAACTGCCCGTCAGGATAATACTCCCGCGCCGCCCCGTTTTTGACACCTTTTTTATAATTAAACTCCCGAAAGAGCTGTCCGTTCTCATAATACGCCCGAACGATGCCGTTAAGCACGCCGTTTACAAAATTCCGCTCGGTTTTGACCGTCCCGTTTTCATAATACTCTTTATCCGTTCCATCTTTAACGCCGTTTTTATAATTAAACTCCCGAAAAATCCGCCCATCCGCGCCATACATCTTAACCGCGCCGTTAAGCACGCCGTCCGCAAAACTCCGCTCGGCCTTCACCGCGCCGTTCTCATAAAACCACTGCGCCACGCCGTTAGGCACACCGTCAGCCGCATACGCTTTGCATAACACCTGGCCGCCCGGATAAAACGCCTGCAAAATCCCCGCCGCCGGTTTAAAATCCTTATCCGTAAAAATAATTCTCCCGTGTTCCGAAGCGCAAACCAGATTTTCCCCCTGTTCCGACTTCATATTAAAAAACAGGCGAGCCGCGTCTTCAACCTCCGCAACGCCAACCGTTTCGGACGAATTACCTTCGCGCCGGATAGCGAAATGCGTTTTTGCCAGAAAAAACACATTCGCCGCCAACGAAGCAATAAAGCCCCCAATAGCGCCCGCCGAACCGGCGTTTCCCGTGGCTATAATAAGGATAACCACAACAATCCATAGCAAAATGCACCAGTAAAACGCCTCGCCGAGTGCCAAAAGATAGGCCGCCGCCCGCGGATAGCTGAAAAGAAACCGCTCCTCCGCCGCCGGCGCCTTATTAAAAGCCGCCGCAATCAAAAAGCCGAGAAAAACAACCAAAGAAGGCACGGATAATGAAAACGGCAGCGGAATAATAAACGGCAAAAACAGACAGAACCAACACCAAACCGTATAAGCCCCTGCCGTAAACAAAAGCTTGCGCCGCCGTGGACTCATTATCGCGATAAAATGGTACATTCTTCCCTCCTAAAAACCTCATAATGCCCAAAATTACCATACCGAATATAAAAAAGCAAGCGCTTTTATCCGCCGCCTTGCGCATTTTCCGGCATTTTAGCAAAGAACCATACCGGCGACACCGACATTTTCTCCGCCAGAGCCGAACTATCATTGACGCATATTTCCTATTTTAGAATCTCAATCCGCAAACTTTATTGCCCTCAAATGCGGTAAACCGCATTTGCCCCTGCTAAAGCAGGGCATACCCAACCCGCGAACACGCCACACCTTTGCCCGCCATTGGACTGCCGCGTTCGCCGCATAAATGCACCTCTCTCGCCGTGACTGTATAGGTGGATAACACTCGCCCATTCGTGGCACTCTGCCCCTCGTAGCCCGTTCATGGCACTCTGCCCATTTACGCAGGTGCCGCTGGCACTGGCGCGGCCACTGTTGCCCGTGCGGCGCGCACTGTTTTAGCAAATCCCCAATAAATTTTAAACTTGTGCCGTCAGGCACGCCAAGGGTGGGATAAAGTGCGGTGCTATCGTCGAGAAAGTGCCTGCCCGTTCGTGGTCTTAAAGGCGGAAAATCGGCGCCAGCCGTTGCGAGCGCCCCGAGGTGCGTGGCAATCAGCGAGTGAGCCGCGAGAGCCCCTACGCACAAGCCCGTTCGTGGCACATCGCCCTTATGCAGGTGCGGCGCGCACAAAATTTTGCGAGTGAGCCGCGGGAGCCCTCCGAGGGAGGGGAGTGTACAAAAGAGGTACATGACCCGACCGAAGTGAGGCTTCCTCCCACGAACTCAATCACAAAATTTTCCCCTTTAAGAGCCGAGGGTGGTTTTGCCGACACCAAAACCACCATAACTATTATCCCGTGACAGGAGTTGCGACACCGCTCCCATACGCTTTTTGCGGCGCTGTTCCAGAGCGTGCACCTCTTCGGAATTGTCAACCACGACCGGCTCCACCTCTTCGGGCTGAACCTGAACCACTTTCGGTTTGGAAAAAACAGAACTCATTTTACTACTCCTTTGCTAAATAAAATTAAAGATAAACAGAATCATCAACAAAGCCGCCGTTTCGTCCGCGCCCCTGCCGCAACAGATACGCTTCATTCTGCACGGCAAACGTGAGGGCGAAAGCGTCGGCCAGATCGGGAGAACGCCCGAGCCGCTTTTTGATGTCCGGCTTGGCCTCAAGCTGCAACCGCCCGAGGGAGTCAAACATTTTAAGCGGCGCCGACAGGTCTTCGGCCAGCCCCGGCACATCGGGCAAAGACACCGGCAGGGGAGAGGTAAGCCACGCCGCCGCCCGCGCCCACATCTCCGCCCGCCGGTTGGCGTAGCGCTCGGGATTGTCCGCCCGTCCGCCGAAATTAACCGGAATGACGTATTCGGCAAAACCGTCCGCCGCCAGAATATCATACACGCCCGCGCCCAGCCCGCCGACATCAATACACACCCGCGCCGGATTTTCCGCGGCAATCGTTCCGGCAACCAGATGCGCCACCTGCACCACGTCCAGCTTTTGATAAGCCTGCAATTTGGTAACCTGCCGCCCCTGACGGAAGCAGAACGCGGTCTTGTCATCGCCGAAGCGCGCCACGTCCACCCCGATAATCAGCGGCGCCAATCCGGCGTCCGTTTCGGGTTTGGCCTGCAACGCGCGGTAAATTTCCTCCCGCCCGATGAGGTGGTTGTCCGCCAACAGACGCGGCTCGCCTTCCCAGACGTGCAGATATTCGCCGAAATTTTCCGCCCGCGCTTTCGCCGCCAGTTTGCGCATATTGTCGGGACAATAGGGATTGTCGTAATAATTGACCTTGCGGATAATCGTATCGCCGTCGGGATGAAGCGCCAATGCTTTCCACACCGGGTCGGCTTCTTCCTCGCGATTCATGGAAAGCCAGATTTCCGACCCCGGCTTGCGAATGGTCGGGTCAAGGATTTGCCAGGCGCGTTCGGAAATTTTCTGCGCCTCCTCGCACCAGCAAATATCCACCCCTTCCAGCGATTTGATATTTTGCGCATTGTGTTCCATAATCCCTTTGAAGATGAATTTTGACTTATTGTTGAGATTGACAATCCGGTCGTCATAGAGGCGGTATTCATTAAGACGGTAATAGGCAATGCGGTCGGCAATCAGCTTGTAGACGGAATCTTTGATAGAGTTTTGCACCTCGCGCACACAGGCAATCAGGAGAGGACGGCTCGTCGCAAGCGTTAAGAGCGCGTCGGCAAAGGCAAAAGACTTTCCGCCCGCGCGCCCGCCGTAAAAAAGCTTATAGCGCGCCTTGGCGGTCAACAGCTCCTGAAACGCTTTCGGCAACTCAACTTTCATCTTAAAAAA
>CALXYD010000084.1 GCA_944392865.1 uncultured Alphaproteobacteria bacterium
GGTGCGGAATTTGACGGAGGTGCTCTCTCTCTTCGGGAAAAAAGGGAAAAAGGGGAAAATTGTTGTGATTGAGAATGCGGATGGAGGCCACTCATCGGGGCAGTCGGGTGACGGATTGATTGCAGCGTGTAGGCGAGAGGAAAGCATAAAAAGAAAAGCGAGCAGATCCTTTTCCGATACCGTGGACTATGCGGCGTTGTATGGTATGGATTATGCCGAGGTCAAAGGGCAGGAGAGCGCCAAGCGGGCGATGATGGTTGCCGCGGCGGGCGGGCATAACCTGTTGATGGTCGGGCCGCCGGGGTCGGGCAAGACCATGCTGGCGGAACGGCTGGTAACCATTTTGCCGCCGCTGTCTATCCGGCAGGCGTTGGAAAATGCGATGATTCGCTCTATTGTCGGCATTGCCGAGGAAAAGGGAAAAATTGTTACGCCCGAATATGCGGAAGAAACGAGCGGCGGGGAGGATAGCCCTTCCGGCGGATTGTGGGACGATGATACGGACGAGCCGGAGAGCAGATTGGACTTGCGCCGTCCGTTTCGCGCGCCGCATCACAGTGCTTCGGTGCCGGCGTTGGTCGGCGGCGGGCGCAAAGGCGTGCCGGGCGAAATCACGCTGGCGCACAACGGCGTGTTGTTTTTGGACGAACTGCCGGAATTTACCCGGGCGGCGCTTGACGCGTTGCGGCAGCCGCTGGAGAGCAAAAAGGCGGTTATCGCGCGGGTGATGGCGCATACGACTTATCCGGCGGATTTTCAGCTGATTGCGGCGATGAATCCCTGCCGTTGCGGATTTTTCGGCGTTAAAGGGCGGATGTGCGCCAAAGCGCCGCTCTGCGTGGCGGAATATACGCGCCGGCTGTCGGGGCCGTTTCTGGACCGTTTTGATTTGCAAATTGACGTGCCGGCGGTGGACCCGTATGACTTAACGGCGGCGAAAAAAGGAATGTCCTCGGCGGAGATGCGCGCCCAAGTATTGGCGGCACGCACGATGGCGGCGGAACGGTTTAAATCTTTCGGGGCGCCGGAACTTTCCTGCAACGCCGAACTCAAAGGCGATATGCTTGACGAGGCGCTGGGGCTTGATGCGGAACTGCGGCGTTTTGCCGCCGACGCGGCGCAGAAGTGCGGATTGACCGCGCGCAGTTTAAATCGCATTTTGCGGTTAGCAAGAACAATTGCAGACTTGCAAAATCAAAAAAAGGTGTCTAAAATGCACCTAATTGAGGCTTTGTCTTATCGGTCAAGGCTTTTTGCAAAACCTTTAAAGGAGAATAAATAAATGTCAGCGACAAACGTTTGGAACAAAATTTTCTGCGGCGTCGTGGCTCTGGGGTTGGCGTTCGGCGCCCAGGCGGCGATGGCGGCAGACGAGTTTTGCCCGGAATGCCCGCCGGATAAAGACGGCAGCATTTTCCCCGGCGGCTCGTGCGAAAACTGCGACCGCCCGAAATCGGATAAAGCGGTGCGAATCGTTGATGGGACGAGAGTTAAGAATTGTCCGGACTGCCCGGTGCCGGTGTTTCGGACGCGCAATTATCCGGCGGCGCAACCACGCTATAAGCGCCACGCGCTCGGCCGCGATTGTTGCGATATGGCGCCGTTTGCGTTGACGCACGTTGATTTCCGCCTGCAAAATCAGGAGGGATACAGCCCTTATGCCAACCATGTCGGCAACTACCGTTTCCGGATTTTCGGCTGTCGGCGCTATAATAAAAAGGCAATGCTGAATCACGGGCGGGTTATCCAGAAGGATATGGCTTTTCATGAGATTTTCAAAAAAGCGGCGGACAAGTGCTACAAAGTTATGGATATGCCCGATGTCTGCCTGGAAGACCGGTCGGTCAAACTGCCGGAATATGCGCTGACGGCGGAAATTACCAACTTCTTTATGAATATTTGCGATGAATACGACTGGGATAAGGCGCGCAAGGAAAACCGCCGCAACGGCACGGCCGAGATGACGGTTACCTGGCGGCTGATGAATCCGAGCCAGACCAAGGTTTTGTGGAAAGGGGTTACTTCCGGTTATGCCGAACTGCCGAACGGAGTTTATGAAGCGGAGACAAAACTGGCGGAACTGGCTTTTGCCGACGCGGCGATGCGGCTTTCCTCTTTGCCGGGGTTTGAATATCAACTCAAGCAGCGTTTGTCGCCGGAGAGAATGGAAGCCGAACGGGCGGCGTTGATTGCTTTTGACGCCAAGTTTAATCCGGGCAAGTGCCGCTTTGTCAAAGAAATCGCTTACACCAACAGCTGCGCTTATGCGCCGCAACCGCAATGTCCGGCAATCGCGCGTCCGGCGTGTCCGTGCGCAACGGTGCAGCCCTGTGTCTGCAACCAGCCGGTATGCAGCTGCCCGCAACCGGCGTGTCCGTGCGCGGTAACCATGGGCAAGCCGAAAGTTGAGGAATTTGTTGATGTCAAGACAAAGACCAAGACGGTGGAGCAGAAAATTATTACCACGACGCGGGTGGAAACGCCGCAGCCGATTTGCCGCCAGGTGTGCAAGCCGGTTTGCCAACCGGTCAAAAAGGTGGTGAAGACGGTTGAAACGGTGCAGACGATTACCGAGGAATGTCCGGTGCGTTGCGAGCAGCGTTGCGAACAGCCGAAGTGCCGCAAAGTCTGTACCGAAACCTGCGTTATCGGTAAGCCCGATGTTAAAGGCGAACGCCAGTGCACGACCAAGTGTGTGGAAGACTGCGGCGAACCGAAACCTCTGCCGGAGCCGGAAGTTGTGGCGAGCGTTGAGGAAATAGACTATATTCCGCCGAAAATTGAGGAAGACGGCGGGGCTGATGTCAAGACGGTGATTACCAAGCCGCAAATTGAGGAAACCGGCGGGGTGGAAGATAACTTCCGTAAATACGAAAACTGCATTGACGAGAACGGCGATGTTATTTCCGACGGCAGTTGCACGCTGGTGGACGACAGCTGGGTTGATTTGGAAGGATATGCGGTTGATGCAAAACTCTGTATCGTAGACCGTCCGCCCTATACTGAACTAAGCCCGGAGAATATGCTCAAAATTCGCAGTTCGGTGGTGGAGATTACCAATGCAAAAGGCGAAAAAGGCATGGGGCTGTTGATTTCCGACTCGTTTATCCTGACTTCGGCGGGGCTGGTCAACAAGCTGCAAAACACATACGATGTCAAGACGATTGACGGCACGGTGCTGAAAGCAAAGGCGGTGCGGGTCAATCCGGGTAAGAATACCGCGCTGATGCATCTTGACAGGCCGGCCAATTATACGCCGATTGCGCTCAATCTTGACCTGCCGGCGATTGACAAAGAGGGCTTTATCTCTTTAGGCCTGCTGGACAAAGAAGGCGAGGCGGCGAAGAACTATATGGACGATGACGGGCGGATTTACGGCTACCGCTATTCGGATACGCTCGGCACCGAGATTATTGTGGATACGCTGGTGCAGAAAGTTTCCGTCGGCAGCGTTCTGATTGACAGCCTCGGCACGGTCAACGGCATCTCCAATTCCGCCAAGCAGACCGAAGAGGGAATGGATTTGTTCATTCCGACCGAAACGGCGCTGCGCAGTGTCGGCCTCTCCATCTGCGAAAAGCTCTACGATAAGAAGAGCCCGTGGCAGAAGACGGTGTATAAGCCGGTGACGGAAAAGGTGAA
>CALXYD010000085.1 GCA_944392865.1 uncultured Alphaproteobacteria bacterium
CTTCAAGTTTCTCCATATTGCCCTGGCGAATCCAGTAAAGCTGTTTCGCCGGTTTGCTCATAAAAAATTCTAACATACGTTAAGGCTTTTAAGGGTTAGACAATACGTTTCCACTCTCAAAGCCACAACGCACCGCGCCGGATATCTCCAACCACACTGCACAATCTTCGTGTTTGCATTCATAATACATTTATTTTAATTGTTTAGACATAGTAATAATTTCCTGTCCCTCCAACTATCAACTTTTTTCTATTTTGTCAAGAAAATTTGCAAAAAAAGGTGCTGTCCTATATCAAGACAGCACCTTTCAATTTACTTAAATCAGTTTTAACAGTTCCTCAAAATTCGTCTGCGCTTTGGTAAACTTTTTCACATCTTCTTCCGTAATGACAATATTGCCATTGCCGGCTTCTACGGCTGCAATTTGCACCTTGTCAAAACGTAGCCGGTTTATTTTGTTAAAATAAACCTCATTCGCTGAATAGTCAAAATCATAACACCGGGAAGCATTGATGATTTCCAACTCTGCGTCCTCAAACGGCTCTCCCCAGCTTTCATACACCGAAGGCGGAACACATATTGTAAAATCCTCACCATCTTCTTGCACAAAGCGGTTTAATCCGTCTGCATTGACAATAAATTTGCCATCAATCGTTAACCAAAAGTTCTGGGATCCACCTTTGGCAAAATGCCGCCGGACATTAATAAGTTCATCCTCTGACGCAAGACTGACGGCCTTAGCATACGAATAACACCCGCCGGCCAAGAAACAAATCCGGCTTTTCACAAACGCAACTTCGGTCATCCGGTTCAAAGCACAGAAGCGCCGCCCTTTGTTGGCCTTAATTCTTCCGGCAATACTGCAAAACATTGTCCGCAAATTGCCCAAAAAGAACGCCATCGGTTGAATCGTATCCACAAACTCAAAGCTCATACCGATTTCATTTTCTTCTTGATTGGCAATACGAATTCTGTCTACATTAGGTGCGCACAGGAATTTTGTTTCTTTCGGAAATTTGGCAAAATTAGCCTGTTCATCGGGAAATAACGTCTCCGCCTGTTTGATATCTATCAAATTCCAATCCGAAAACCTTACATCCGTATTATAACAGGAGATATTTTGCGGAATTACCTCTCGGCTGCCATCCAGATAATACCGAACGCACGCCGGCGAATAAATTTCATACATTTCATTGGCCTTGGCAATATCCAAAACCTCAGAAAAAGAACATTTATCAAGATCCACAAATTGCGAAACACCGCAACGAATGCCCCACAAATATTCTTCAATCACCGGTTCATGCTTGGATTCAGGCATAACCCAGTCATTAAAATCAACCTTAAGCTCTTGCTCTTCGTCATCAAAAGGAAGAGCCTTAGGCTGTCCGTTCATTCTGACTCTTTGTTGATATTCCTTTACCAACTCATGTTTAGGCACCATCAGGTATCCGTGATTGCGCCGCATAACTGCTTTTTCCATAATTAAGTTTTTTTATAGGTTAATAATATTACGACATAAAAAATCTTTCCTGCCTGTCTAATATACCAGATTTTAAATTTTGTCAAGTTATTTTCGCAAAAAGTATTTCCATAAAAATCTTATAGCAAATATTCACAAAAAAGCGCCGATTATATAAATCAGAAATTATACCGCACCCCGACGCCGCCTTCAACACTGCTCTCTTTTTCAGCATTGTGCGAAATCTCCGCCGCCACGGCGAAATCGCCGTCTTTATACACTGCCTCTGCCGTTGTTTGCAGCCGGTTCTTATCCTCATCGTATGCCCGTATGCCGAAATCAACCGGCGAACCGTCCATTCCGACACGCAAATTTTTATACGGATCCAAAAATTCGTGATAATACTTTGCCCCGATAGCCAACATCAGCGACCGCTCTTTTGCAAGCTGGATACGCTTGCGCAATTTCAGTCCGATACCGGCTTCCAACGACAACGAGTCGTTGGATTGCAAGTTAAGCCCGCCATCTTCTTCCGCCTCGGACATTGACACTCCTTGCAGATTAAGTTCCGCCTCCGCCACCAATTCCGCAACTTTCATATCAACGCTGTATTCGGCGTGATTATACAAACCGTAATACAAATCCAGCGTATCCGCCTCGTATGTTCCCGAAACGGCGTGCCGTTTATAAGTACCGTATCCTGCGCCCGCACTCGGCATTGTCAAAAACTTAAATCCGCCGTTTTGATATAAAATCGGCATAAATGCCATCAATATCTTGTTATCGCGTGAAGACGCCGCCTCGTCATATTCCGCATCGGCGTATGCACCGCGCAACGTTGCCCCGATACTCCAACCGTTGCCAAGCTTTTTACCGTAACCGGCATACGGGCTGTATACGTTATCGGCATAACCGCTTAACCCGCTTTGCGCATCTTTGCCGGTCTGGAAATAATCCATCCCGATAGAGCCGCCTTCCAATCCTTCCTCAAGAATCCGGCTCTGTTCCTGTGCGTTTAACCCGCGCAACACCGCCATATTCTCCCGCGGCAAATTGGCATAGAAATTCTGTCCTGTTTCTAATCTCGTTGTTTCATCAAAAGTCGCCTTGTCTTCCGCATCTTTGAGCGCATCATACATCGCTTCGTTATTCTCTAGTTTATAGTTTGTTTCCAAAAATCCGGCGATTTCTTTATCTTCAACCAGCGCATCAAACTCTTTGCGCGCCATTTCAACATCAATGCTGTCGCCGTCATCCTTTAATGCCGCATCAAACATATATGACCCCGAACTGACGGAAAGCCCCTCGTTTCTGCCTTCAAAAGAGTTTTCATTGACATATCTATCTTCAAACCCGCCTTTGACAATATCTTTTCCGGCCACCACCGCGCCTTTGAAGCTGTCAGCTTTATAAGTTCCGCCTTTTGCCACCACAAACGCGCCGCTTTCTTCATCTCTCATACTGTCAAAATCAACCGTTTCGCCGTCCATATCAACCACACCGCTGTTAATGAACGTCCCGTTTTTGCCAACATAAATCAATCCGTTTGCAGAAGTCGTTTCTGTTTCATCATCACTATCAACACATTCGCCACCCACCGAAACATTTGCACAACTTCCGCCGTTTTTGCTGCTGAATTCAATTGTTCCGGCATTCAAAAAATCGCCATCCTCAACCTTGGCGCCATACCCGCTACCGGCAAGCGTAATCATTCCGGAAGCACTATTAACCCCATAACCGCCGCTTTGCACCAGAATACCATTGCCCGAACCGACC
>CALXYD010000086.1 GCA_944392865.1 uncultured Alphaproteobacteria bacterium
AGCGAGAAAGTAGCGGCGGCGGGAATTATCGCCGAAAAATCGGTTGCCGAATCGGCGGGCAGCAAAGCCAAGGCGGCAACGGGCAAAGACGCTTCAACAGCGGCGGATAACACGGAAGGCGAACCGCAGACGGCGTTTGCCAAGATGAAGGCGTTTGTCCGCAAGGCGGTTGACTGCTGTATTGAATAGTTTTATAGGAGATATTGAAAAATGCGTGCATTTTTATTTGGTTTTATTATCGCTCTCGGGTTGATTTCTTCTGCTCGGGCTGCCGGGGAACTCCAGAACGACAAAATATATTTCTTCTCATACGACGGTTGTCCGTATTGCCAAACGGCCGATGAATACATCCGCAAAAATTGGACGGGCTTAAATATTGAAAAAATTGATATTTATAAGCCGGGCGGTATGTATCTGTTTAAACAATGCGCTGAAAAATTTAAACTCGGGCGCAATGTCGGCACGCCGCTGTTTTGTATGGGCGACAATTACCTGATGGGGTGGTCGGACGAGAATCGGGAAAAATTTGATAAGTTGTGTCCTGCTTTCAAAAAATAATTTTCCATTCCTTTCCCCGGCAAAATGAATTATCCAATTTCTGACGGATTGTTCAAAATGCCGGGGATTTTTGTTGCAAAAAGGATTATTACCGCTATAATATGGCAAAATTACAGGAGTTTATGATGGATAAGCAGCTTCCGAACGAAACTATGAAAAAAGCGGTAAAGGGTATCAGTTATATTTCCCATCCACTCAGATTGCGCATTTTGGAGTATCTGGACGTCAACGGCGCGTCGTCGGTTTCTGCCATTACCAAAGCGCTTGACGCAGAACAAGCCATTATCTCGCAAAGCCTCAAAAAAATGCGCGACAGCCATCTGGTTAAGACTTCCCGGCACGGCTTATTTGTTTATTACGCTATATGCGAGGAATATCCGGCAAGCATTTTCGTCTGCCTCAGAAAACTCTATGCCTATATGACCGATTGTTTCTTTTTTTTGCAAGAGGGGGCAAAAGCCATGCTGCCGGCGGATTATACAATGATGACGGCAAACCGGATGAAACTTTTTGCCCATTATGATAAAATGCGAATTTTAGAATGGCTGGTTTTGCACGGGCGGCAAAATGTGACAGAAATTGTCAGCGGAATCGGCGTGGAGCAGCTCAAGGTTTCACAATTTCTAAAAAAATTGCGCGATGACGGTTTTGTTACCGCGGAAAAGCAGGGACGGTTCGTTTATTATAACATTACCGACGGCGTGCACAAAACCTGCATTCAGTGTATTCATAAAAGGTATGACAGCCTAAAAAACAAAGAAGATTTTTAATTCTCCGGCGAATCGGACAGGGCTTTGGCTATGCGGGCAATTGTTTCGGCATTTTCTTTATCGGAAGCCGAAGAATCCGCGACCATAACGGCAAGATAAGAAATATCATCACCGTTTTTTATAATCGCCACATCATTGTCGGCAATTTTTTGCCCGTTCGGCAGGCGGGAGGAAGAACCGGTTTTGTGCGCAACAATCATCTCTTCGGGCAGGTATTTTTTAATTTTATCGGCTCCGGTTGATGTCTGTATCATTATGTTCAATAGTTCTTTATGCAATGCGGCGGAAAATAATTTTTCATTTTGTATCAGTTGCAACAATTTGATAATTTCAGACAACGGCGCCCGATTGGCATATTGCAACATAACATCTTCATTCATTTCGGCTTCGGTTACTTTTATCTCCGTTTCCGGCAAACCGATTTTGCGAATATAGGCGGCAACGGATTTTATTCCGCCTAAACGGCGAATTAAAATATCACACGCGTTGTTATCGCTTTCCGCCACCATATAGCGCAACAGTTCGCGCAACGGCAGAGAAAAATTTTCAACACCGTATTTTTGCAACATCGGACTATACATATCTTTATTTATTTCTGCGGCAGAAACATTTATTAAAGTATCCAAAGGCTTATTTTCCTTATCCGCCCAGGCGAGAACGGCTACCGCGACGTGCAGCTTAAAAACGCTTAACAACGGATATTTTCGGGTGTTGCTTTGCCAATAGCCGGAAGAATCGGCATAAGCGACACCAATATCCGCTTTTGCCCCGGAAACGGCAGCGGCGATATTTTCCGACACTGATATTTGTTCCAACGCCCAAACGCTTTTTATCCCGGCAAATATCGCGCAGGCAATTCCTATTATCTTTCCGACATTCATCCTTTTTTATTTCCGCAATTATAAAAAAAGAGCTGTCTGCCGCGGCAAACAACTCTTTATACTGGCTCCGACTGTTGGGCTCGAACCAACGACCAATCGGTTAACAGCCGATTGCTCTACCACTGAGCTAAGTCGGAATATAACTTGGAGGCCGGTACCGGAATTGAACCGATGTACAAGGATTTGCAGTCCTCTGCATGAGCCACTCTGCCAACCGGCCAACTCAAAAGTACCAACATCAACGTGGTGAGTTGTATATATACATAAAAAAATTTACACGTCAATATATTTTTTTAAATTTGTGCATTTTTTTATTCTGTGCATTATCGGAAATTATGCTTATATTCTTTTAGGCTTTTTTGATATAGAAGAACAATGTTGTTGCGGAGGGTTTGAAATGAAAATCGCCATAGCATCCGATCACGCCGGATTTGAAATGAAAGAATTTGCAAAGAATTTTTTGCAGGACAGCGGTTATGATGTGCTGGATTTGGGGACAAACGATTGTTCGTCGGTTGATTATCCGTCTTTTGCCGACAAAATGGCCGAAGCCATACTTGGCGGAAAGGCCGAAGCCGGCGTATTGGTCTGCGGCACGGGAATCGGCATATCCATCCGCGCTAACCGCCATAAAGGCATTCGCGCCGCCCTGCTCTACTCTGATGAAGTTGCGGAAATGGCAAAAAAGCACAATAACGCCAATGTTATTGTTTTTGGCGGCAGGACAATGAATAAGGAAGATGTCGCACGACGGATAAAAATTTTCTTTGCCACCGAATTTGAAGGCGGACGTCACCAAAAACGAATCGATATGCTGGATTATTAACGGAGATTTTATGAATAATTTAAAAGAATTTGACGCCGATGTTTATGCGGCGATTG
>CALXYD010000087.1 GCA_944392865.1 uncultured Alphaproteobacteria bacterium
TGGCAGGATAAACTTCGGCAAAAATCCGTACCTTATTTTTCAACAGTTATGCCAAGAGATAAAGCATTGAAAATAAATAAAATATTTTTCTTGCAAATTGTTGAAAAATAAGGTACGTTAAAATTCTACATTATTTTGTATGAAAAAGGGAGTCAAGATTATGGAAAATTTCTCTAAGATTATGAAAGAAAAGCCGCTTTCCGCGGCAGAACAGGCGGAGGTTGCCCATATCGGCGATGAGAAGTTGACTGAGGAACTGATTTGGCGCCAGAAGCTTGCCGATGAGGCGCAAAAGGCAATTGTCAATACCGGCAATACAGAGTTGATTATGTGGCTGATTTGGTGCCAAAAGCTTGCCGCCGAGGTACAAGCGGCCGTTGTCAATACCGG
Source organism: uncultured Alphaproteobacteria bacterium (assembly GCA_944392865.1). Classification (GTDB taxonomy): domain Bacteria; phylum Pseudomonadota; class Alphaproteobacteria; order RF32; family CAG-239; genus CAG-267. The sequence continues at coordinate 391 of CALXYD010000087.1, forward strand.
CGATAAGGAGTTAATTTTGGGACTGATTTTGCGTCAGGAACTTTTCGGCGGGGTGCAGGCGGCCATTGTCAACACCGGTGATAAGAAATTGATTGATTTGCTGGTTTTGTATCAGAAGCTTTCCAATGAAGCGCAAATGGCAATAGTCAATGTCGGCGACAAAGAGCTGACCGTGGGGCTGATTGTGCATCAAAGCCTCTCTGATGAAGCGCAAATGGCCATCTTCAACACCGGCAATCAGAATTTGATTATGTGGCTGATTAAGGAGCAGAAGCTTGCCGATGAGGTGCAGGCGGCTGTTTTTGAAACCGGAAATGCGGCATTGATTGGAGAAATGATTATGCGGCAGAAACTTTCCTTTGAGGTACGGGCTCGTATTTTCGGGACGGACTGCGAGGAACTGGTTGTCAAATTGTTGGATGAGAAAATTTCGTTAAAGAAATAAAGGCCTGCTGTTTTGTCAGGCGGTTTAAAAAAAACAGGTGTTACTGTTGAGCAAGGCCTGTTTTTTGTGTTTGCGGGGAGGGGCGGGTGCCAGCGGCAGTGCGCGCCGCACCTGCAGTGGCCGCGCCACGGGCAGTACCAGCGGCACTTGCGGCAGTTGTCTATTGGGACGAGAGATATGAGGAGGGTTTTGGTATGGGCGGGGTCAGAACAGGCCGCTGACGGTACCGTTGTTGTCTACGTCAATGTCTTCGGCGGCGGGGCGGCGCGGCAGGCCGGGCATCGTATATATCTCGCCGGACAGCGCCACGACAAAACCCGCGCCCGCCGATAACCGCGCTTCGGTTATCGGAAACGTGTAGCCGTGCGGCGCGCCGAGCAAATTTTTATCGTGCGAAATCGAATTTTGCGTTTTGGCGATGCATACCGGCAACTCCCCATAGCCCCAACGGGTGAATTTGGCTAATTCGCGGCGGGCGGCGGCGGAAAAAGTTACTTTTCGGGCGCCGTATATCCGAGTGGCAACGGTGGTGATTTTATCAATCAGCGGCAGGCCATCGGCATAAAGCAGGTGCGGACAGCTGTTCATACTTTGATTCAACTCCAGCTGCTTAAGCACTGATTTGGCTAAATTTATACAGCCTCTGCCGCCTTTTGCCCAGCCTTCCGCGACGACGGCTCCCACGCCCTCTTTCCGGCACAATTCCGCCGCCAGGCGCAATTCCGCCGCGGTGTCTTTGGTAAACCGGTTTAATGCGACTATCGGCTCGGCGCCGAACTGCCGCAGGTTGCGAATATGCGCCGCAAGGTTGGCAAAGCCCGCCCGCACCGCCGGCATATTTTCCTTATCCAATTCCGTTTTGGCTACGCCGCCGTGCATTTTCAGCGCGCGCACCGTGGCGACCAGCACGACCGCGTCCGGGAACAGTCCCGACTTGCGTCCGAAAATGTCAAAAAATTTTTCCGCGCCCAAATCCGCGCCGAAACCCGCCTCGGTTACGACATAATCCGCCAGTCCCAGCGCCGTCCGCGCCGCGATGACCGAGCTTGTGCCATGTGCGATATTCGCAAACGGGCCGCCGTGCACCAGCGCCGGCGTGTGTTCCAACGTCTGCACCAAATTCGGCAGCACCGCGTCTTTCAATATCGCCGCCATTGCGCCCGCGGCGTGCAACTCTTTGGCCAGAATTGGCGCACCGCTTGAGTTTTCGCCGACAACAATCTGATTTAAACGGCTTTTTAAATCGTCCAGCCCTTCCGCCAGACAAAGAATCGCCATTACTTCGGACGCTACCGAAATGTTAAAGCCGTCCGCCCTTTTTACGCCGCCGTTTTTGCCGCCGCCCACCGTTACCTGCCGCAGTGCGCGGTCGTTCAAATCCAGGCAGCGCCGGAAACAGACTTTCTTAAAATCAAGCAAGTTGCCGAATTTGATGTGGTTGTCTATCATCGCCGCCAATAAATTGTTCGCCGCGGTTATCGCGTGGATGTCGCCGGTAAAATTCAAATTGATGTCGTCCATCGGGATAATTTGCGACATACCGCCGCCGGTCGCGCCCCCTTTAACCCCGAAGCAGGGGCCGAGCGAGGGTTCGCGCAAAGCCAATATCGCTTTTTTCTTCAATTTCCGCAACGCGTCGGCAAGGCCGATGGAGATGGTGGATTTGCCTTCGCCGGC